>DASYRF010000177.1:0-29506 GCA_036004705.1 Myxococcota bacterium
CGAGACGTGCGCAAGCTGTCCGGTGGATTGCGGCGCCTGCGCCACGTGCGGCGACGGCGCCTGCGACTCGGCGGCCGGCGAGACGTGCGGCACCTGCACGGCGGACTGCGGCGAGTGTCCTTGCGGCGACGGCGCCTGCGACGCGCTCGCCGGCGAAGGGTGCATGAGCTGCCCGGCCGACTGCGGCGCTTGTGCGGTGTGCGGCGACGGCGCCTGCGACGCGCTCGCCGGCGAAAGCTGCATGAGCTGCATGGCCGACTGCGGGCCGTGTTTCACCTGCGGCGACGGCCTGTGCGTCTTCGCCATGGGCGAGATCTGCCTGACCTGCCCGGAGGACTGCGGCGTCTGCCCGCCGTGCGGCGACGGGCTGTGCGATCTGGCCGCCGGCGAGAGCTGCCTGCTGTGCCCGCCCGACTGCGGAACTTGCGGCGGCTGCGGCGACTCGATGTGCAGCGCCGGCGAAGACTGTACGAGCTGCCCGTTCGATTGCGGCCTGTGTCCCGGGTGCGGCGACGGCTTCTGCGACGTGGCCGGCGGGGAGACCTGCCTGAGCTGCTCGTTCGACTGCCCGCTGTGCGCCTGCGGCGACGGTTTCTGCGACTTGCTCAGCGGCGAGGACTGCACGACGTGCGTCGCGGACTGCGGCGCTTGCCCCTGCCCGAACGGCACGTGCGACACCGCCGTGGGCGAGGACTGCGGCACCTGCGCCGTGGACTGCGGCGCGTGCCCCTGCGGCGACGGCCTGTGCCAGACGTGGCTGGGCGAGAACTGCGGCAACTGCACGGGTGACTGCGGTAACTGCTGCGGCAACTTCGTGTGCCAGCCGGGGGAGACGTGTGGCTCGTGCCCCCTCGATTGCGACGCCTGCCCCGGCTGTGGCGACGGCGTATGCGACTCGGCCAGCGAAGATTGCACGACGTGCCCTTCGGAGTGCGGCGTCTGCCCGGGGTGCGGCGACGGGCTGTGCGGCGCGGGCGAGAGCTGCAACACCTGCCCGCCGGATTGCGGACTGTGCGCGTCGTGTGGCGACGAGATGTGCGACACCGCCGCCGGCGAGACCGGCTGCAACTGCCCGCTCGATTGCGGGGTGTGTCCGTCTTGCGGCGACGGGGTCTGCGACGGCACGGTCGGCGAGAGCTGTGCGACGTGCGAAGACGACTGCGGGACGTGCATGACCTGCCCCGACGGCGTGTGTCAGACTTGGCTCGGCGAGAGTTGCGCCGCCTGTCCGGCCGATTGCGGCGGGGGGTGCGTGAATTGCGGCAACGGCTCCTGCGAAGGGGCGTTGGGCGAGACGTGCGTCGCCTGCCCCGCCGACTGCGGCACCTGCTCGGCGTGCGGGGACGGCGCGTGTCAGACGGCGCTGGGCGAGACGTGCGCCCTCTGCCCGGCTGACTGCGGCATCTGTCCTGCGTGCGGCGACGGCGTGTGCGGCGGGGCAGCGGGCGGCGAGACGTGCATGACGTGTCCCGCCGATTGCGGCGCCTGCCCGACGTGCGGCGACGGCGCGTGCAGCGGGGCGAGCGGCGAGACGTGCGCGACGTGCCCCGCCGACTGCGGAACCTGCTCAGCGTGCGCACACGGCCTGTGCGTGGCGGGCGGCCCGCTGGCGGCCGCGTGCGACCCGTGCGTGGCGACGGTGTGCGCGTGCGACTCCTACTGCTGCACGACCGGCTGGGACGATCTGTGCGAGTGCGATGCGCAGTCGCTGTGCGGCGGGGTCTTCGACTGCGGGCTCGGCGGCGGGTGCGCCTGCGGGGGGGCCTGTGCGTGCGGCGGGGGCGGCCCCGTGTGCGGCGACGGCTTCTGCGACAGCGGCGAGGATTGCACGGTGTGCGCGGCCGACTGCGGCCCGTGCGGCGTTGCCTGCGGCGACGGCGCCTGCACGCCGCCGGAGGTGTGCGGGACCTGCATCGCCGATTGCGGCGTCTGCCCGGCCTGCCTGGACGGCACGTGCGATACGGGCGCCGGCGAGACGTGTCTCACCTGCCCGCCCGACTGCGGCTTCTGTTTCCCCACCTGCGGCGACGGGGTCTGCTCGCCGTTCTTCGAGGACTGCACGTCGTGCGCTGCCGACTGCGGCACGTGCTGACCGTCCGGCCCTTTCCAAGAAGGAGGATCCCATGGCGACTGCACCGACCCGACCGCGCGCGCTCGTGACCGGCGCCTCGTCCGGGGTCGGCGAGGCCTACGCCGAGCGCCTGGCCCGCGACGGCTTCGACCTGGTGCTCGTCGCCCGCCGCCGCGAGCGCCTCGAAGCGCTGGCCGAGCGCCTGCGCCGTGAAACCGGGGCGCAGGCCGACGTGCTCGCCGCCGATCTGTGCGACGCCGGTGCCTGCGCCGCGGTGGAGACGCGCCTCGCCGAGGATGACGTCCTTCAGCTCCTCGTCAATAACGCCGGCTTCGGCGGCTATCGTCCCTTCGTCCAGGTCGATCCCGCCGTGGCGGAGGACCTCGTGCGCGTGCACGTGCTGGCGGCCACTCGACTGACGCGTGCGGCCCTGCCGGGGATGGTCCGCCGCGGCGCGGGCGCGGTGATCAACGTGGCCTCGCTGCTGGCGCTCAGCGGCACGCTCCCGCCGAGCCCGCTACCGCACCGCGCGACCTACGCCGGGGCGAAGGCGTACCTCGTCGCCTTCAGCCAGGCGCTGGCCGGGGAGCTCGCCGGCACGGGCGTGAAGGTCCAGGTGTGCCTGCCGGGGCTGGTGGCCACGGAGTTCCACACGGTGCAGGGGATCGACCGCAGCCGCATGCCGCCGATGATGTCCGCGGCCGACATCGTGACCGCGTCGCTGGCGGGCCTCGCCGCCGGCGAGGTCTCTTGCGTGCCCGGCCTGGTGGACGCGTCGTTGCTCGATCGTCTCGCGGAGGCGCAGCTCGCCGTCATGCGCGCGGCGAACCAGCCCAAGCTGGCCGACCGGTACGTGCATTCCGCGTCCTGAGCCCGCGCCGGGGCGAGCGCTCGCGCCGCGCAGCGGTTGCAGGCGGGCGGGGGAGCGGCTAGCGTCGGCTCATGCTGCTGACGCGCGCGGACATGACCTACGACTTCGGCGGTGCGCGTTTCCGGGTGGAGCGCGACCGCGAGCTGCTGAGCTGGATTTTCAGCCAGTTCCTGTACGGGGAGGTGACCGGGATCCAGGTCGGGCACTGGATCCACGTGGCCCCCGACCTCTCCGCTGCGCAGTTCCTGGCCAGGCAGGCGACCGAGGAGTTCAGCCACGTCAACCAGTTCCTGCGCATCTTCGATCTGCTCGGCACGCGTCCCGTCGCCGCGCACCCGATGGTGCGGTTCCTCGCCACGGGATTCATCGGCGACGACTTCGAGGAGCACACGGCGCTGGAGATGGCGCAGGGCGAGGGCTTCGTGCTGATGGTGTTCTACGCCTTGTGCGACACGCTCGACGATCCGCGCATGGTGGCCATCCTCGAGGCGGCCACGCGCCAGGAGGAGCGGCACGTGGACTTCGGCGAGCGCTGGACGGAGCGCGCCGTGCGCGAGCGCCCGGGCATCCGGCGGCGGCTGCTGGGTCAGGTGCTCGTTTCCTTGCACGCCCTCAAGCTGTTCGCCGCGCTGCTGGCGCGCCGCCTCGACATGGGCCACGAGGTGCTGCGCCACCTGCCGACGTTTCTGGATGCGACCAACCGCGTCGCCGAGCAGCGCCTGTTGATGATGGGGCTGCTCGACCGCCCGCTCGCCGAGCTCGGGGTGGCGGCGCAGGCGCTGCTGGTGGCGCAGGGGCTGGCGGCGCGGGCGTCCGCGCCGCTGCGGCGCAAGCGCCCGCTGCTCACCGACACCTACCTGCGCGACCCACTGGTGACCCGCCGCAACGGGAAGGACGGCGCCGTCACCGCCACCGCGGCCGTGGCCGCCGGCGCGGACGAGGGCGCCGACGTCCTCGCGCCAGCGCGCGGCACGCCCGCCGCCTGACGAAAATGGACAGGCGCGTGGGGCGAAACTAGGATCGCGCGATGCGTAGACCTCCGCTCGCGCTCGCCGCGATGGCCGCCGCCGTGTCGTTTGCGGCGCCCGCCGGCCCGGCGCGCGCCGACACGGCGAACCGCGTCGTGATCTTCCCGTTCGAGGGTTTCGATCTCCCGGCCGCCTACGAGAAAGAGCCGCTGCAGCTCAATGCCGTCGTCGAGCTGCGCTTTCGCACGGCCGCCTGGGACATCGTCGCTTCGACGCTCATGCTGCGCGACATGACCGTGGCGGTCGGCTGCACGGCGATGGACACCGCCTGCGCTCGGGCGCTGGCGGAGCATTTCAAGGCCGACGCACTGGTGATCGGCAAGCTCGTCGCGAAGGACGGCAAGGTCTCGGCGGCGGTGCGCCGTTACGCGCACGACGGGTCGCTCGTGACCGAGCTGAGCGAGCCCCTGCCCACGGCTTCGGCGGAGCGCCCTGCGGCCTACGCGCGGCTGGCCGAAATCGTCGTCACCGGCAAGGCGCCTGCGCCCGCGGCGGGGGCCGGCCCCGCCGGGCCGGTGATGGTGCCGGCGACGAGGCCGGCGGCCGGCGGCGGCGCCGTGCCACCGCCCGATCGCGGCGTTCGGCTTCCCGTCGTCCCCGTCGGCGTCGCCGGGCTCGTGCTGCTCGCGGCGGCCGTGCCGACCGCGGCGCTGACCGCCAAAGCGAACCACGACTTCCGCGCGAACCCGCGCAAGAGTCTGGCGGACCTGGACGCCGCCGAGCGCATCGTCAAGCGCGGGCGGCTCTTCGCCGGGCTCACCGACGGTCTGCTCGCCGGCGGCGGCGCCGTGCTGGCTGCCGCCGTGGTGATGGCGCTCGTCGACGGCCACCCGTTCGGCGGCGGCGGCGCCGCCGCCGGGGACGACGACGCGCGTCCGGCCCCGGCCGTCTCCTTCGCGCCGCTTCCTGGTGGCGCTCTCTTCATCGTGGGGGTCCCATGGTACTGAGCTCGGTGTTTCGCTCCGCCGCGCGCGCGCTCGTGGTCCCTGTGATGCTGGCGGGCGCGACCGCCGCGGGAGCCGCCGGCGGCTGCACCTGCTTCCGCGGCTCGCTCGACGAGCTGCGCTGCGAGACGGATGCCGATTGCACCGACGGCCGCGTCTGCCGCGAGGCCATGAGCGGCCAGCTTTACTGCGTCTTCGAGGACGGCGGAGTCGTCCCCGACTCCGGCGCCCCCGATTCGGGCGCGCTCGATTCCGGTCTCGACGCCGGCACCGACAGCGGCCCCGTGGCCTGCAGCGGCGATCCCGACTGCACGCCCATGAACACGGCGTGTCGCACCTGGACCTGCGACACCGTCGCCGGCGTCTGCGTCTCGACCGACGCCGCCAACGGCATTACTTGCGGCGACGCCCTCTTCTGCACGAACCCCGACACCTGCACGAACGGTGTTTGCGGCGGCCCCACGCGCGACTGCTCCGTGGTCGAAAACCAGTGCAACGGCTCGATGTGCAGCGAGGCCGCCGCCGCTTGCTTGCCGGTGCCGCTGACCGCGACGGCTTGCGACGACGGGGCGACCTGCACCACCGACGCGTGCGCCGCGGGCACCTGCGTGGGGACGCCGAACGAGGCGCTCTGCGGGGCGGCTGAAATCTGCGACCCAGGGGCTTACGCCGGCACCGGCTGCGGCGCGGTCCCCGACAACCTGGCTGTCACGTGCACCGGCCCGCAGCCGGCCGGCACGCCCGGCAGCTGCGCGGTGTCGCTCGATTCGAGCGGGACACCCATCCCGGGCGAGGCGGCGCGCATCACGTGTACCGCGGTGCCGCAGCCCGTGCAGATGTTCTTCGACGACTTCGGGACGGGGGCGGGGTCGTTCGCGGCCGGGTGGTCGCCCACCGGCACGGGCACGCCCACCACCAACAGCGACCTCGGCGGCAATCCGGCGGCCGTCGCCGTGAACGGGACGGCCTGGTCAAGCGACATCGTCCTGCCGAGCGTCGCGGGGCTCTCCGTGCTTTGCCTCGACTTCGACGTAGCTCAGCAAGGCGCCAACGGCGGCGAGCTGATCGAATGGCGGGCGGAGTTCGACATGGCGGGGTTCTCGTCTCCCATCTTCTCGCTCGACTTCGGTTCCTGGGAGACCAACGCGACCATTCAGGCCTTCAACCGGAACGTGTGCGTGAACGTCACGCCGGGTGCGGCGACCGCCAGGCTTCGGCTGGAGATGACGAGCGGCGACCACAAGGTCTACGTCGACAACGTACGTGTGACGGGACTGGCGGCGCCGTTCACCACCCCGCCCGGCGGCGGGCCCGACTCGTTCGACACCCCGCCCTTCATGGGCACGCTCCCCGGCTGGATGACGGTGTCGGGCACGCCCACGACTACGACGCTGGGGGTCAACAACGTCCTGCTCGCCGACAACACGTCGTTCACCATCTCTCGTGTCGTGGACGGCTCCGCGTGCGACGTGGTGGACGTCGATTTCGACTTCGGGCGCGACAATACCGACTCGGGGGAAACACTGACGTTCTCGGTCGTCGTCGAGGGAACGACGACGCTGATGGTGGAGTTCTTCGACTTCCTCGGCGGGGCGTGGAACGTCGACAGCGCGCTGCTGCCGTGGTTCGGCCTGCGGCGCATCACCGACCTGCTCCCCGCTGCGATCCGATCAGCGTCTCTGGAGATGCGCTTCGCGCTGACGTCCGACAGTGGCGGAAAGATCGTCTACGCGGACGAGTTCGTGGCGCGCTGCGCTGACCTGCCGGACCCCACCGTGGGCCCGCTCACGGACAACGGCGACGGCACCTATGCCGTGCCGGTCGATTCCACTGCGCCAGTCCGCGCCGTCGTCACCTGCACGTGGAATACGAGCGACGGCGACGGGCCGCTCGACGGCACGGGCTCCACGACGTTCTCCGTTCCGTAGGCTTCACCGCCGTCGCGCCGCGCGCTCCCCGCGCGCGTCTAGTCGCCGCCGCGCTCCAGCGACTGCAGCGCCTTCCAGACGCCTTCGACGACGCGCTCCAGGACGCCGTCGCGCCAGGGGACGTCGAGGCGGCCGGCGGCGAAGAAGTCGGCGACCGGGAGCGTGCCGCCGACGCGGCACAGGTCCAGGTAATCGGCCATCGCCGCCTCGGACGATTCGCGCGAGCGGAGCCACAGCTGCCAGGCGCCGCAGAGCGCCATTGCGTAGTCGAGATAATAGAACGGCCAGTGGAAGATGTGCCGCTGCTGGTGCCAGCGGTTGTGCCGCCAGGCGTCGTTGCCGCGGTGGTCCATGCCGGGCTGGTAGACGTCCTCGAGCTCCGCCCACCACGCGGCGCGCGCAGCGGGCGGCGCGTCGGGAGACTCGTACAGGCGGTGCTGGAACTCGTCCACCGCCGCCATGTACGCCATCTTCAACAATCCGTCGCGCAGGTGGGCGATGCGGTACAGGCGCGCGTCGCCGGCGTGGAAGAACTCCTGGAGGAACGGATACGCGAGGTGCTCCATGCTCATGGAGTGCACCTCGCACGCCTCCAGCGTAGGGAACCGCAGCTCCACCAGCTCCACGTGCGCCGATTCCCACATCTGGAACGAGTGGCCGCACTCGTGCAGGAGCGTGCGCACGTCGGAGGCTTGGTCGACGCTGTTGCAGAAGACGAACGGGACCCGGTAGTCGAAGAACGTCGTGCAGAAGGCGCCGGGGGCCTTGCCCTCGCGCGCCTCGAGGTCGATGAGCCCGAGCTCTACGAGGCGGCCGAAGTGCGCGGCCAGGCGCGGGCTCACCCCCTCGAAGGCGCGGCGCGCGGCCTCGATCTGGCCGCCCACGGAGATCTTGAGCCCGGCGGGTCGCGCATCGGGAAGGAACTCGGCGTCGGCCGGATGCACGCCGGCCGGGGTTCCGAGCGCGCGCGCCTGCGCGGCACGCAGCTCGGCCACGAGCGGCACCACCACGCGACGGATGGCGGCGCGGTAGCGAGCTGCGTCGTCGGGGCCCCAGTCGGTGCGCCCGAGATCTCGGTAGGCGAGGGGCACGAAGTTGGGGAGCCCCAGGTTCGCCGCCATGCGGCGTCGTAGCGCCAGCGCCTCGTCGAACAGGCCGTCCAGCGCGGGGGCCTGCGCCGCGTACCAGCCGGCGTAGGACTCGAAGGCTTCGCGCCGTACGGCGGGGTCAGGGTCGTCGGCGAACTTCCGCCAGAACGACACGGGGTACGAAGCGCCGCCGACGTTGATCCGCGCGTCCGCCGTCAGGCGCGTGTGCCGGTTGAGGACCCCGTCCAGCGCCGTGCGCAACGGGATGTTCGCGGGGGTGAAGGAGTCCTGGTGCAGCCGCAGGAGCGTGCGCCAGCGCGCGCCGAAGCGGTCCGCCAGCGCGTTCAGCGCCGGCGACGCCAGGACGGCCTCGCGCACGCGCGCGTTCTGCGCGTCGAGCACGGGGCGGATCTGTTCCTGCAAGCGGCGGTGCTCGGCGACGATGCCGGCGTCGAGGCTGTCTTGGCGGAAGCGCAGCTCGGCCTTCTGAAGGTGCGTCTGCACATGCGCGCGCACCTCGTTCCAGTAGCGTACGACCTCCGTCCACTCCGTCGCTGCCGCTGCCGCTGCCGCCGCTGCCGCTGCCCCCGCGTGCCCGTCCGCTCCAGCGGCCGCGACCCGGGCGCGCGCGAGGACGTCTTCAAGCGCGTCGCGCACGAACTCGCCGCTGAGCCGATCCTGGGGCGAAACGAAGTAGTCGTTACGGTGCGCGGCCAGCGTGGGACCCGGCGCGGGCAGAAGCACCGACTCTATATAGCAGTCGCGCGGTCTTTTTCCCACGACCGGGAATTACGGCTGGGGGCGATCGTCCGGTACAATAGGGTGTTCGACCAGTGGGGGGTGGGAGCGGCGTTGACTCGACGAGAGGCCGGCGGCGGGCCGGAAACTAGGACGGTCGTGCCCCAGATGGGCCGCGACCTGGTGGCCGGCCGTTATCAGATCCTGGACCTGCTCGGCGAGGGGGCGATGGGCAGCGTGTACCGCGTGCTCGACCGCGGGGCGGGCGAGGTGCGCGCGCTGAAGCTCCTCATCCCGGGCGCGGGGCGATCGCGCTTCCGCGGCGAGTTCGTGACGCTCGCGCGCCTGCGCCACCCGAACGTTGTGCGCGTGTTCGACTACGGCAGCACCGCGGAGGGGCGCGAGTACTTCACGATGGAGCTGCTGGCGGGGCGCGAGCTGACCGCGGCGGCGGTGCCGGCGAGCCGCGCCGAAGTGCGGCGCCTGTTGGTGGGGCTCGTGCGGGGGCTGCGCTTCATCCACGGGCGCGGCATGGTGCACGCCGACCTCAAGCCGTCCAACGTCATGGTGCTCGAGGGAGAGGCACGCGGACCGGACGCCGTGAAGATCCTCGACTTCGGTCTGGCGGGGCCGCTCGACGTGGCGCCGGGCGCCGGCGGCGGAGGGGCGGGAGGTGGCGGCGGAGGGGGTGGCGGCGGCGGCGGGGCGCGCGGCTCTTACGGCTACGCGGCACCGGAGGTGTACTCGGGGCGCGTCGACGCGCGCGCCGACCTCTACTCGTTCGGCGTCATCCTGTATCAGCTGCTCACCGGCGAGCATCCGTTCCCCGGCGCCGACGTCGTGGACGTCATCCGGCGGCAGGTGCGCGGGGGGGCGCGCGACCCGCGCGCGATCGACCCGTCGGTTCCCGAGGACCTCGCGGAGCTGGCGCTGCGGCTGCTCGATCCCGAGCCCAACGCCCGCTACCAGAGCGCCGACGAGGTGCTGCGCGTCGTCGAGGGGCGAGAGGAGGACGACGGCGAGGCGCTGGTGCACTGGGAGGGCGCGGCGCTGGTCGGGCGCGGCGCGGCGCTGGAGAAGCTCGACGGCCTTTGGACGCAGGCGCGCGACGGCGCGGGGCAGGTCGCGTTGCTGGCGGGCGTACGCGGCGCGGGGCGCACGCGACTGCTGGGCGAGCTGAAGCTGCGCCTGCAGCTGGCCGGCGTGCGCTACTTCGCCGGCGCCGCCGGCCCGGGCCGCCCGTTCCGTGCCTTCGCCGAGGTCGTGGAGGCGCTGGCCGCCGAGTACCGCGAGCGCTACGCCGAGGTCTTTGCCACGCGCCAGGCCGAGCTCGACCGGCTGGTGGGAGGCGGGGCCGAGCGCGACGAGATCGACGGCGAATCGGGCAGCGGCACGCTGAGCGGTGGCGGCGGCGCCGCCGGTGCGACCCGGCGCTTCACCTTGCACGACGCCGTGGCCGATCTCTTCGCCCAGCTCTCGCGGCGCGAGCCGTTCGTCGTGGCCGTCGACGGGCTCGAGGACGCGGACGAGGCGACCGTGGAGATGTTCGGCTACGTGGCGCGTACGACCGGCGCCGGGCGCTATTTGTTGGTGGGGACCGCGGACCCGGCCGGCAAGCCCGCCCTCGCCGCCGTGGGCGATGCGGCGTGCACGCTGGTGCCGTTGCCGGCGCTGGGCGTCGCCGCCGTGGGCGAGCTGCTGGACGCCTCGTTCGGGCGGGGCACCGCCACTACGCTGGCGCCGGAGCTGCATCGCGCCACTGGCGGCGTCGCGGCGCTGGTCGAGACCGCGCTACGCGCCCTCATCGCGCGCGGCGACCTGGCGCGCCGGCGCGGCCGCTGGGTGCTGCACCACGCCCGCGCCGAGATCCCCACGCCCGAGCAGGCCGTCGCGGCGGGCCGCGAAAGGCTGGCGCGCCTGGACCCGGCGGCCAACGCGCTGCTGGGCGCGGCGGCGGTGCTGGGCCCCAGCTTCGGCTTGCCGGCGGTGGCCTCGGTCGCGCACGTGGCCGAAGCGGACGTCGCCGAAGCGCTGGGACGCGCCGCCGCGCTGGGGCTCTTGCGCCCCGCCGCCGCCGGGGAGGACGGCGACTTCGCTTTCGCCGTGCCCGGACTGCGCGAGGCGCTGGTGGCGGCGCTGCCGCCCGAGGAGCGCGTCCGCCGCGCGCGCGCCGCCGGCGAGGCGCTGGAGGCGTCGCTCGACGTGACGCCGGCGGTCGCCGATCTGGAACGCGCCGCCGACTACTTCATCGAGGCCGCCGACGGCGACCGCGCCCATCGTTACGGCACTTGGGCGGCGCACCTGCGCGGCGCGCTTCACGACCACCGCGGCGCCGCCGCGCTCTGCCAACGGGTTGCGCGTTTGCTGGGCGACGCCGATCCACGCGCGCGCGCCTTGCTGGAGTCGGCCGCCGACCACGTAGCGGCGCTCGGTGATCTCGACGCCGCCCGCGCGCTGTACGCGCGCGCGGCGGCGGGCGCACACGCGCCCGAGGACGTCGTGCGCTTCGCGCGCAAGCTGGGCGACGTGGACATCCGCCGAGGCGACGTCGAGGCGGCCGCCGCGCACATGCGCGAGGTCGCCGACAAGGTCCGCGACGGCGTCAGCCCGCGCGCGCGCAGTCGGTTGTTGCGCGAGCTGGGCTTCGCCGAGCTGCGTTGCGGCCGTTACGACGCCGTCGTCGCCGCCGCCCAAACCGGCCTCGCCCTCGCCCGCCAGGCCGGCGACCTCGCGCTGTCGTCGATGCACCGCCGCTTGCTCGGGAACGCCGCCATCGAGCAAGGCCGTGCGGGCGAGGCGGTCACGCAGTTGGAAGCCGCGACCGAGGATGCGGAGCGCGGCGGCTACGAAGAGGCCACCGGCCAGGCATTGTCGGACTTGGGGCGCGCCTACTCGAGCCGCGGCGAAATCGACCGAGGACTGTCGTCGCTCGAACGGGCGCTGCGACTCTTCGAGCGCATCGGCGACGTGCCGACGGCCGCGCGCGTCTCCCTCAACCTCGGCAATGCCTACTACTGGGCGGGGCGCTGGGACCTCGCCAGCGCTTCATGGGAGCGCAGCCTGACCCTGACGGAGCGTGCCGGGGCTCGGCCGGAGATGGTTCTGGTGCTCAGCAACCTGGCCCACCTCTACCGCGATCGAGGGAAGCTGCGCGAGGCGCTGGCGGCGATCGATCGTGCGCTCGCCGTTGCGCAAACGACGCCCACGCCGGAGATCCGCGCGCGCCTGTTGGCGGTACGCGCCTCGACCTTGTCCGACAAAGGCGAGGTGGATGCCGCCGACGGGGCCTTCGAGCGTGCAAGTTCGATGGCGCAGGGAATCGGTGCGCAAGGATTGCTTCAACAGATCCGCCTGGCCCGCGCTGAGCATCTGCAGCGTGCTGGGCGCCCGGTGGAGGCGCTCGATCTGGCGCGCGAGGGGTTGCGGCGCGCCATTGCCACTGGCAGCCGCACGGATGAAGCAGCAGCGCACCGCATTCTCGCCGCCGTGGCGCGCGCCAACTCAGACTATGAGCGCGCGCGCCGGCATGTTGAAGAGGCGCGCCAATTGGCGTTGAACCTCGGGCTGCGATTCGATGTGGCGCGCTGTGATCTGGAAGAGGCGGATCTAGCCATATGCGAAGGCAAGCCCGACGTTGCGCAGCGCGCGGTCGATCGGGCGACCGCGACGCTGGGCGACCTGGGTGCTGGACTCTATCTGGAGCGGGCACGAGCGCTGCGCGACCGCATCACGACCGAGACCCGCATCGCCGGCATTCCCCCTGGCCTTCTACAGACGCTCCTCGAGGTCACCCGCCTCATCGGCCAGACGCTCGATCTCGAGGGAATCCTGGAGCTCGTGCTGCAGAAGGCGCTGGAGTGCACCAAGTCGGAGCGCGGCTTTCTCATCCTGATGGACGAGTTCGGCCGGCCCACCGTGCGCAAGACCGCCGGTAAGGAGGCCGCCACGTTCGGACCGGACGAGGTCACCTGGTCGAGCACCGTCGTCCGCCAGGTCGTCGCCAGCGGGCGGCCGCTGTCAGTGGTCGACATCGCCGCCGACGAGCGCTTCCAGACGCAGCGGAGCGTCATGAGCCTCGGCCTGCGTAGCGCCTATTGCGTGCCGATGTGGCGCATGGCGCGGCTGACAGGCATCCTCTACGTCGACAGCCGCTCCATCGGCGAGCAGCAGAGCGAGCACGCGCTCGGGTTCCTGGAGGCCCTGGCCGGTCAGGCGGCGGTGGCGATCGAGAACGCGCGCCTCTTCGCCGAAGAGCGCCAGCGCGGCGACGTCATCGCCATGCTCTCGCACGAGATCAACAACCCGCTCGGCGCCATCATCGGCTTTACCGACCTCATCGAGCAGACGGGCGTGGACGACGCCGACCGCACGCTCAAGTACGTCGCCACCATCCGCGAGCAAGGGCTGCGCCTGACGCGCCTGCTCAAGAACGTGATGGCGTTCGCCAAGATGGAGCACGACCGGCCGAGCTGGACGATGGCCGACGTGGAGATGCCGGAGCTCCTGCCGAGTGCGTGCGAGGCCATGCGCCCGATCGCCGAGGCCAAGGGCGTGCACATCTCCCTTGAGGTGCCGGACGACCTGCCGCCCATGTACGGCAACGCCGACCGCATCACGCAGGTCGTCACGAACCTGCTGTCCAACGCGATCAAGTTCACCGCCAAGGGGTCGACCATCCGCGTGCTCGCCAAACGGGAGCGCCGCCCCGCGCCCGTGCGTCCGCTCGTGGAATGGGGACCGACCTCCGCGGCCGCGCCCGTAGCCACCGAGGACGTCGACTACGTACGCGTCGAGGTCCGCGACGAGGGGCCAGGCATCCCGGCCGACAAGCTCGAGGCCGTTTTCGGCAAGTTCGTGCAAGTGGACACGCCCGGCGCACGCTCGCGCGGCGTGGGCCTGGGACTCTACATCGTGCGCAAGATCATCCAGCAGCACCGCGGCGAGGTCTGGGCCGAAAGCGCGGGGCAGGGCAAGGGCACCACGTTCGCCTTCAGGATCCCCGTCGTCCAGGCCTAGAGCGATCGCCCGTTTCGCAGCCCGTGCCGTGCAAGTAGGGACGTGCGCAGGAGAAGCCTGGCGCTGAAGGGCTCTTCCCCACGGCGGTCTTCACTGCGTAGCGCTGGTTTGGGCTAAGGCAGCGGAACGGCGCCGACGTAGGCGGAGGTGGCGGTGGAGCCGGTCGGGAGCGCCACGGCGGTCACGCCGACGACGTCGGCCATGTTGTCGACCGACTCGTCCTGATCGCCCGCGAGGAAGCCGACGTAGCCGCCGACGAGGTTGCCCAGGTCGTTCCACTGGGTGTCGGACAAGTTGCTTCCCGGCGGCTTCGTCGGGACGTCGCCCCCGTCGTTGTAGTAGCGCCACCAGCGGTCCAGCGCCGTCTGCACGTTGCTGCGCAACGCCGAGGTGGCGCTGCCCACCAGCTCCATGTCGACGCGCAGCGGGTTGGCCCCGAGCGCCGGGTCGAACGTCACAATCCGCAGACCCACGCCCGGAGTGATGGGCAGGGGCAGCGCCAGCGGCGACGCAGGGAACGAGAAGGCCGGATCGAAGATGGTCGGTGTCCCGCCAATCAACTCGCCACTCGCTACGTTGAGGACGTTGGACGAGTCGGTCGGGAAGTTCGACGCGAAACACGCCGCCTCGATAGCCACGGCCGTAGGAGGCGTTGTCAGGTCGGGGCCGAAGTTCACCAGGGTAACGGTGCTGCGGATGCCGGGGATGAACAGGTTCGGGAAGGCGACGATAGTAGGGGTTCCGCCGATGAGCGAAGCGTTCGCCTGCAGAAGGTTCAGCGAGTCGAGGTCGATGGCGAGGAAGCCGCGCGGGTGGACGGCGCGGTTGCCGCCGGCGGTGATGATGGCTTCGACCTGGAAGCCGGCGGCGCAGCCGCCCGGGATGAGCAGCGGCGAGGTGAAGTTCACCAGGCCGGTGTGGTCGGTCGTCCCGACGACGGTGCCGGTGGCGGCGCCGATCCACGAGCCGATGACCACCGCGTGGCCCGCCTTGCGCATGTCGGACTTCAGGACTTGAATCGTCGCGTGGGCCTCGAGGCCGCCGCCCGTCGCGTCGTGCAGCGTCACCATGACGCCGGCGTAGTAGTCGCGCACGCGGGGGACGTGGTTGCGCGTGGCGGCCAGGTCCAGCGAGGCGGCGCCGTCGGCGTAGCCGAAGCCCACGGTGGTGTCGAAGACGTCGTGACCGTAGTGCTCGGCGCCGTCCGACAGCCAGCGGCGCACCTCGTCGGTCGTGAGTCCGGGGTGATTCGCCAGCATGCGCGCCACGAGCGACGACATGTGCGCCGACGCGTGGCTGGTGCCGGCCAGGATGTAGAAGCCGTACGACGAGGGGTCGCCCGGCACGATGGTCTGCGCGAGGATGCCGTCGACCACGCCGTCGCCGTTGAGGTCCTCGTTCAGCACGCCGCCGGGCGCCACGATGTCGAGCATGCCGCCGTGGTTGCTGTAGGAGGCGAGCCCGAGGTCGTCCACGCCGAGGAACGCGGCCCAGTCGCCGCCGCCGGTGGGGACGCTCGCGGGATCGACCTTCGACGCGCCCACGGCGATGACGGGGCGGAACGCCGCCGGGTACTGAACCATGTCGAGGCCGGCGTTGCCGGCGGCCGCGACCATGATCACGCCCTCCTTCGCCGCGTAGGCGACCGCGTTCTGCAACGCCTTGCTCGGGTAGAATCCCGGGGGGAAGGCCAGCGACATGTTGATGACGGTGGCGCCGTGATCGACGGCCCAGACGATGCCGTCGGCCAGGTCGAGCTCGGTGCCGCTGGCGAACGCGTCGAGCACCTTGACCGGCATGAGCGCGAGGCCGGGGCTGACGCCGGCCGTCCCACCCGCGGCCGCGTCGGTGATGACGCCCGCCAGGTGCGTACCGTGGAAGTGATCGTCCGACGCGTCCGACTCCATCGCCGGATCGGTCGTGACGAAGTTGTGCGGCGCGACGATGGGCACACCCGCCAGGCCGGGCACCGACGACACGCCGGTGTCGAGCAGCGCCACGATCGTCTCGGGCAGATCGCCGTCGGCGGGCGTCGTCACGTTGTCCACGTCGAGCGCATAGAGGTTCCACTGCAGGGCGCTCAGGTCCGCCGGGGCCGCGCTGGCGGCCTCGGCGAGGTACGCCGGCCCGGCGTGGGCCACGCGCGGGTCGGCGCGCAGGGCCACCAGCACGTCCAGGATCGATCGCGTCGACGCGTCGAACGTGAGCGCGCAGCTCTGCAGCGCGTCGCTGCAGCGGCGCACGGCGAGCGCGTAGCTCGACAGGAAGTCCGCCGGCGGCGCGCCGGCGTCGTCGAGCGTCACGTCCATCGCGAACGTTACGAGCACTTCGCCATCGCGCATCGGCAGGGCGCTCAGGCCGGTGCCAGACCCGGCGATGCGGTGCGGGTCCGCGGACGCTTTCCCGCCGACGCCGTCGTCGCCCGGAAGGCGCGTACCACGGATGTGGCCGCCGCCGCCCATGCCCCCGTCACAGCCAGCCAGCGCCAGAGCCGTCGAAAGACCGACCGCCCACAGTACCGGAGCACGCTTCGAGAACAGCGAGAGGGAAAGCATCGTGAGTCCCTAGGAGCAAAGGGCGTGCCGTCAGCCTAGAGATTTGGAAGCCCGTAACTGGTTAATGTTAATAGGGTTAATTTGTTCAGGAGGAAGTGATCCCGGCCGATCGACACGTTACAGTGCGGCGCTTCCGCCACACCCCCCTCCCCAGGGCTCCCAAGTGCATGAATTCACTCTACCCGCGGTATGCAATGGTTTCGTAGCGACCTGCGGCAGTTTGACCGCACGCACCGTCCCCTGTGGATCATTTCTTGAAGGATTCGGGATCAATACCGTTTTTCTGCATCAGGCTCCAGAAGTTCTTACGGTGTAACCCCGCCGCACGTGCCGCCGCGGAAACGTTGCCCTCATGCCGGCGTAGCAGACCGGCAACGTAGTCACGCTCCAGGTCGGCGAGAACCTTCTCCTTGAGCGCCCGGAACGGAAGGTCCAGGTCGAGGTCGGCGACGCTGCCGGCGCGGGCGCCCGCCAGCAGGCGAATGTCCTTGGCGCGGATCACGCCCCCCTCGGCCAGAGCGATGGCCTGTCGCATCACGTTCTCCAGCTCGCGCACGTTGCCGGGCCAGTCGTGCGCGATCAGCCGAAGCAGCGCCTCGCGGTCGATCCGCAGGGCCGGTCCGTCGGGAGGCGCGTGCCGGCGCGCGAAGTGGTTCGCCAGCATCGGGATATCCTCACGGCGCTCGCGCAGCGGCGGCAGGCGGATCGCGAAGACGTTGATCCGGTAATAGAGGTCCTCGCGGAAGCGCGCCTCTTTCACGGCCCCCTCGAGGTCGCGGTTGGTCGCCGAGATGAGGCGCACGTCCACGGTTCGGTCCTGCGTTTCGCCCACGCGCCGGAACTCGCCTCGCTCGAGCACACGCAGCAGCTTCACCTGCGCGCCGAGCGAGAGCTCGCCGATCTCGTCCAGGAAGATGGTGCCGCCGTGCGACGCCGCGAACAGGCCGTCGCGGTCGGTCGTCGCCCCGGTGAACGCGCCGCGCGTATGGCCGAAGAGCTCCGCCTCCATCAGCGTGTCAGGGATGGCGCTGCAGTTCACCGCCACGAACGGCTGCTCGAAGCGCTGGCTGAGGTGATGGATGGTCCGGGCGACCAGCTCTTTGCCGGTGCCGCTCTCGCCGGTGACCAGCACGGGGATGTCGTTGTGCGTGACCACGGCGATCTGCTCGAAGATGGAGCGCACCGCGAGGCTCGATCCGATGAAGAGGTCGTCCTTGCGCTTCAGTGCGGTGCGTTCGCGGGCGCGGGCGCGCGGCCCGGTGGCGGCGTCGCGCAGCAGATCCATCTCGCGGAAGGCGCGTTGCACACGCAGCCGCAGCTCCTGGGCCGTGACGGGCTTGGCGAGGAAGTCGTAGGCGCCGGTGGGCGAGGAGTCGGTGACGATGCGGCTGGGGTCCATGGCGCTCATGAGGATCACGCGCAGCTCCGGGTAGAGGCGGCGCGCCTCGGCGATGACCTCCATGCCGGTCATCTGCGGCATGTGGTAGTCGACGATGAGCAGGTCGAACGGCTCCGCCGCCAGCGCCGCCAGCGCCTCGCGCGGGCCCGGGCACGTCGTGATGGCCGCGCCCGACGGCGAGAGCATCTCCTTGACGATGTGGCAGATGGCCGGCTCGTCGTCGACGACGAGAATCCGTCCCGGCGCCCCCGCGTTCGCTGCAGGTGGCATTGACAGTGACCCCGGGCGATGCTAGCCGGTGAGTGAGGAGGCTGGGAAGAGAAATGCGCGTGTTGCGCAAGCCAATCGAGCGATGGATGCGTAGAGAGGACCGGAGGATGCCGGTGCACTCGTTCGTCCAGAGCCCGATGCGCGAAGAGCGCGGGAATACCGGAGAGATTTCCTCGCCGAAGCCGACGGCGGTGCCAGGGCCAGGGAATGACGCCCTGTGCGCAGGCACCTTCGCCGGGCTCGACGAGGGCGTCCCCACCGCCCGGGAGTCGGCCATGACCTAGCGTGGAAGCGGAACAGGCGCCACGCGGCCAGGGCCGGCCCCGGAAACGGGAGCCGGCTTTTTTTTGGTCTTTTGCAGCCAAGGAGGATTCGCAGCGAGTTCGGTCAGCAAGAAACTCGCGACGTCGTGGAAGCGGAGGCGAGGAGTCTCCGTGGACCGTGAGCCGAGGCGGAACGAGCGGGCGGCCGCCGGCGCAGTGCGCCGGGGTGATGGTGGATGGTGGTGGGTGTCGGTCGCGCGGCGTTACGGCGGTGAACGGTGCACGGTGCGCCGCTCTCGGGCGGCGTCCGGAAGGCCCGCGTGGTGCGTCCCCGGCCGGTGATCCGGCGGGCGGCGGCCGCGGCGGGCGCCGGGGCTTTCTCTCTCCGGTCCCTCTTGCCGGCGGCCTGTTCCGGGCTGCCTCTGACCGCGCGGGCACCCCTCTGGTCGGGACGGCGCTCCCCCTTGCCGCTCCCGACCAGAGGGGCCCCGTCGGCGTGCGCCGGCGGTTGCGCCGCGCATCCAGAATGGTAGAAATCAGAGCGAAAACGGACATGAGTGCTTCTCGGACATTGCTGTTGAACGCCAGCTTCGAGCCGCTGCGCGTGATCAGCTGGCAGCGCGCGATCAGGCTGATGACGCTGGGCAAGGTCGAGGTCGTGGAAACGTACGACCGCGAGATCCGGTCGGTGTCGTTCGTCGTGAAGATGCCGGCGGTGGTGAGGCTGCTGCGTTTCATCCGGCGGACGACCGGCGGCGTGAAGTTCTCGCGCCGCAGCATCTACGTGCGCGACGGCTTCGGCTGCCAGTACTGCGGGGCAAAGCTGGCGTCGTCGGAGCTGACGTACGACCACGTGATTCCGCGGCGCATTGGCGGGCGGACGACCTGGACGAACATCGTCACGAGCTGCTGGCCGTGCAACGCGCGCAAGGGCGGGCGCACGCCGGAGGAAGCGGGGATGCGGCTGCTGCGCCCGCCGACCCGCCCGGAATGGCTGCCCGTGGTGACGTTCACGCTGCACCTGCGCAGCGCGCCCGAGGCCTGGCGGGAATACCTGTACTGGAACGGTGAGCTTGTGGAAGACTGAGCTCGCGACAGGTCGAAGGAGGCCACATGATCACCTTGAGGCGCGCAGGGAGGGCGGCGGCGGCGGCGGCGCTGGCGCTGGCGTGGGCCACCGGCGCGGTGGCGGGCGGGTGCGGCGGAGGGGGGAAGCACGACAAGGTACCGCTGACGCTTTCGGCGGGCGTTTCGGCGGCCACCGATCCCGACGGCGAGACGTTTTACGGCATCGCGCCGGCGGACGACACGCCGCTGATCGTGTCGCTCGACCCGGAGGGCACGAGCATCACGCTGGAAGTGATCGACGAGGAGACGGAGGCGGTGCTGGCGACGGGCTCGACGCAGGCGATGCTGCGCGTGGCGAGCATCGTGCCGGTGGCGGGGGCGCCGCTGTGCATCCGCGTCGCGAACGACGGCATGAACCCGTACGCGGGAACGCTCACCGTGGAGCCGGGGCCGACGGCCACGATCGTCAACGTCACGACGCCCACGGGGGGCGACCAGATGATCGTGCGCATCCAGAACGGCTTCGCGGTCGACGTGGTGAACTGCGTACAGCCGGTGATGGGCAACACGGGATCCGGGACCTGGACGGTGGTGTTCGGGCCTGAGGACCTGGCGGTGGGGCCGTTCACGATCGGCTTTTCCCTGCTGAACACGGGGCAGGTGATCGGTTTCGGTGGTGGGACGCTGCCGGTGATGGAAGGCATGGTCATCACCGCGGCGATCAACGTGACGGCGTCCGCCGGCATGCCGGTGCTGCCGCCGGCGTGCACGGCGCCGGGGATGTTGTCGCCGCTGGTGATGGCAGGCAGCTACGGGACGAGCGATCTGAGGTGACGCGCGTCGGAGGCGTCGCGGCCGGGGCGCTGGCGGCGGCGGCGGCGGCGGCCTTGGCGGCGGTGCTGGTCGTAGCGGGATGCGGTCCGAAAGAGGCGGTCGGGCCGTCGTCCTCCTCGTCCTCGCCCTCGTCGCCGTCGTCGTCGTCCTCGTCGGGGGCGTCGCCGGGGCCGCCGTCGCCGGTCGTCCCCAAGCGTTGCGGCGCCCCGGGGGCGAGGCGGGCGCTCGGGACGGGCGTCGAGGTGGCGGTCGGTGAAGTGGCCGCGGGGGCGGCGGTGGCGGCGCTGTCACCCGCCGGGGGTGCGGCAGGCGCCGTCGCGGATCTGGGGGAGCACGACGACGAAGGCGGCGACGAGCACGGACGTCCGGTGGAGCCGCCCGACAAAACTGCGGCGCCCGCCACGGGCGCGCCCGCCCTCGTCAAGACGCAGATCCTGCTCGGCATGCCGGCGCTCGGCGATCGGCTGCCGCGTGCCCTCGTGCCGGTGGCGGAGACGTCGCTCTCGCCGCGCGCCCTCAGCGTGCAGCGGCATCCGGTGGGCGTGGCGCTGGCGTGGATCGAGCCGCCGGGACTGATGCTGTTGCGCGCCGGAACCGACGGATTGCCGGTGGGCGAGCCGCGCCTGATCGCGCGCGCGACCACGCGCTATGCCCTGGTGTGGAACGACGGGGCCGGCAGCTTCGCGCTCGTCGCCGCCGACGCCGACGGCATCTTCGGCGCGGCGCTCGGCCCCGACGGGGCGGCGCGCGGCGAGCCCGAGCGCTTTCCCGACGGCACCGACCTCGACGGCGTCGCTGCCGGCGCCGCGGGCGCCGTGCGCCCTGCGCCCGCGGTTCTGGCAGCGCTACTCCCGCCCGGCGTCGGGCCGGGGGACCCGCCTGCCGCGGCCGCCGTCATCGGGGGGGGCGCCGTCGCGATCGCCGTGGCGTTCGCCTGGCGCGACGCGCGCACCGGCGCCCTGAGCGCGGCCGTGGCCGACTGCCGCTAGAAGAGGCCGACCTCCAAGCCCACCGCGCCTTCGAGCACGAAGACACTGTTGCCGCCCGCCGTAATCGTGTAGTTGGGCACCGCCTCGATGTAGACGCCGAGGTCGTGCGTGAGCCACCAGCGGAATCCGGGGCCGGCAAAGATGCCGACCCGCGGCATGGTCTCCACCGTGACGATGAGCCCGGAGGTGACCCACATCGAGAAGACCTCCCCGTCGAACCAGAACTGGCGGAAGCCCGGGTACAGCGTCACGTTCGGCTTGTCCATCGACCAGGCGACACCGAAGTCGAAGCGCCACGCGCTCGCGCCCATGCGGATGGACGGCGTCACGCCGGTCACCCACGGGCCGACGCGGTCGGCGGGATCGATCTCGCCGACCGCCACGTAATTGCGCACCCACATCTGCAGATTCATGAGCCACTTGTTGGGGGCGCGCGCCCCCTTCGGCACGAATCCGGCGGTGTGTGGCTTGCCCTCCTCGGCGCTTCCCTCGCCGGGCTTGTACTCGCGGCGCGGAGCCGGCTTGGGCCGTACAGTCGCCGGCGCGGACGAGGGGCCCGCCGCGGGGGCGCTCTCCGGTGCGCCGCCCGCGCCCGTACCGCCGTCTGCACTGGCTTCCGCCGCGCGCGCGCCGCGCGGCGCCGCCGCCAAGGTCAGCCACGCGGCGAGCCCCGCCGCCACGATCAAAAGCCCCCGTACGCTGGGACGCCGCAGCTTCATCCCTACATCATGGTGCAGAAAACGGTCAGCGTGTAGTCCGACACCGCCGCGGCGAAGCCGTCCACGACCACGTGATAGACGTTGCCGGCGACGACCGGGAAGATGACGCTTTCGCCGCCAGTGCCGGCGGCGGCGCTGAAGGCGCTGCAGTCGTCGGCGTCGCAGGGCGCCCCGCCCCCGGCGCTGGCGGGGCCGGCGTCGAGCACGAACAGATCGAGGTCGGCGCCGAGGCCGCCGAGCGTAGCCGCCACGAACCCCGCCGACGCGGCCGTGAACGTGTAGACGTACTCGGGGCCGTCGTCCCCACCCACGTCGCAGCTCCCGCCGTAGAAGTCGGTCGTGTCGGTGGAGCCGGCCGCCCCGTTGTTGCCGGTGCTGGTGTCGCTGCAGGTCGTCGTCTCGGCGGGCGTGCAGGCGCCGCCGGCGCAGGCCATGTCCATCGCACAGTCGGGGTCGGCGCAGTCGATGAAGCCGTCGGTATCGTTGTCCACGTCGTCGGCGCAGACCTCCGCGCCGGCGGTGCCGCAGGCGAGCGTCACGTCGAAGTTGCTGGTCGTCGCGCCTGGCCCGTCGGCGACGACGAAGTAGGTCGTGCCGGCCGCGGCGGCGAAGCTCAGCGTCTCGCTGGCGGGGCCGGCGGTGACGGCCTGCCCGGCGCAGAGCTCGGGGTCGCACAGCGGGCCGGTGCCGGCGGTGAGCACGAAGAGGTTCAGGTCGCCGGTCAGCCCGGTGAGCGTCACGTTGGCCACGCCGCTCGTAGCGGGCGCGAACGTGTAGACGTACTCTTGCGCGGTCTGGCCGGTGGCGCCGCACGAGTAGGTGGTCACGGTGTCGGTGGAGCCCGCGCCGAAATTCGACCCCGCCGCGGTGTCGCCGCAGGCAAGCGCCCCGTCGGGCGTGCAGGTCTCGCCGCAGAAGGGGCTGCCCGCGCAATCCGGATCGCCGCAATCGATCAGCGAGTCGCAGTCGTCGTCGTTGCCGTTGGTGCAGCTCTCCGCCGAGCAGACGCTGCAGGCCGTCGTGCCTGCACAGTCGGGGTCGCCGCAGTCGATGAGCCCGTCGCAGTCGTCGTCGCGCAGCCCGAAGCAGAGCTCGAAGCCGAGGCACAGCTGGCAGAAGAAGTTGCCGGCGCAGTCCGGGTCGGCGCAATCGATGAGGTTGTCGCAGTCGTCGTCGACGAGGTTGACGCAGCTTTCAGGCTGGCAGCCCGGCAGGCAGGAGGGGTCGAACGCGCAGGCCATGTCGTCGCAGTCGGTGAGTCCGTTGCAGTCCTCGTCGGCCCCGCCGGTGCAGACCTCCACGGGCAGGCAGAACGCGCAGAAGATCGTGCCCGTGCAATCCGGGTCTTCGCAGTCGGTCAGCCCGTCGCAGTCGTCGTCGTTGAAGTTCAAACAGACCTCGGTGCCGATGCAGATGATGCAGCTCGGGTCCGTCACGCAGGCCGGATCGTCGCAGTCGACCAGCGTGTCGCAGTCGTCGTCGGCGCCGTTGGCGCACGACTCGAACGGCATGCAGCCCGTACAGCCGGGCATGGCGGCGCACGTCGTGTCGAGGCAGTCCGGTGCGCCGTCGCAGTCGTCGTCCACCATGTTCGTGCAGCTCGTCTCCGTGGCCGCGCACATCGCCGGGCACGGCGGGACGCCCGTGCAGTCGGCGTCGGCGCAATCGGTATCGGAGTCGCAGTCGTCGTCGAGCCCGTCGGCGCAGGCCGCCTCGAACGCCGCGCAGGTCATGTTGCACACCGGCGCAGTCGTGCAGGCGGTGTCGGCGCAGTCGACCAGCGCGTTGCAGTCCTCGTCGACGCCGTTGGCGCAGTTCTCGGCGGCGCCGGGATGGCGGGTAGGGTCGAGATCGGCGCAATCGCTGCCGCCGCAGACCGCGTCGCCGAACCCGTCCATGTCCTGGTCGCGCGGCACGTTCATGCACGCGTTCGTGGCTTCGTCGCAGACGTCCAGGGTGCAGGCGTTGCCGTCGCCGCAGGCGACGGTCACGCCGGGTGCGCAGCCGACCGGCGGCACGCACGTCTCGCTGCCGTTGCAGAAGGCGCCGTCGTCGCACAGCGCGTTGACGGGCGTGTTCGCGCAGCTGTCGGTGGCTTCGTTGCACGCGTCGGTCGTGCAGGCGACGAAGTCGTCGCAGATCACCAGGGCGCCCCCGGCGCAGAAGCCGCCAGCCGTGCAGGTCTCGGCGCCGTTGCAGAAGAAGCCGTCCTGGCACTCGGCCGCCGTCATGCACGGCTGCATCACGCAGCCGCCCGCCGCAGGATTGCACAGCTGGGCGGGCGGGCACAGGTCATGGTTCGGAATCGACTGGCAGCCGCCCGGCTCCACGCAAGAATCGTCGCTGCAGTCGACGCCGTCGTCGCAAGCCGGAGGCTCGCCCGCCCGGCAGAGGCCGTCGTCGCCGCAGCGCTCGACGCCGTTGCAGACGAGGCCATCGTCGCACTCGGGGTCGCCCGTGCAGCGTGCCGCGGAATCGGGCGGCAAGTTGCCGGCGTCGGTGCCTGGCAGCGCGTCGCCGACGTCCACGGCCGTGCGCCCGCAACCGGCGAGGGCCGAAACGCCCGCGGCGGCGAAGAGCGCGGCGGCGGCGACGGCGGCAGCGCGGCCGACCGGGGCGTGACAGGAGCGCATCGGACCTCCAACGACGTCAGGCGCGGGGTGGACGACAGTATACATGCGGGCGACCGCTTGAGAAGGGCGCGGCGCCTCCGCGCACGTCGCGGCGCGCGACGCCTGCGACCGGGTCGACGCGCCGGGGGGCTAGAACGAGCCGGCCCCGGCGGCCATGACCCCGCCCTCGACCGGCGTGATCGTGAGGAGCAACGCGCCGCGCTCGGGGTCGGGCTTGCGGACCAAGAGATAGAGGCCGGCCGCGCCGAGAGCCACCGCGGCACCCAGCACCATGTACGCCGCGACGGCGAGGTCGCTGCCCTGGCGGCGCAGCTCCTCGTAGCGCAGCCACTCGATCTCGCCGTCGCGAAGGTCGGCACGGAGGGTCCTGTTCTTCTTCCCCGCGGCGCCGGCCAGGGCGCCGCCGATCGCCCCGACGCCCACGCCCACGAACGCTGTGACCAGCCCCGGTGTGAGGGAGCGCGAGTCCCCGGCGATGTCGGCGGCGGCGGCGGCGGCGACCGCCGCCGGAGTCGCGACGGGGACGACGGGAGAGGCAGCGGCGGGGGCGGGCGCGGTCGCCGGCGCGCTTTCGGGTGCGGCCGCGGGAACGCTTGCGGGCGCGCTCGCGGGGGTCGCGGGGCGGGAGGTGGGAGCCGTTTCCGGAGGTGCCGCGCGCGTGACCCCGGCCGCAGCCGCCGCAGCAAGCCACAGCGCCACGCTCGTTCCGGTCGTGGCGAGCGCCGACCTCATTGGGATCCCGCCGCGGCGTCGCCGCCTGCGTCGCCCGCGTCGCCTCCGCCGCCCGCGTCGCCCGCCTCGGGCCCCGGGCCGGAGTCGATCACGACGCACGTGCCGTCGACGCACTCGTACGCCGCCGGGCAGACGCTGGTCGCGGCGTCGGCGGGGATGGCCCGGCAAGTGTAGACGATGCCCGAGTCCGGGCGTGGCACGTGGAATAAGCAGCCTGAGGTCTCGGCGAGCGTCGTCGCGGCGAGCCAGGCAGCGAGCCATGCCGCCAGCGCGACTGCGCCGGCGCCGGCGCCCTGGCCCGCGCCCCTACTTCGGTCCCGCCCGGCGTCCGCGCCGCCGTCGCCCGCCGCCCGCGCCGTTTCGTGCGCCGCCCGCGCCATGCGGCGAGTGTACACCCTGCTGACGCGCTTCCCGTCCTGGGCTATGGTCGCGCCATGTCGTGCCTGGTACGCCCCGGGTCCGTCACAATCGACTACGACGTGTCCGGCGCGCGCGACGGATTCCCGGTCGTCTTCAACCACAGCCTGGTGTGGGACCGCGACAACTGGGCCGCCCAGGCCGCCGCCCTCGCCGCCACCGGGCGCTGGCGCTGCATCAACATCGACACGCGCAACCACGGCCGTTCCTCCACGAGCGCGGAGCCGGTGACGCTCGCCGATTTCTGCGGTGACGTGCTCGCGGTGATGGACGCCGAGGGTGCGGCGAAGGCGGCGCACGTCGGCCTCAGCATGGGAGGCATGATCGGCATGCGCCTGGCGCTGGCGCACTCGGAGCGCGTCGCCGCCCTCGCGCTCTTCGGGACTTCTGCCGACGCGGAGGACCCGCTGCGCGCGCCGCAGTACGAGGCGATGGCCGAGATGCTCGGCTCTTACGGGCCCGCCGGGCTGGTCGAGCCGGTGATGTCCATCTTCTTCGCGGAACGCTTCCGCGCCGAGCAGCCGGACGCCTTCGCCGCCTACGCCGAGAAGTTCCTGGCCTTCTCGCCGAACGGCGCCGAGGCGGCGCTGCTCGCCGTCACGCGGCGCGATTCGGTGCTGGACCGCTTGGCCGAGGTGCGCGCGCCGACGCTCGTCGTGGTGGGCGAGGAGGACGTGGCGACCCCTCCCGCGCAGTCGGAGGCCATCGCCCGCGCGGTGCCAGGCGCGCGGCTAGTGCGCGTCGCCGGCTCTGGGCACATGGTCCCCGTGGAGCGTCCCGCCGAGGCGACGCAGCTGCTCGCCGACTTCCTCGCGGAGGCTCTGGCGTGACCGCGCCGGCGCGCGTCGTTCGCATACGCCTGCACGCTGCCACGCTCGCCTCCGCGCCCGACGCGGCCGCCCGCGCGCAATGGGAGCACGCCGCGGCCGACGCGCTCGTGGAGGACGACATCGCGCCCGCGCCCGAGGGCGGAGCGGCCGGTCCGTTCGTGGTGGAGCTGCGCTTCGAGGGGAACGTCGCCGCGGTGGCGCTGCTCGACGCCGCTGACGAGGAGCGGCGCGCCGCCACTTATCGCTGGGACCTGCGCCCGCTACGCGACCTGCTGGACGAGTACCGCGCGCTGGGGCGCCGACTGGCCTCGCTGCGCGGCGCCGGCCCGGCCGCGCAGTGGGAGTCGGTGGACATCGCCAAGCGCGCCGTGCACGACGAGGCGGCCGCGCTCATCGTCGAAGCGCTGGCGGCCCTCGGGCTGGGCCTGGAGAGCGCGCGCCGCTTCTTCACGCTATTGTCCCTCGTGCGGATGGTGCAGGACGCCGGGGGGCACTTCAGCGAGTGAGCGCGTTCGCCAGGTCCTCGGGGCGGCGACTGGAGAGCAGCACCGTGCGACGCCGCCCCCGCGCGTTGCGGTAGGTCACCCGTACGCCGCGGCCGCCGTCGCCGAGCACCGTGTAGGCCAGGCTGCCGTCGAAGCCGCCCTTCACGCCCCAGCCGCCGTAGGTGGCCCAGGAATAGCTCACCGCTTCGGCGCGCTCGATGCGGGCGCGCGGGATGGTGAGCCCGAACGGGCCGAACCCGCAGCGCAGCGTCTCGTCGTCGACGTGGATGCGCAGCGTCGTGCGCACCAGATAGGCGACGAGCAGCACCAGCGCGAGCCCGCCGACCGCCGCTCCAGGACGCCAGTCGCAGTGCACGGGCCCCAGCGACGCCAGGTAGAAGCGCCAGGCCATGTAGCCGGCCTGCGCAAGCAGCGCCACGGACACGAAGAGCCACGCGGCGCGCGCCGCCCCGTGCATCTTGATCGTCTCGTCATGGGTCTTCATGCGCAGATCGCCGGCCAGGAGCACACCACGCCCGGTGCGCCGCGATCAAGCCACGCCCACGTGGTATCTTCCCGCCCTAGGGAGGCACCATGAAGACACGCGCCCCCGGACGCGCACGCGTACCCCCGCTCGCACTCGCGCTGGCATCGGCAGTCGCCCCGGCGTTCGCAATGGTCCTCGCCGCCGTCGCCTGGCCGCGGCCCGCCGCCGCCGACGCAGAGCGCAAGCTCGCCGTCGGCAAGATCGCCGTCGTGAAGTGCAGCGACGACGCCGGCAAGGCGACCTGCGGCAAGGGGATCAAAGAGATCGCCGCCACGCTGGAGGCCAAGCTCAAGGACCGCCTCAAGGAGTCCAGCGTCGCCTGCGGTGCCGGCAAGAAGGAGACCGCCACGCTGCTCTTCTTCTGGGACAACGACGAAGGCGCGCCCGCCGCCGACAAGACCACGAAGCTCGACACGCTGCCCGCTTGCCTGCGCACCGGGCTCGTCCCCGCGCTCCAGGAGGACTGGCCGCCCATCCATTTCGCTGCCAAAGCCAAGGACGCCGCGGTCGAGATGCGCTACTGGCTGAAGATACCGGTGACGCTGGAATGAGGGAGCAGGCCGATCCGGCCAGCGCGCCCGGCGCTTCGGGCGGGGCCGACGACGCCGTCCTGCTGGAGCGCCGCGGCGCGGGCGGCGCGGTGGCCTGGCTGGTGCTCAACCGGCCCGCTCGCCTGAACCCGATGAGCACCGAGCTCCTCGCCGCGTTCCAGGCGCGCGTGGCCGAGGTGCGCGCGGACCGCAGCGTGCGCTGCGTGGTGGTGACCGGCGCCGGCAAGGGATTCTGCGCCGGCGCCGATCTGGCGCGCCTCCCCGAGCAGATCGCGCAAACGGGCGACCCTGGCGCCGCGGGCGCGCGCGCCGCGTTGCGCGGCATCTACCAAGGGTTCTTGTGTTTGCTCGACCTAGAAGTGCCCACCATCGCCGCCGTGAACGGCGCCGCTTACGGCGGCGGGCTCGGGCTGGCGATGCTGTGCGACATGCGCGTGGCCGCCGCGGAGGCGCGCCTCGCCGCCAACTTCGTCAAGCTCGGCATCCACCCCGGCATGGCGCTGAGCTACCTGCTCCCGACCGCCGTAGGCTACGCGCGCGCGGCCGAGATGCTGTTCACGGGGCGCACGCTCAGCGGGACGGACGCCGCCGCTGCAGGGCTGGTCAACCGTGCCGTGCCGCGCGACGCGCTCGCGGGCGAGGCGCAGGCGCTCGCCGACGAGGTCGCCGCGGCCGCGCCGCTGGCCGTGCGTCTCGCAAAAAGGACGCTTCGCGCCGCCGCGCGCTTCGATCCGGCGCTTGCCCTCGAGCTGGAGGCCTGGTCTCAGGCCGCCACCCTCGGCACCGCCGACGCGGCGGAGGGCATGGGCGCCGCCCTCGCCAAGCGCCCGCCGCGCTTCACGGACCGCTAGCGCCCTTCCCGCGACCTTGTGCGATCGGCCTGGCGCGGCATAGTCCGCCGCGCCGCGTCGCGGCGGCGCGCCGCACCTACTTTCCGCCGAACGGATCTTCGAGGTCGCTCCCGATGCCGCTCGCCGTCGAGGGGGGCGTCTTCGCGGCAGGAGTCTTCTTCGGCCCTTTGCCCACCTTGCCTGTCTTCACGCCCGTCGAGGCGGCGGTCGACTCGGCGGTGGCCGCCGCCGCCGCCGTCGCAGTCGCCGAGCTTTCCGGCGCGCCGCTCCCGGCCGCCACGGCGTCGTCCGCCGTCGCCGGACGCTCGCCCGCGGTCGCCGGCGATTCCCCGTGCCTGCCCTCGTCGGACTTGCCGGCGGAGAGATCCTTCTTCACCGCGTGCACGCCCCGCGCCTCGTCGTCCGCCTCGTCACCACGCGCCTTCACCGTCCGCACCGTCTCGTCCGGAGACCCCTCGTCGCCGGTCCCCAGGAAGACGAACCCGAGCGCACCGGCGGCCACCAGGATGCCGAGCCCCACGAGCGCCACGACCAGGAGCGTGGACGACTTCTTCGCGTCCGCGCCCGTTCCCGCCCCCGCTCCGGCCCGCGCGCGCCCGTCCGCGCCCACCACCGAGGCGCCCGAGGCCGCCGTCACCTTCGTGGGCTCGGGCAGCTCGGGCCCGTCGGCGTCGGCGGC
>DASYRF010000178.1:0-23687 GCA_036004705.1 Myxococcota bacterium
GGGCGCCTTCGCCGCCGGCACCGCGCCGGCGCGCCGCGCCGCCCGCCGCGGAAGCCGCAGCGCGAACGACGAGCCCTTGCCCTTGCGGCTGCGCAGCATGATCTCCCCGCCCAGCATCCTCGCCAGGCGCCGCGAGATGGAGAGCCCCAGGCCCACGCCTCCGACCGCGCGCGTCGCCGAATCGTCCACCTGTTGGAAGTCGTCGAAGATGCGCTTCGCGTCGTCGTCGTCGATGCCGATGCCGGTGTCGGTGACCTCCACCGCCAAGACGTCCCGATCGGGCGCGTACATGGCGGCGACGCGAACGGAGCCCTGCGGCGTGAACTTCAGCGCGTTGGTCAGCAGATTCAGGACGATCTGCTTGACCTTCGGGCGATCGCTGCGCAGGCGCGGCATGCGCCCCGGCACCACGCTGGACACCTCCAGGCTGGTGCGAGCGATGAGCGGCTCCACCTCCGCCATCACCTCGCCCACGAGCTCCCCGAGGTCGAACGTCGACGGATGCACCGGCATCCTCCCCGCCTCGATCCGGGAGATGTCGAGCACGTCGTTCATCACCGCCAGCAAATGGCGGGCGTTGCTCTCGACGCGCTGGAGGTTCCGCTCCGGGCGCTTGCCCAGCGGCCCGGAAACCCCCTGCAGCAGCATGCCCGTGTAGCCGAGGATCGCATTCAGCGGCGTGCGGAACTCGTGCGACATGTTGGCGAGGAACTGCGACTTGGCCAGCGAAGCCTGCTCCAGCTCGATGTGCTGGCGCCGCAGCAGCTCGTTCTGTCGCACCAGCTCGGCGGTCGCCTCGCGCACCTTTTCCTGAAGCTCCGCGCTGGCGCGCTTCACCTGGTCGTAGAGCAGGGACTTCTCCACCGCCTCGGTGCGGTCGTGCAGGATGGTGACCACTGCAGTCACGTCGCCGTGCTCGGAGACGATCTTTCCGCACACGGCCTCCACGGGGATCGCCCTGCCGCTCCGCGGGTCGGAGAGCGTGAACTCGTCGCGCACGCGGTTCTCGTCGCCTCCGAGAAAGACGGTGGCGACGAACGTGGAGAAGCTCGCGTCGTTGGCGCGCACCGCCCGCTCCGACTCCTCGCCGCCCTCGCCGGCGGTGGCCGTGAACAGGCGATCCGCCGGCGCGTTCATCAGCATCAGGTTGCCGGCCGGATCGGTTACCAGGATCGGGTCGGCCACCGAGTCGATGACCAGGTCGAGCCGGTCGCGCTCGGCGCGCACGTTGGCCTCGGCGATGCGCAAGCGCCGGTAGTTCTCCTCGACCTGCTCGGTGGCGCGGCGCAGGTCGGTGATGTTGCGCAAGATGGAGACGACCCGGGTCCCCTCGCGCCGGTCATCCAGCGCCGCGCCCAAGAGCTCGAACAGCAAGTCCGACCCGTCGGTCGGGTCCACCAGCGGCAGCTCGAGGCGCGCCGACGACGGGCCGCCGCCCAGGGCCCACTGCGACAGCGCCGCCGACAGCAGCATGTTGTTGAGCGCCACCGCCCGGCGGCGCCCCTCGCTGTCGCCTTCCCCGGCCGCGAACAGCGACTCGGCGCGGGCGTTCGCCAGCAGCAGCCGCCCCTCCGTGTTGGTGACCAGAATCGGGTCGGGGAACGTATTGATGATGCTGTCGAGCAGCGCGCGCTCGCGGCGCGGGGCGGCGCCGTCCGCACCACGCGCGCCGGCGGGCGGTGAGACGGCCCACGGCCCCGTTCCCCTTGCTTCAGTCTCGAGCGGCACTGCGCGCGTCATCGCCCGGCTCAGCGCGCCGTCCGGAGCCGCCGGCGCTTGCGCGCCGCCGACGAGCGTCCCTGCGCCAGCTGTGCTCGAAGCGTCACATTCTCCGCCACGACCGCCTCGTGGGTCCGGCTGTCGACCGGCGGCTTTGAAAGCGGAGCCACCTGCGACACCGCCTCGGAGTACTTCAGATACGTGTCGATGGAGGCCACCACGACGCGCGCCTCGACCGTCAAGAGGTCGATGCCGACCAGCGAGACCCTCACCCAGGCATCGATGACGATGCCTTTGTCCAGGACGCGGTCGAGGACGTCGATGAGGCTCGTTCCCCCGGACGCTCGTTCGACAGGCATGGGTTCGCTCTCCTACTCCGCTGGCTCGTTCCTCGGTCAGCCCCCGTTGACTCCCCTGCCGCGCTTACGCACCGCCGCGGGCGAGCCCAGGCGACCGCCCGCCAGCGACGCCACTTTCCGTTCCAGCTCGCGTACCTGACGCCTGAGGTCGGCATTCTGGGCGGCCAGCTTGTTCGCGCCCGGGGCCAGGTACGCGTCGTACTTCCACCAGTCCAGCCCGACCTCTTCGGCCTTGTCGATCGAACACACAATCAGGCGCAGCCGGATGGTCAGCAGCTCCACGTCCGCGAGCGAAATTTTGATGTCCCCGGCGACCACGAGCCCCTTGTCGAGCACGCGGTCGAGGACGTCCACCAGACTCGCCCCCCGCGACGCCGGCTGCAGCTCGGGTCTCATTTGACCCTCGACTCTAGCACCAGAGGACAGCCGCGTTCAATGAAAATGTGATTGGAATTGTCGGATCAGTTGCCACGGAAATCACATTTCCTGCAGACATAGGTCTCTCGACGTAACGTCGCACCGGAAACAATGTTACCGAAACATCCCATATCGGACAGCGCACATTGGCACATCTACCAGTGATCATTTCCGTTTCTCTGCAGAACCAACGACGGCACGCTATTTTCAAGGGCTATTGGCTCGTGAGCGCCCGGTATTCGTGTCGCCGGACCCCGTGGGCCTGGCTGCAGCAGCAGCCGATGGGCTGGCGGCATGCCGCCGCGGGCGGCGGCCACGTCGCCGTGGCGCCTAGGTTGATGATCGTTCCCGCCCGGATGAGCTACCGCGCCGCCGACCTCGTCGCGCGCGCCGCGGTGCGCCCACCGGCGAGCTAGGAGGCATCGTGGCCCTTACGGGGGTTCCGTCCGCAGTGCTGTACACGCCCACCACGCCGGGCGCCGGAATCATGGCCGGCCGATTCGAGCTGCTCGGCGAGTGCGGCTCGGGCGGCATGGGCACGGTCTTCCGCGCGCGCGACCTGGCCAACGGGGCCGTCGTGGCCCTGAAGCTCCTGCAAGGCAGCGAGCTCGCCCAGGCGGAGCGCTTCGACCGCGAGGCGCGCCTGCTGGCCCAGCTGCGCCACCCGGGCATCGTTCGCCACGTCGCCCACGGCGTGACGCCGGACGGACAGCACTGGATCGCGATGGAGTGGCTCGCGGGCGAGAGCCTGGAGCAGCGCCTGGCCGAAGGGCGCGGGCCGTCACTGCAGGAGTGCCTGACGCTCGTGCGCCGCGCCGCCGAGGCGCTGGGGTTCGCGCATCGGCTGGGCGTCGTGCACCGCGACGTCAAGCCCAGCAACCTCTTCCTCGCCGCCGGTGCCGAGGGAGAGGTCATCCTCAAAGTCCTCGACTTCGGCATCGCGCGCTCCGCCCAGCTGGGGGACCACTTCACGCGCACGGGCGTGCTGCTGGGGACGCCCGCCTACATGTCGCCGGAGCAGGCCCGCGGCGACGCGACCATCGACGCGCGCGCCGACGTCTTCGCGCTGGGCGCCGTCCTTTTCGAATGCGTGACCGCGCGCCGCGCCTTCGACGGCGACAATCCGGCCGCCGTTCTCGCCAAGATCCTCTTCGAGGATCCCCCTCGCGCGGGCGAGCTGCGGCGCGACGTCCCGGCGCCGCTCGACGACCTCATCGCCCGCATGCTGGCCAAGGACGCCAGCCAGCGCCCCGCGAACGGCGGAGACGTGGCGCGCGAGCTGGACTACCTGGGGCCGCTCGACGGGTCGCGCATCAGTCCCTGGAGCGGCGCGCTGCCGGCGCTGACGACCGGCGAGCAGCGACTCGTGAGCGCGGTGGTCACGCGCCCCGGGCCGCCGGCCACGGCGGCCGGTGCCGACGGAGGCGCGGACGCGGACAAGGGCGCTGGCGCCGCCGGGCTAGCGGCGGTCGAATGGGGGCCCGTCGACGTCACCGCCGCGATGTTGCGACTGCCGCTCGGCGAGCTGCGCGCCGCGGTCGAGCCGCACGAGGCGCGGCTGGAGATGCTCGCGGACGGCACGGTGGTCGCGCTGCTGGCGGGCCACGGCATCCCGCGCGAGCAGGCGGCACGCGCCGCGCGCAGCGCGCTGGCCATGCGCTCGCTGCTGCCGGGGGCGGCGATGGTGCTGGCCACGGGCCCGGCCGTGCTGGGCCGGCGCCTGCCCGTGGGCGACGTCATCGAGCGCGCGGTGGCGGCGCTGCAGGGAGCGTCCGGCGCCGGCATCGTCCTCGACGAAGTGAGCGCCGATTTGCTGGAGGCGCAGTTCGACCTGGGCGGCGGTCCCGGCGCGCGCGAGCTGCGCGGGGAGCGCGAGGCGGCCGCGCCGGGCACGCGCACGCTGCTGGGCCGTCCCACGCCCTTCGTGGGCCGCGATCGCGAGCTGCAGCTGCTGCAGGCGACGCTGCGCGACTGCGTGCGCGACGGCGAGGCCCGCGCCGTGATCGTCTCGGCGGTCGCCGGCCTGGGAAAGTCGCGCTTGCGGCACGAGTTCCTGGCGTGGGTGACGAGCGCGGGCGGCCCAGGCGCCGAACGCGCGGGCGGCGCGGCGGGTGCGGGGCCGGACGCAGGACCGGGCGCGGCGCCCGGCGTAGGGGCCGCCGGAACGCCCGCCGGAACCATCGAGGTGCTGCAGGCGCGCGGTGACTCGCTGAGCGCCGGCAGCGCCTTCGGCCTGCTGGCGCGCGCGCTGCGCAGCTCCGCCGGCATCCTCGTCGGCGAGCCGGCACGCACGCAGCGGCAGAAGCTGGCGGCGCGGGTGTCGCGGCACGTCCCCGCGGAGGACGCCATCCGCGTAACGGCCTTCCTCGGCGAGCTGGCGGGCGTGCCGTTCCCGGAAGACGAATGCGCGGCGCTGCGGCCCGCGCGCACCGACGCGCGCCTGATGGGCGACCAGATGCGCGCCGCCTGGGAGTCGTTCTTGGAGGCGGAGTGCGCGGCGCAGCCCGTCCTGCTCGTCCTGGAGGACATGCACTGGGGTGACCTGCCCACGGTGCAGCTCGTGGACGGGGCGCTGCGTCACCTCTCCGATCGCCCCTTCATGGTGCTGGCGCTGGCCCGACCCGACGTGTTCGAGCGCTTCCCGCGCCTCTGGGAGGAGCGCGGCGCCACGGATTTGAAACTGCCGCGCCTGGGGAAGCGCGCCAGCGAGCGCCTGGTCCGCGAAGTGCTCGGGGACGCCGTGCAGCCGGCAGTGGCGGCGCGCATGGTGGAGCAGGCCGACGGTCACGTCCTCTATCTGGAGGAGCTGATCCGCGGTGCCGCGGCCGGCCGGCCGGACGGGCTGCCGATGTCGCTGCTGGCGATGGTGCAGGCGCGCCTCGACGAGCTGGACGCAGAAGCGCGCCGCGTGTTGCGCGCCGCCAGCGTTTTCGGGCAGGTCTTCTGGGAAGGGGGGGTGGCGGCGCTCGTGGGCGGAAGGCGCCGCCGCGAGCTGGTGCACGAGGTCCTGGAAGATCTGGTGCGGCGCGAGCTGATCATGCCGCGCGGACCGGCGGTGTTTCCCGACGAACGCGAGTACGCCTTTCGCCACGCGCTGGTACGCGAGGCGACGTACGCGACGCTCACCACCAGCGACCGGGTCTTGGGGCACCGGCTGGCGGGCGAGTGGCTGCATCGCCTCGGCGAGCCCGACGCGGTGATGCTGGCCGAGCACTTCGAGCTCGGGCGCGAGCGCGCCCGTTCGGCGGCGCTCTACCGGCGCGCCGCGGCCGAGGCGCTGGGCGGAAACGACCTCGAGGCCGCCATCGCGCGCGCCGAGCGCGGCGTCGCCTGCCGCGCCGAGGGCGAGACGCTGGGGGCGCTGCGGCTGCTGCAGGCGCAGGCCCATCGCTGGAAGGGCGCGATGAACGAGGCGACCGAGCAAGCGCGGGCGGCCACCGAGCTGCTGCCAGCCGGCGGGCGGCCCTGGTACGACGCCATCTGCGAGCTGCTGCTGGCGCGCGGGCGCCAGCGCGACGCCGAGTCGCTGGTGACGCTGACGGTGCGCCTCGAGGAGACGCCGCCGCTCGACGTGGAGGCGGCCCGCGCCCGCGTCGAAGCGCTCTGCGCGGCGGCCACGGTGCTGGCGTACGCCGGGCAGCGCGAGCTGGCGACGACGGGCCTGCGGCTCGCGGAGGAAGCGCTGGCAGCCCTGTCCGAGAGCGACCCGCGCCTGGAGGCGCGCGTGCACGTCGCGCGCGCCGCCGGATTGGTCCTGGCGGGGCTGCTCGGCGACGCGCTCGACGAGCACGAGGCGGCGGCGGCGCGCTTCGAGGCGGCCGGCGACGTGCGCAACTCGTGCCTGCAGTGCTGCCACGTGGGCGAGCTGCTGGTGCGGTTGGGGCAGCACGAGCGCGCCGAGGCGGTCCTTTGCGAGGTGCTGGCGGTGGCGGAGCGCATGCGCCTGGCGTTCGTCGTGGCGCAGACGCGTCACGCGCTGGGGATCGCGCTGGCGCGACAGCGCCGCCTGCCGGAGGCGCGCGGGATGCTGGAGCGCGCCGTGCAATGGCTGGGGACGAGCGGCGACCTGACCTTGCAGGCAGGCGCGCGGCTGCGGCTGGCGGAGGTGCTGCTATTGAGCGGGGCCCTCGCGGAAGCGGAGCACGAGTCGGCGGCGGCGAGCGAGGCGGCGGCGCGCTTTGCGCCGCTGCGCCCGCTCGCGCTGGCCATGCTCGCGCGGGTGCTCCTGGCGCGGGGGCGCGCGGAGGTGGCGGCGCACACGGCCTCGGCGGAGGCGGCGGACGGCGCCGGCGCGGTCGGGTGCGGGGCCGGCGACCCCGGTCTCGCCGACGGGCGAGCGATGCTGGCGCTGGTGCACGCCGAAGCCCTGCACCAGACAGGCGACCCGGTGGCAGCCCGGCGGGTGATTCGCGCCGCGCGGGACCGCTTGCTCGAACGCGCCGCGCTCATTCCCGAGGCCACCCTGCGCGACGCGTTCCTCGACGCGGTTCCCGAGAACGCCCGCACGATGGCGTTGGTGCGGGTCTGGAGGGCCTGACCATGCCGGAGAGACGCGCGCGCGCCGAGGCGGACGAGCTGCTGCACGTCGTCGGCCACGACCTGATGCGCCCGCTGGCCACGGTTCTGGAAAGCGCCGGCGTCCTCGAGAACAGCGTCGCCGCGCTGGACACAGACTCGCGGCGCGCGCTGGAGATGCTGCTCGTCGAGGCCCACCGGCTGGAGAGCATGCTCAACGACCTGCGCACCTACGCGCGCGACGGCACCGACAGCGACTCGCGCGGCCCCGTCGATTGCGGGCGCGTGCTCGACGGCGCCATCGCGATGGCGCGGCGCGCCATCACCGGCACCGGCGCGGTCGTCTCGGCGGTGCAGCTTCCGGTGGTGTACGGCAGCCGCTCGCAGATGCTGCACGTGTTCCACCAGCTCATCGACAACGCCATCAAGTTCCGCTCGGAGCGGCCTCCGCGCATCCACGTCGAGGCGCTTCGCCAGGGCGAGCACTGGGTCTTCCGCTTCACCGACAACGGCATCGGCATCGAGCCGCGGCACCACGAGGCGGTCTTCGGCCTCTTCCAGCGCCTTCACGAGGGCGACGACTATCCCGGCAGCGGGCTGGGCCTGGCGCTCGTGCGCCGCATCGTCGAACGCCACGGCGGCCACGCCTGGGTAGAGTCGGATCTCGGCCGGGGCGCGCGCTTCTGCTTCACGCTGCCGGCGTACGAGCGGCGCGGATCGCGAAACGTGACAGAGGTGGGAGCGAGGTAGGCGGCATGATGGGAACAGGCGTGACGCAGCCGACGAACGAGCAGTCCGTGCCGGCCGCCGCGGCCGGCCGGGCGCGCGCCACCGAGGTGCGCGCACCGGAGCTGCTGACCTACCAGGACCTCATCACGCACGACGTCGCCGACGTGGCGACGGCGCTGCTGGGGCTCGTGGAGCAGCTCCTGCTGCGCGAGGACGCGCCGCTGACCGGCCGCCAGGAAGAGCTGCTGCTGCGGGCGCGCCGGCAGGCGTTCGATCTGTGTCGGCTGGCCCAGAGTGCCCAGCTCATCGGCTTGCTGTCGCGTCCCTCGGGTCACACTTCGGGCCCCGTCGAGCTGTCGGACGCGGTGCGCCACGCTACGGACATGGTGCGCTCGGTGTACTTCGACCGTCCCGTCGAGGTTCAGGTCGAATGCCCGGCGGACCTGGCCGTACCGCGCGCGCTTCACCCGGACGCCGTGATGCTGGGCGTGCTCGACGCCGTCGTGCGCGGGCGGCCGCGCGCGGTGCGCTCCCCGGTGCGTCTGCGCGCCTGGAGCGACCACGAGCGCATCGAGGTGCGCGTGGCGAGCGCCACGTCCGAGGCGGCGCCGGTGCCGAGGCTGCTCGACGGGCCGGTGGGCGGGCGCTACCTCACCGGGGCGGCGCTGGGGTTGCTGCTGATGCGGGAGCTGGTGGTCCACGGCGGAGGCGCGCTGGTGACGCGCCTGGTGCCGGGCGCCGGCGCGGACGAGCTGGAGGTAGCGCTCACGCTGCCTCGCGGAGGTTGAGCGATGGCACGCGTCGTCATCATCGAAGATCACGAGGACCTGGTCGAAGCGTACCGCCTGGCGCTGGAGAAGGCAGGCCACACCGTCTGCGGATCTCACGTGGATCCGCTCGCCGTGCTCACGGCCCCGGCCGACGGCACGCCGGTAGACCTGGTGCTCCTGGACGAGCGGCTGGGGCCCGAGTCAGGCACCGCCTACCTCCCGCAGATCCGGCGGCGGTTCCAGGGCGCCATGGTCATGGTGGTGAGCGCGGACATCCGCGCGGCGGACCGGGCGGTCGCGCTCGGCGCCGACGGCGCCCGCGCCAAGCCGCTGACCATGGACGAGCTGAATGCGGCAGTGCGCGAGCTGCTGGCGGGGCCGTCGACCGCGCGCGCCGCGGCGGGGCGGCGGCCGCGGGCGAGCCCGTTGGGCCGCTAGCGCGGGCCCACGTCGGTGTAGGGCGCGGCGGCGGGGGACGACGTGTCGTAGGACGCGCCCAGGCTCGGCGCGCCCGTGTCCCAGTAGTTGAAGCGCATGTCCACGTTCGTCACGCCGCCCAGGTTCAGCACGCGCGTGTCGTTGTCGACGATGTTGTTGTAGTTGACCGCCGTGCCGGCCGTGTTGCCGATCATGAACGCGTAGACGCCGCCCACGAGGGTGTTGTTAGTGATGGTGGCGGTGGTCGCCGCGCCGATGTGGATGAGACAGTGCTGGTACGTCGCCGACGAGCCGATCTCGCAGTGGTCGATGCTGAACGACCCGCCGCTCGTCTTCACCAGATCGGCCGACGAGGCCCAGATGTAGGAGTCGGTGATGGTGACGTCGCCGCCGGGGGCGACGGCCACGCCGCCGTCGTCGATGTCCTGGATGCTGGCGAAGGAGACCGTGCCGGGGGCGCGGTATTCGAACGCCTTGCTCACGCCGAAGAACCGGATGTGGTCGAGGTCGCAGGACACCGCGCCGGTGTCGCAGAGCACGACGTTCTGCGTGGTGGTCGCCGTCGTGTAGGTCATCGAGAGCGTTCCGCCCGCCTCCACGCGGATGCCGGCCCAGGTGGGGGCGCCGGCGGCGGCGGCGAAGGTGACGTTCTGCGCGTCGGTGCCCTGCACGTCGAGCGTGCCGTTCACGAAGAGGCGCACGCCGGTGTTGCCGTGGATCTCGGTGCCGGGGGACACGGTGATGGTGACGCCGGCCTCGATCGTCGTGTCGCCGGTGAGCAGGATGCCGTCCGACCAGGTGCCGCTGGCGGTGAGCGACCCCGACACCTCGGTGGTGGTCGCCGGGCTGCCCGCGTCGGTGCCGGGGCCGCCGCCGTCGCTGCTGCCGCCGCCGCTTCCGTCCGTGGCGGCGCCGCTCGGCGTGCCGCAGCCGCCGGCCGCGAGAAGCGCCAGCGCGGCGAGAACAGACGAGGCCCGACGTCCGTGGTGCTTGTGCATGACGACCTCCGCCCCCGGCTGCGCGGTACGAGCTGTCCCTGGCAGGACGCATCCTAGCAAGGCGCGTGCGGTTTGCCACCTGGCTCGTGCGCGGGCCGTGGCTAGGGCGCCGCGGCGCGTCCTCGGCTATAGTGCGGCCGTGGAGGCGCTGGCCGCGGGCCCGTGGGCGCTGTTCGCGGGCCGTACGCGGCCGTCGCCTTGGTGGGACTCTGGGGCGGCTCAAGGAGGAAGGACCATGACTCGCACGATCGCGCGCTTCGCGCTGCTGGCCGCCGTGGCGGCCGCCGGCGGCGCTGGATGCCGCAACGAGCCCGCCGGCACTGACGCGGCGCCGCCGTCCAGCGACGCGGCGGCGGCGACCGACGCCGGCGGCGCAACGGATGCAGCGCCGGCGGACACCTGGACCAACTGGGCGGAGCTGTTCTTCACGACCTACTGCAACGGCTGCCATGCGCCCGGCGGCAGCGGCTATCGCCTCGGCGAGCTGGACTTCCGCATGTACGCGCTGGTGATGGCGAACGCCGCGGAGATCCGCTGCGGCACAGCGCCCGCGCCGGGGCCGGCGGACTGCAGCGGCTTCCCGCCCGCGGAGCAGTTCCCCATCGCCGCCCCGTATCCGACCGCCGCCGAGCGCGCTCGGCTCGTCGCCTGGATCGACGCCGGCCTGCCGTTCTGACGCGCACACCGGCGCGCGCCGCACCCCGCTCGAGCTTCGCACCATCCAACGTGTCGGAGGACGCATGCGCGACGACGACCCTCTGAGCCGAGGCACGCCGGAGGCGGCGCCTCCACTCGGGGATCAGTCTCATGCTCCGAGCGGCGGCCATGACCATGGCGCGCACGACCACGCGCACGGTCACCACCGGCAAGTGCACGACGGCCACACGCCGGGCTGCTGCGACACTCCGGCGGCGGCGGCGGCGGCGGCGCCGCCACCCGGGGCGCCCGTCGAGTACACGTGTCCGATGCACCCGGAGGTCGTTCGCGCCGCGCCGGGCAGCTGTCCGATCTGCGGCATGGCCCTGGAGCCCCGGACGATCGCGGCGAGCGCGGAGGAGCCGCAGAGCGACGAGCTGCTGGACATGACGCGCCGCCTGTGGGTGGCGGTCGCGCTGGCGGCGCCGCTGTTCGCGCTCGCCATGTCCGAGATGCTGCCGGGCGCGCCGCTGCTGCACTGGCTCGGCCGCGCGGCGCCCTGGGTGGAGCTCGGTCTCGCCACGCCCGTCGTCGTCTGGGCGGGCGCGCCCTTCTTTGCGCGCGGCTGGGCGAGCGTCGTGCGCCGCCGCCTCAACATGTTCACGCTCATCGCCCTCGGGACCGGCGCGGCTTACGGCTATAGCGTGGTGGCCACGCTGGTGCCACACCGCCTCCCGCGCGGGCTCGGCGGGCACGCCGGCGCGCCGCCGCTCTACTTCGAGGCCGCCGCGGTCATCGTCGCGCTCGTGCTGCTCGGCCAGGTGCTGGAGCTACGCGCGCGCCGCCGCACGTCCGGGGCGCTGCGCGCGCTGCTGGGGCTCAGCCCCAAGACGGCGATGCGCCTGCGCGACGGCGGGGCGGACGGCAGCGCGCTCGAAGAGGAGGTCCCGCTCGCGGAGGTCCGCGCCGGCGATCGCCTGCGCGTGCGCCCCGGCGAGAAGGTCCCCGCCGACGGCGTGGTGCTGGAAGGCCTGAGCGCCGTCGACGAGTCGATGGTGACGGGCGAATCGATGCCGGTCGAGAAGGGCCCGGGCGCGCGCGTCACGGGCGCCACGGTCAACGGCACCGGAGCGCTGGTCGTGCGAGCCGACCGCGTGGGCGCCGACACGCTCCTCGCGCAGATCGTGCGCCTGGTGGGCGAGGCGCAGCGCAGCCGCGCCCCCATCCAGCGCCTCGCCGACGTCGTCTCGTCGTGGTTCGTGCCGGCCGTCGTCGCCGCCGCCGTGCTCACGTTCTTCGTGTGGGCGTTCCTCGTCCCCGGCGACGCGCCTCTGGCCCGCGCGCTCGTCAACGCCGTCGCCGTGCTCATCATCGCCTGCCCCTGCGCGCTCGGGCTCGCCACGCCCATGTCCATCATGGTCGGCACCGGCCGCGGCGCCGCGGCTGGCGTGCTGCTGCGCAACGCCGAGGCGCTGGAGCGGCTGGAGAAGGTCGACACGCTCGTCGTCGACAAAACCGGCACGCTCACCGAGGGAAAGCCACGCCTGGTCACGGTCGCGGCGCTGCCTGGCTTCGCGGACGGCGAGGACGGCCTGCTGCGCCTGGCCGCCAGCCTCGAACGGCAAAGCGAGCACCCGCTGGCCGCCGCCGTTGTCGAGGGCGCCCGCGGGCGGGGCCTGGCGCTGGCCGAGCCGGAGTCGTTCCGCTCCGTCACCGGCAAGGGCGTCGCCGGTCGCGCCGGCGGGCGCGACGTGGCGGTCGGGAGCCTGGCGCTCCTGCGCGAGCTGGGCGTAGACCCGGCCGACCTGGCCGAGCGCGCCGAGGCGCTGCGCGCGGACGGCCAGACCGTGATGCTCGTCGCGGTCGACGGTCGCGCCGCCGGCCTCGTGGGCGTGGCCGACCCCGTGCGCGCCTCCACGCCCGAGGCCATCGCACGGCTGCGCGCCGAGGGCATGCGCCTGGTGATGCTCACCGGCGACAGCCGCACCACCGCGCTCGCCGTGGCGCGCCGGCTGGGCCTCGAAGAGGTCGAAGCCGAGGTCCTGCCCGAGCGCAAGGCAGAGGTGGTGGCCCGGCTGCAGGGCGAGGGACGGGTGGTGGCGATGGCCGGGGACGGCGTCAACGACGCGCCGGCGCTGGCGCGCGCCGACGTCGGCATCGCGATGGGCACCGGCACCGACGTGGCGATGGAGAGCGCGGGCGTGACGCTGGTGAAGGGCGACCTGCGCGGCGTGGCGCGCGCCCGGGCGCTCAGCCGCGCGACGATGCGCAACATCCGCCAGAACCTCTGGTTCGCCTTCCTCTACAACGCGCTCGGCGTGCCGCTCGCCGCCGGCGTGCTCTATCCCTTCGTGGGGCTGCTGCTCAGCCCCATGATCGCCAGCGCGGCGATGAGCTTCAGCTCCGTGTCCGTCATCGCCAACGCGCTGCGGCTGCGCAAGGTGGCGCTGTAGCCGCGCGCGCGCCGGCGGGCGCTAGTTCACTTGAACGTGGATGCTGACGGTGGAGGTCGCACGCCCGCCGTGACCGTCGCGCACCAGCACGCCGACGGCGTAGTTCTGCGTGCAGCAGAGGTCAGGGTTGGGCGTCCAGTCGGTCTCCGTGCCGTCCGCGTCGCCGTCGCCGATGCCCATGAGCCACTCGTAGGTGAGCGGGTCGCCGTCGGCGTCCGACGCGACGACGACCAGGTGGGCGCTCTCGCCGAGCAGCAGCGCGTCGGGCGTGGCGGTCAGCGAGTAGACCGACGGCTCGTTGTTGCCGGGCTCGTTCGTCTCTCCTTCGACCACGGCCACGAAGAGCTGCCCCTCGTCGAACAGCCCGGCGGGATCGGTCGCGCGCACCTTGATCTCGTAGGCGCCGGGCACGGTGGGCGCCATCCATTCCACGCCGGGCCCCGCCGCGTTCAGCAGCGTCCCGTCGCGCGCGGTCCATTCGAAGATGAGGCGCCCGCCCTCGGGGTCGGTGACGCCGGCGGTGACGAGGGCGGTGGTGCCGGCCTCGATGACGTGCGGCTCGGCGGTGATCTGCTGCACCACGGGCGGCGCGCCGCCGCTGACGGGCTCGAGGGGGTCGAACGCGCAGCCGGCCGTGGCGGCGACGGCCGCCGCCGCCCCCCACGCACACGCTGGCAGCGCGCTCCGTCTCATCCTTCGTACGTGTCAAGCGCGCGCGCGGCTGTCAAGTAGCGCCTCAAGTGCCACCTCAAGGATTGGGGTCGATCCACACGGACGTGGCCGCCTCGTCGAACCCGCCGCGCCCGTCGTCGACGTGCACGGAGAACTGGTAGTAGCCGGGGATGCAGGCGCCCTCGAACGCGACGTACGCGGCGACGGGTGCGGCGGCATCCATCAGGTCGCCGGGCGGCGTCAGCCACGCGTAGGTCAGAGGGTCGCCGTCGGCGTCGGTGGCCACCACGGTGAGCGTCGCCACTTCACCGGCGTTCACCGCGCCCGGCTCGGCCAGGATGGACGTGATGACGGGCGGGGTGTCGCCGGGCTCGGGCGGGGGCGGTGGCGCCAGGACCGGCACGTAGAGCGTCATCTCCACGCGCGCGCCGGCGGCGTCGGTGGCGCGGAAGATCACGCGATAGGCGCCGCCCGTGTCGGGCGTGCGCCATGTGGCGCCGAAGCCGTCGGTGGCCAGCTCGCCGGCCTGCACCTCCCAGGCGACGACCAGGCCTTCCGGGTCGTCGTCGCGCACCAGGGCGTTCAGGACCGCGGTGAGACCGGCGCTGGGCTGTGGCGGCGTCACGAAAAGGCCGTCCACGAAGGGTGGCCGGTTGCGCGGCGGCACCGGGTCCACGCTGCCGCAACCGCCGCCGGCGGCGAGCGTGGCGGCCACGGCGACAGCCGTTGCGACGGTGAGGGCGACGCGAGAGCGCACGGCCACGATGCGGCCAGCTTAGCGGCGCGCGGAGGGCGTCGCAACGCGCGCGGCGCTTGCTTGCCGCGGTGGGGCGGGCGTACGTTGGGACATGACGATCGATCACACGTGGCGCGCGGGGCGCGCGTGGCGTGTCGCCTACACGGGGGGCGGCGCGCGAGGCGAGCGGCGGCGGCGCATCGCCGAGACGATCGCCGACGCTCTGGCGCGTGCGGCCGGGACGGAGGCGCCGTCCGCGGCGGCGCTCGACGTGCGCGGCTGCCTGGCCGTGGAAGACGGCGAGCGCGTGGCCGAGCTGCTCGAGCGCGGGCTCGACGACGAGGAAGCCTGGGCGCCGGGGCGCGCCGGCGGCGGCGGCGAGACCGCCCAGGCGTGCGCAATGGCGTCGCGCCGCGCCGACGGGGCCGGGCTGCGCGCGGCGACGGCTTCGGCCGCGGTGGTGGCGGCGGTGGACCCGGTGGCGGCCGCGGCGCTCGTGGGCGCGCGGCGCGCCGCCGACGGCCCGCGCGCCAGCGTGCTGGCCGTCGTGCCGGGCGTGACGGCTCATCCGGCCTGGGCCGCCGCCGGCGCCGACCGCTACGCCGTGGCGCACGACGACGTGGCCGGAGAGCTGTCGGCCTGCGGCGTCGCCGCCGAGCGCCTGTGCGTGACGGGCGTGCCCGGGGAGACCTACGCCGCACCTTCGCCCGGCGCAGCCCGGCGCGCGCTCGGCCTGCTGGAGGACGCGCGCGTGCTGCTGTGCCTGGCGTGGGAGGTCGAGCCCGAGACGCTGGAGCGGCTCCTCTTCCAGCTCTCGCTCGTGAACGGCGAGCCGTGGTGCCTGTTCGGATCCGGCGGCGACCTCGCCGTGGCGCGGCGCCTGCGCGAGAAGGTCCCGGTCTACGGGTTGCGCGGCAAGCTCTTCGGCGAGGAGCGCGAGCTCGCACACTTCCTGGCCGCCGCGGACATCGTGCTGGGGGAGGCGTCGGGCTGGCGCGCCCTCGGTTGCCTCGGGACGGGCGCGTACCTCTTGGGCGTCCCGCACGACCACACCGGCGTGGAGGAGCGGCGCACGGCGGCGTTCCTGGCGCGCCACCGCGCCGGCGCCGGCTGTGCCAACGTCCTGCAGCTGGCGGCCGAGATCGACCTGGCCGTGGCGAAAGGCCTGGGCATCGTCCGCGCGCAGGTCGCCGCGGTCGCCCGCCCCGACCCCGCTGCCGCCCTGCGCGGCGTGGCCGAGGAGCTGGCGGCCCTCGGTCCCGCCACCTGGGAGCGCAGCGCGCCGGCACGCGCGTCCGCACCAGGGCGGCCCGGCGAGCACCTCCGCGCCGGCTCCACCCGCCGCGACGACGCCGGCCCTACTGGCGGCCTGCTCGAGGACCTCGGCACGGGCGAGATCCACGGGGAAGGGCCCGCTGCCCGCGCCGCGCGGCCCGCGCCGAGCCCGACGACGGCTGCGCCCATCGAGCCCCCGCGCGCAAGCCCGACGACCGCGGCGCCCGCGGCGCCCGTCGCGCCCCCGAGCGAGAGCCCGACGACGGCCACACCCGTCGAGCCCCCGCGCGCAAGCCCGACGACCGCGGCGCCCGTGGCGGCCGCGACCCCCGGCACGCCTGCCGCCCCGACCCCGACCCCCGCGCCTCTCGGGACCGATCACCAGTTGGCGCCGCCCGCCTCGGACGCCGCCGCGCCGGCCACCGCGCCCGCGTTCACGCCGCCGTCAGGGTCGCCTGTACCGCCGGCTTCCGCCTATGCGCGCGCCATCGCCGAGGCCGAGGAGCGTCTCGAACGATGGGAGCGGCGCATCGAGCTGGCCACGGTGAAGGGCGACCTCTCGCTGGCCGCCGAGGCCCGGCGCCGCGCCGACGCCGCGCGCGCCGACCTGCGCGCCTTGCGCCGCAGCGCGACGCCCGCCGGCGGGCACGCGGCGCGCGTCGAGATACCGTCGTCTCTGGCCGGCGAGCCCGAGCGCGCCGCTGAACCGCCGCCGGCGGCGCCCGTGCCCCGGCCCGCGCCCGCGCCCCCGCCCCCGCGCCCCGCCGCGCCGCCGCCGCCCGCGGCGCCCCCCGGCAACCCTCTCGCCGGGCTGGACGACGAGGCGCGCGACGCCGCGCTCAACGCCCGCTTCGACGACCTCAGCGCCCAGGACGAGCTCGACCGCCTGCGGCGACGCGTCCGCCGCGGCGACCCGCCGCCGGACGACGAGCCCCCCGAAGCCGCCTGACGTGCGCCGCGCGGCGCGTCAGATCCACAGCGCGATGGCGCCCGCTGCCAGCGCCAGCAAGAAGGCCACCGCCACCGACCGGCCAACGGCGCGCGCTCCGACCACGACCGCCATGCCACCCTTGACCACGGTGTTCGTCATCACCGCGAACATCACGGTGCGCGCCGCCACCGGCAGGGCCACGCTGCCGCGCTTCGACAGCTCCGCCATCGTCAGGGTGATGCCGTCCACGTCGCTGACACCCGCCAGGACGCCGCTGGCATAGACGCCGGCGTTGCCGAAGTAGTGCTGCCCCGCGCGCGCCGCGAACATGGCCACCGCCACCAGCGCCCCCAGCTTCAGGGCCGTGCCGAGCTCGAACGGGTTCTTCACCGCCACGGCCTCCGGGGGCGCGGTCTCGCCGCGCCCGCGCAGCCACAGCACCAGCGCCGCGCCCGCGGTCACCATGCCCATGGCCCCCAGTGGCACCGCCACCGCCGGCAGCAGCGCCCGGTTCCAGACGCCGATCGCCACGGCCAGCCGCACGAACATCGCCGTCGACGCCAGCACGATGCCCATCACCAGCGTGCGCGACAGCGCAGGCTGCTCCTTGCTGCGGCTGCTGAACGTCAGCGTCACGGCCGTGCTCGACACCAGCCCGCCGAGCAACGCGGTCAGAACCAGCCCGCGCCGCGCACCCGCGACCTTCACGAGCACGTAGCCGGCGAAGGCGATCGCCGACACCAGCACCACGAACTTCCAGACGGTGCGCGGGTTGAAGCCGCCGAAGGGCCCGAGGTCCACGTCGGGCAGCAGGGGCAGCACGACCACCACGATGATGAGGAACTTCAGCGTGGCGGCGACGTCCTCGCGTTGTACCTTGGCGGTGACGCGCGTGAAGAACGGCTTGAGCGACAGCAGCATCGTGATCGTCACGCCGAGGATGACCGCCAGGGCCTCCTCGCCGCGCGCCGCCAGCGCCCCGATGAGGAACACCGCCAGGGCCGCCATCTCGGTGGTCACGCCGACGTCGGCCTGCGCGCGCCGCTCGACGACGTGCGACGCCACCAGCATGGCCCCCAGGCCCACCGTCACGGCCGCGAACAGCCACGGGCCGAGCCCCGCCGTGAGATGCATCGCCAACGCCCCCACGATGCCGATGATGGGGAACGTGCGCACGCCGGCGAAGTGCTTGGTCGCCTGCTCGTGCGCGGAGAACTCGCGCTCGGCGCCCACCAGCAGGCCCATCACGAGCGCCACGGCGATCTGGCGCAGCAGCACGAGGTCGGCGTTCACGCCGGGACTGTAACCCAAGCTGCGTTGGCCCTGGGCGCTCGCCTTGCCCGACCGGAAGCACCGTGGTAGACCCGGCCCGTGCCCGCCGGCGTTCTGCAGCGGAGGAAAGCCACATGAAGGGATTCTGCTTCGCCGCGCGCGCATTGGTGGCGCCCGTGGCGCTGGCTGTCGTTGCCGCGTTCTGCGCCACGCCCGGCTGCGGCAGCAAGGACGACGACGAGGACGTGTCGCTCGGCGGCCCCGACGCGGGGGCGGGCGGGGCGGCGGCGGCCAAGCACTCGGGCAAGAAGGTCGGCGACGACGAGGACGTCGCCGAGGACCCCGGCGGCCCCCACACGAGCGCCGGCCCCGAGGAGAAGGAGCCCAACGACGACCGCGGCAAGGCCTCGGTCGTCGAATCGGAGAAGAAGATCTTGGGAAAGATCTTCAACGCCGACGCCACCGTCGCCGACGTCGACTGGTTCAAGATCGAAGTACCCGACAAGGACAAGCCGCAGAAGATGACAGTGGAGCTGGGGGCGCTGGCCGGCGCCGACCTGACGTTCGAGGTCTTCAAGGGGCCCAACAAGGTCGTCGCCGTCGACGACCACAAGGAAGACGGCGTGGGCGAGGCGCTGGTCGGGCTGGGCGTGAAGCCCGGGCCCTACTTCGTCAAGGTCGCCGCCAAGCCCAGCGCCGGCGAGGTCTTCTTCGACAAGGCGAAGCGCTACTCGCTGGAGGTGAAGGTCGAGGAGGTCAAGGAAGGGGGCGAGGTCGAGCCCAACGACAGCGTCGCCAGCGCACAGCCCGTGAAGGCCGGCGCCGCGCTCACCGGCAACTTCAGCGTCGCCGGCGACACGGACTACTTCACGATCGGGTCGGACGGCATGGAGCCGGGGAGCGTCATGTCCATCGCGGTCACGGCCGTGAACAACGTCGCCATGAGCCTGACGATCCTCGACGGCATCAAGGACCGCGTGAAGTCCGCCAGCGGCGGGATGGGCGAGAAGCTGTCGGTCAAGAACGTCGGCGTGAAGCCGGAGAACGCGCCGTACTACCTGGCGCTCAAGGCCACGTCCGGCAGCAACCCGGACATGGATTACACGATGACCGTCACGCTGACGAAGCTGGCGGGTGACGCCGAGCTCGAGCCCAACGACGACCCGGTGCACGCCACGCCCATCGAGGGCGGCAAGCGCGTGACGGCGTTCTTCAGCAAGGGCGACAAGGACGTCTACAAGGTCACGGTGCCGGATCGCGCCATCGCGCGCGTCGAAGTGGAGGGCGTCGCCGAGGTGAACTTGAAGGTGCGCCTCATCGACGACAAGGGCAACGCGGTGAGCAAGACCGTGAACGAGAACGGCCCCGGCGAAGGCGAGGTCATCACCAACTGGGCCATTCCGGTCGGCGACACCTACATCGAGGTGAGCGGCGGGGGTAGCAACGACGACCTGAACTACTCGGTGGGGCTGGGGCTGTTGCCCGACGACGGCACCTACGAGCTGGAGCCGAACAACAACAAGGACGAAGCGACGCCCATCTCCTTCGACCCCGGCGACGGGACGAAGTCGCGCCGCGGGTACGTCAGCCCGAAGGGTGACAGCGACTTCTACGTTCTCGACATCGGGTTCGGCAAGGAAGTGACCGCGTTCATCAAGTGCAGCGGCATCGCCAAGGTGGACATCAACGTCGACGTGCTGAGCGAGGCGGGCGAGAAGATCGAGGAGCTGAAGAGCGCCAAGGTCGGCTACCCCGAGGAGAAAGAGGTGAAGCTCAACGGCAACCGCTTCTTCATCGTGGTGAAGGGCGCGTCGAGCACCGTCTCCAACCCGCGCGACATGTACACGCTGTCGGTCGTCAAGCGCTGACCTCGGCGGCGCCGCCGCGCTGCGCTACGCTACGTCCCGTGCTGCGAATCCCCGTCCTGTTGCTGTGGAACCTGCTCAAGGTGGTGCTGGGTGTGCCGGCCTGGCTCCTTTCGGGGCGCTGGCTGCGCCGGCCGCCGCGGGTAGTGAAGCTGCGACTGCGCGGCGAGCTGCCGGAGCTTTCGCCGCCGGGGCCGGGCTGGCTGGCGCAGCGTCTGGGGGCGCGCGCCGGCGGCGCCGGCGGCGGGGACGTCGCCCGCTCGGTGGAAGAGCTGGCGCGCGCGTGCCGGCGGCTGGCGGACGACCGGCGCACCGACGCGGTGATCGTGTGCATCGGGCCGTTGCGCATCGGCTGGGCGCGGGCGCGCTCGGTGCGTGCGGCGCTGGCGAGCGTGAAGGCCGCGGGCAAGCGGGTCTTGGCGTTTCTGGAGGAGGCCGGAAATCTCGAGTATTACGTCGCGACGGCGGCGACGGAGATCGTCGCGCCGCCCCAGGCGCAGATCGGGCTCGCCGGCGTGGCGGCCACGGCGACGTTCCTGGCCGACGCACTGCAACGCGCCGGGGTCAGCGCCGAGTTCGCGGCGATCGGGCGCTACAAGAGCGCGCCGGAGACGTTCACGCGCGCGGCCATGTCCGAAGCGCATCGCGAATCGGTCGAGGCGGTGCTGGCGGACCTGATGGACGAGCTGTGCGCCGCGGTGGCCGAGGGGCGCGGCTGCAGCGCCGCCGAGGCGCGCGCCAAGATGGACGCCGGACCGTACCTGGCGCCGCGCGCGAAGGCGGCCGGGCTGCTGGACGCGGTCGCCTACGAGGACGAGATGGGCGCGCGCGCCTTCGGGGCACCGGCGGCCGCGGCCGCGGCGGCCGCAGCGGCGCGGGCCGTCGCCGGGTCGGAGAGCCCCGAGAGCGGCGGGGAGGGCGCGGCGCGCGACACGGACGCAGAGGCCGCCGACCGGCGCATCGCCACCTACGCCGCCTGGGAGCGCGCGCGCCGCCCGCCGGTGCGCTGGACGAAGCTACGGCGCCGGCCGGCCGTGGCGGTGCTCGATTGGCGCGGGACGATCGTGCAAGGGGAGGGCGGCGGACTGACGGCGCTGCGCGGCGCCATCGCCTCCGGACCGGCGGTGCGCGAGCTGCGCGCGGCACGGGCCGTGCGGCGCGCCCGGGCCGTGGTCGTGCACGTCGACTCGCGCGGCGGCTCGGCGAACGCCTCGGACGTCATCGCCCGCGAGATGCGGCTCTTGGCCGCCAAGAAGCCGTTGATCGTGTACATGGGCGAGACGGCGGCCTCGGGCGGCTATTACCTCGCCGCCGCGGCGACGCGCGTGGTCGCGCAGCCGACGACGCTGACGGGGTCGATCGGCGTGTTTGCCGGGAAGTTCTCGGCGGCGGCGGGGCTGGGGAAGCTGGGCGTGCAGCAGGAGGTGCTGGCCGGCGCGGCGCACGCGGCCATGCACAGCACGGCGCGGCCGTTCACCGCGGAGGAGCGCGCGCTGCTGGAGCAGGAGGTGGGAGCCGTGTACGACGCCTTCGTGGCGCACGTAGCGGCGGGGCGCAAGCTGGCGCCGGAGGCGGTGCGCGCGGCGGCGGAGGGGCGGGTTTGGTCGGCGCGGCGCGCGGCGGAGCGGGGGCTCGTCGACGTGCTCGGCGGTTTCGAGGACGCCGTGAAGGCGGCGGCCGCCGCGGCCAAGCTACCGGAGGGCGTAGAGCCCGAACGGCTGCGCGTCCGCGCGCGCGCGCCGGGGGGCGCACTGCGGGCGCTGCTGGACGCAGTGCGCCCGGGTGGCCGGGCGGAGGAGGGCGCCGGCGCGGGCGGAGCGGGGGCGGCGGCGGCCGCGGCCGCGGCGGTGCTCGAATGGATCGGCGGCGTGGGGCTGGAAGAGCTGGGCGAGGCGGCGGCGCTCGCCGGCGACGGCGATGGCGGCGGCCGGGGCCGGGCCTGGGCGCTGTGGCCGTGGCGGTGGACGTTCAAGTGAGCGGGCGAGTGGCGAGGGGCGCGCGGACGCTGCGCGCCGCGGCGGCTTGCGTGGCGGTCGCTTGGCTGGCGCTGGCCCCGGGGTGCGGCGCGCATCGAGCGCCCGCCGGTCCGGCCGAGGCGCTGGAAGCATTCCGCCGCGCGCTGGAGCGCGGCGACCTCGACGCCGCCTACGCGCTCATGAGCGACGAATACCGCGGCACGACCGGACGCGCCGAGTTCGAGCGGTACTTGCGCAGCGACCCCGAGCGCGTGCCGACGCTGCTGGCCAACCTACGCGCCGCCCGGCCCGGCGACGCGGCCGTGACGGCGACCGTGCCGCTGGGCGTGCTGTCGGAGGCGAAGCTGGTGCGCGGCGCCGACGGCGCGTGGCTGCTCGACGAGGGGGCCATCAAGCTCTACGACCAGAGCACGCCGCGCGAGGCGCTGCGCAGCTTCGTGCGCGCGCTAGAGCGGCGGCGCTGGGAAGTGCTGCTGCGCTTCATCCCCGACCGCTACCGCGAGCACATGACCGCCGCCGAGCTGCAGGCGGAGCTGGAGAAGGACCCCGACAAGCTCCCGCGGCTAGTGGCGGCGCTCAAGGAGAGCATCGACAACGAGATCGTCATCTCGGTCGACCGTCGCACCGCCAAGATGCGCTACGGCATGTACGAGGTCGACTTCGTGAAGGAGGGCGACCTCTGGAAGATCGAGGATCCGGACTGAGCCTAGAGCGGAACCGGAACCGGAACCGGAACCGGAACCGGAACCGGAGCCGGAGCCGAGACTGGAAGCGGAAAGGACGCTTTCTCGCCCGGAGGCTGATCCTCGGCTAGACTTCGGGATCGAGGTGTGGATGAAGCCTTCAAACAGGGACCTTCGCGGGGGAAGGGGATGGGTGGTCGGGGGTGACGGGGGCGGGCGGTCGCTGGAGCTGCCGCTTCCTCCGCCGCCGTCGCCGGGACCGAGCCGGCCGATCGACCCGCGCGTGTACGAGATCGGCGAGGACGAGCAAGACGACGAGCGCGACGGCAACGGCCGCCGCGTCATCGTCATCGACTTCTGAGCGGTCCGGCACTTCGCCGGCCTTGCTCAGCCTTCGCGGGCGATGTCGGGCCAGCGCGCGGCCAACGCTTGCGCCGTCCACGGGGTGTCGTCGCCGTCGCTCAGCACCGGCTCGGTCTCGTAAGTCCGATACAGGAACACCTGGCGCCCTTTCACGCCGACGATCCTGCCGGTGATGGGAGCACTGAGCGCGCTGGCCAGGAAGAGCGCCACCGGCGCGATGAAATCCGGGCCGAGCGTCTTCTCGCTCACCGTCTGGTAGCGCGGCAGGTCGGCGGTCAGCCGTGTCAGGGCCACCGGGGCGATGGCGTTCACGCGGATGCCGTGGCGCTCGAGCTCCAGCGCCGCCACGCGCGTGAAGCCGGCGATGCCGGCCTTGGCGGCCGCATAGTTCGCCTGCCCGAAGTTGCCGAGCATTCCGCTCACGCTCGTGGTGTTGACGATGCTTCCCGCCACGCCGTTGTCTTTCATCCACTGGGCGACCGGCTGCGTGCAGGCGAACGTGCCCTTCAGGTGTACCGCGACGACAACGTCCCACATCGCTTCGTCCATCTTCAGCAGCGTCTTGTCGCGCAGGATGCCGGCGTTGTTGACCAGGACGTCCACCCGTCCGAATGAATCGAGCGCCGCCTGCAGGATGCGCCGTCCGCCCTCCATCGTCGCCACCGAGTCGTGGCTCGGCACCGCCTCGCCTCCGGCGGCGCGGATCTCGTCGACGACCTGATCGGCGAGCGCCGCGCTCGCCCCCGTTCCGTCCCGCGCGCCGCCGAGGTCGTTGACCACGACCCTGGCGCCCTCGCGCGCGAACAGGAGCGCATGCGCGCGTCCGATTCCGTTCCCCGCCCCGGTGACGATCGCCACCTTGCCGTCGAGAAGTCCCATG
>DASYRF010000179.1:0-10839 GCA_036004705.1 Myxococcota bacterium
TCCCGCTCGGCATCGTGGCGGGCGCGTTCCAGGAGGCGCCGTCCGCGGAAGCGGCGGCGGAGGTGGCGGGCCTCATGCGCGCCCTCTCGCCCTGCCGCCTCGTGCTCGGCGTCGACCGGCTCGACTACACGAAGGGCATCCCCGAGCGGCTGGAGGCGTTCGGCCTGCTGTTGCACGCGCATCCCGAATGGCGCCGGCGCGTGGCGCTCGTGCAGATCTCGGTCCCGTCGCGCGCCGACCTCGCCGAGTACGCCGAGCAGCGCGAGCGCGTGGAGCGCATCGTCGGGCGCATCAACGGCGAGCTGGGCGACGCCGACTGGGTGCCCATCCGTTATCTCTACCGCGCCTTCGCCCGCGACCAGCTCGCGCAGCTGTATCGCGCCGCCAGCGTCGGCTACGTGACGCCGCTGCGCGACGGCATGAACCTCGTGGCCAAGGAGTTCGTCGCCGCGCAGAACCCCGCCGACCCCGGCGTTCTCTTGCTGTCGCGCTTCGCCGGCGCCGCCATAGAGCTGAAGGAGGCGCTCTTGACCAACCCCTGGCACGGCGAAGGCATGGCCGAGGACCTGCACCGCGCCCTGTCGATGGACCTCGCCGAGCGCCGCGCCCGCCACACCGTCCTGCTGGGCCGCGTCTCCCACACGACCGCCCTGACCTGGGCCGAGTCGTTCCTCGCCGCGCTCGCGTCCGCCTGACGCGCGCCCCGTACCGCTCTGCCGGCCTCCGGTTGCGGTTCCGGCCTCCGGTTCCGGTTCCGGTTTCGGCCTCCGGTTCCGCTTCCGGTTCCGGCCTCCGGTTCCGGTTCCGCGTTCCGCGTTCCGCAGCCGGAGCCGGATCCGATCCGCGATCGTCGCGGACCCGGAGCCGGCGGCGCCGGTCAGTGGGTGAGCCGCCAGGTCATCGCCGCGAGGCGGTCGAGCAGCGCCAGCGGCTCGGCCAGGTCGGCCGCCGCGACGTAGCCCCACGCCTCCGCGACCTGGAGAGCCGCGCGGAGCTCGGTCGCGCTGCCCGCCGCCACGCGGAACAAGTGCGACCGATCGCGGCCCGCTCGACGCTGCGCTTCGGAGAGGTTGAGCGGCACGCTCGAAGCCGCCCGCCGGATCTGGTTGGCCAGGTCGCCGTCGCAGGTCTGGATGCGCGCGACCAGCCCGCGCAGCCGGCGGATGAGCTCGACCGAGACGTCGTAGGCGTGCAAGGTGTTCACGAAGGGTCCTTTCGAGGTTGGGTTCACGCCCCCACCCGGCGCAGCCCCCGTGCCAGCCCGCTCTGCGCCCTCGCCCGCCGTCGGGCTGGCGCGGGGGGTGCGCCGTTCAGGGCGGGAACCCAACCTTGAAAGGACCCGGAGCACCGCCCCCGCCGGCGTGATCACCAGGCGTGATTCACCGGCCGGCGTTCGGGTAGCGTGGACCGAGAACCGCAGGGCAACACGCGATGCCGCACGATGCCCACTTCCTCAGTCGCCTCGAGCGGGTGACGCCGGCCCAGGTGGAGCTCGCGCTCACGCTGCACCGCGACCCGGCCCTTGTGGGTTTCGTGCTGGGCCGCGTCCACCTTCCCGACGGGGCGGACCGCGTCGCGATCGCCATGGCCGCGGCGCTCGGCGGGCCGCACGTAGTCGTCACGCGCGACGGCCACTTCGGTTCGGTTCCGGGTCCGGTTCCGATGCCGGGTCCGGGTCTTGGTTCCGGTTCCGGTTCCGGTTCCGGTTCCGGTTCCGGGTCCGGGTCCGGTTCCGATGCCGGGTCCGGGTCCTGGTTCCGGTTCCGGTTCCGGTTCCGGTTCCGGTTCCGGTTCCGGTTCCGGTTCCGGTTCCGGTTCCGGTTCCGGTTCCGGTTCCGGGTCCGGGTCTCCGGTTCTGCGCTAGAGCACGTCGCCCCAGCCGGGGCTGGCGCGGAAGGCGGCGTGGATGAGGCCGACGTGGGAGTAGGCCTGCGGGAAGTTTCCGCAGAGACGGCGGCCGGCGGGGTGGTAGTCCTCCGACAGGAGGCCGAGCGGCGAGAGGATCGACTGGGCCTGCTCGAGAACGGCGCGCGCTTCGCCGCGGCGGCCGGTCACGGCGAGCGCCTCGACGAGCCAGAAGGTGCAGATGAGGAACGCGGCGGTGGGCGGGCCGAAGCCGTCGTCGAGGCGGTAGCGCTGCAGCCAGCCGTCGTGCGTCAGGCCGGCACGGATGGCGTCGACGGATTGGGCGAGGCGCGGGTCTTCGGCGGGCAGCAGGCGCAGCGCCGCCATCTGCAGCAGCGACGCGTCGAGGTCCGTGCCGCCGGGCGTCGCGGCGAAGCCGCGCAACCCCTCGTTCCAGCTCTCGGCCAGGATGCGCGCGCGGATCTGGTCGGCGGCGGCGCGGTAGTCACCGGCGCGGGCCGGCGCGTGGCGCGCGGCGATGACGGCCATGCGGTCCGCCGCCGCCCAGGACATCAGGCTGGAAAAAGTCTGCGGCTGCCAGGCGGTGCGGTACTCCCAGATGCCGGCGTCGGGCGTTCCGACGACCGACACGGCCTTCTGCGCCAGGCCCTCGAGCAGCGCCAGCACGGACGGCGAGCGCTCCTCTTCGAAGCGCTCGTCGAGGAAGACCGGCGCCAGCGCCAGCACCATCTCCCCGTAGATGTCGTTCTGTCGGTGCAGCGCGGCGCCGTTGCCGACGCGCACGGGGCGCTCGCCCTCGAAGCCGGGCCACGCTTCCAGGATGCGCTCGGGCGGCGCGACGTCGCCGTCGATGCAGTAGAGCGGGGCGAGGTCGAGGGTCGGGTGGCGGGCGGCGATGTCGATGAGGTAGGTGACGAAGCGCTCGCGCTCCTCGAAATGGCCGAGCAGGCGAAAGGCGCCCAGCGCGTAATAAGCGTCGCGCAGCCAGCAAAAGCGGTAGTCCCAGGTGCGCCCGCTGCCGGGCGACTCCGGGAGGGACGTGGTGGTGGCGGCGACGATGGCGCCGGTGTCCTCGAAGCAGTGCAGCTTGAGCGCCAGCGCCGAGCGGATGACCTCGCGCTGGAACGCGGACGGCACGTTGCAGTGCTTCACCCAGCGCTGCCAGTAGCGCACCGTCTCGCCCAGGAATCGGTCCGCCAGCAGGTCGAGCGGCTCCTCGACCGCGGGCCCCCACGTCAGCGCCAAATGTCGGCGCTGTGTCAGCGTGAAGGGCCGGCCGTTGAGGCACGACAGCGGCGTGTCGGCCGTCAGGCGCAGCTCGCTGGCGAAGCCGCCGAAGGTGAAGTGGTTGGAGCCCTGCAGCCGCATCGGCGCGGCGCGCGACCAGCCGAGCACGGGCTCGCAGACGATGCGGATGCGCGGCGTGCCTTCGAGCGGCTCGATGACGCGCCAGAGCTGCGTCGGGCGGAAGGGGCGCCCGTGCTGCAAGAAGCGCGGAGCGAAGTCGAGCACGCGGAACGCGCCGTCGGCGGCGCGGAAGCGCGTCTCCAGCACGTTGGTGTGGCCCAGGTACGTCTGCACCCCGGCGCCGCCCTCGGCCGGACCCACCAGGAAGCGGCCTCCGCCGGCGGCGTCGAGGAGCACCGCGAACACCGGCTCGGAGTCGGGCTGCGGCAGGCAGCACCAGACGACCTCGCCGGTGCTCGCCACGAGCGCAGAGAACTGACAGTTTCCGATGAGGCCGAGGTCTTCGAGTCGCATCGCGGGCGCCGGCCTCAGGCGAGGCCGTATTCCTTTATCTTGTAGAGCAGTGCGCGCAGCGAGATCTCCAGCTTCTCGGCGGCGCGGGTGCGGTTGCCGTTGCACTGCGCGAGCGCCTTGCGGATGAGCAGCTCCTCGATGGCGCGGCCCCACTTCTTGATCGAAAGCTCGTCGTCGCCGAGCTGCACGGCCAGGCGGGCGCCGCCGCCGCGCACGCGGTCGGGCAGATCCTCCACGCCGAGCGTCTCGCCCTCCGCCAGCACCATGGCGCGCTCGACGGCGTTCTCCAGCTCGCGAACGTTCCCGGGCCAGGAGTAGTCGATGAGCAGGCGCTGCGCTTCGGGCGTGACGGCGCGCACCGTCGAGCTCAGGCGCTCGGCGAACTTGGCGACGAAGTGCTGGATGAGCGGCGGGATGTCCTCGCGCCGCTCGCGCAGCGGCGGCAGATGAATGGTGAGCACGTTGAGCCGATAGAAGAGGTCCTCGCGGAAGCGGCCGGTGCGCATCCCTTCGGCGAGGTCGCGCACGGTGGCGGCGACGATGCGCACGTCCACCTTGACGGAGCGGTTGTCGCCGATGCGGCGCACCTCGTCCTCCTGCAGCACGCGCAGGAGCTTTACTTGCAGCGCCAGGCTCAGCTCGCCGATCTCGTCGAGGAAGAGCGTGCCGCCGTGCGCCTCCTCGAACAGGCCCTTCTTGTCGCGCGTGGCGTCGGTGAAGGCACCGCGCACGAAGCCGAAGAGCTCCGACTCGAGGAGCGTCTCGGGGATGGCGCCGCAGTTGACCGCTACGAAGGGGCCCTTGGCGCGCGCGCCGTTGAAATGCAGGGCCCGCGCCACCAGCTCCTTGCCGGTGCCCGACTCTCCGGTGAGCAGGACGGTCGACTTGTAGTCGGCGACCTTGGCGATGGTGCGGAAGATCAGCTTCATCTTCTCGGAGCGCGCGATGATGTGCTCGAACGCCATCTCGCCGAGCAGCTCGCGCCGAAGCGACTGGTTCTCCAGCTTGAGGCGTTCGCGCTCCTGCGCCTTGCGGAGCGTGAGGATCATCTCGTCGGGCTTGAACGGCTTGGAGACGTAGTCGTAGGCGCCCAGCTTCATGGCCTCGATGGCGGTGTCGGTGTTGCCGTACGCGGACATGACGATCACGGTGGCGTCGCTGTTCTTCTCCTGCAGGCGCTTCAGCATCTCCAGGCCGCCCATGCCGGGCATGCGAATGTCGCACAGCACGAAGTCGTAGCTGGTGCGGTCGATTTCCTTGAGCGCGGTCTCGGCGGTAGCCACGGCGGAGGGCTCGAATCCCTCGCGCCGCAGCAGCACGCCCAGCATGTCGCGGACGTTCTCCTCGTCGTCCACGATGAGGACGCGCGGCGCCATCGCTACGAGGATGGGCCGCCGGGCGCGACGCCGTCAACGTCGCGCGCGCCGGCGGCGGGCGTGGCGGCCGGCCCGGCGCTTGGCCCGGCGCTTGGCCCGGCGCTGGGCCCGGCGCTTGGCCCGGCGCTTGGGCCGGCGCTTGGAAGGAACACGCGGAACGTGGCGCCCGCGCCGGGAGCGCTCTCGACTTCGATACGCCCCCCGAAGCCGTCGACGATGCGCTGGCACATGGCGAGGCCGAGCCCGGTGCCCTTCCCCGGCTCCTTGGTGGTGAAGAAAGGGTCGAACAGCTGCGGCGTGTCGGCGGCCGGGATGCCGACACCGTTGTCCTTCACCCACAAGACCACCTCAGCCGTGGCGCTGCCGGCGACGGGCGCGGCACCGACCTCGACCTCGCCTCCGTCGCCGCTTCCTTCGACGGCGTCGGCGGCGTTCAAGAGGAGGTTCACGACCACCTGCGTCAGCGGCCCGGGTGCGGCGTGCGCCAGTGCCGGGGCGGCGCCGGGCGGCGTGGGGGCGCGGGACACGCGCACGCGGCGGAAGCGCGGCTGCGGCCGGAGCAGGCTCACGGCGCCATCGAGCAGCGCGCCCAGCTCCACCGGCACGATCTCCTGCTTCACGGGTCGGGCGTAGGAGACGAGGTCGCCGACGATGCCCTTGATGCGCTCGATCTCCTTCTGCACGCGGCGGAGCATGTCGAGGCGCTGCTGTGGGTCGAGGGGCGGCGGCGTGGCGACGCGCACGGTGGGCTCGGCGCCGCCGGCGGCGGCGCGCTCCGCCTGGGCGGCGAGTGCGCGCTGCAGGAGCTGCTGGGCGGCGCGCTCGCGGCTGGTGAGGTCGAGCGTGGGCTCGTAGTCGGTCTGGGGCCGCGGCGCGGCGCCGCCGGCGGCCAGCGCGGGCGCGAGGGTCTCGGCGAGCTTCTCGGCAGCGACCGCGCGGGCGTCGTCGACGAGAATCTCCGCGTAGCCCAGCAGCGCCTGAAGCGGGTTGCCGACCTCGTGGGCGACGCCGGCGGCGAGGCGCCCGACCACGGCGAGCTTCTCGCTGCGCACGGCCTCCGCGCGGGCGGCGGCGGTCGCGCCGTGCGCGCGGGTCAGCTCGGCGATGCGCGCCTCGCGCTCCACGCGCCGCGCCTCCAGCTCGGTCACCATGTCGTTGAAGGCGGCGCCGAGGCGGCCGAGCTCGTCGTGGCCTGCGGCGGCGCGCGGGCGCAGGTCGCCGCGTCGCACGTGCTCCACGGCCTCGGCGAGCGCGCCGATGGGGCGCAGCAGCCGGCGCGTGAGGATGGCGTAGCCGGCCAGCAGCAGCAGCGCCGCCACGCCCGCCATATAAAGGAGGATGAGCGCCTCGACGCGCGCTGCCAGCAACGAGGCGTCGGCGAGGGACGCGCCCACCAGGACCCAGGCGCGCGGCGGGCCGGACGCCGCGGCGCCCGCCGCCTCGTCGACCGTCTCGGCGAGCGGGGCCACCGGCACGAGCACCTCGACGCGATCGGGGAGCAGGCGCTCGGCGGGCTGGTCGGTCAGGTGGGCCAGCAGCCAATCGTCGGACGGCCGGTAGTGGCCCACGGTCTCGGGGGAGACGCTGGAGGCGTAGACGCGCAGGCGCGCGGCCAGCACGTCGATGCTGTGACCGTGCATCATGTGCCCCACGCGCTCCAGCAACGTCTGCAGGGCCGCCTGGCGCACGGGATCCTCGAAGGGCGCGGTGTCGCCGAGCGTGATCCAGGCGATGTCGGCGGCGACGGTGGCCCGGGCGCGCACGCTGGCGACGAGGTCGCGCGCGAGGGTGGCGCGCACGACCGGCCCGATGACGAGCTTCGACGCCACCAGCGTCGCCATCAGCACGACCGCCAGCACCACCAAGATCCGCGAGCGCAGCCCGAAGCGCATGGCGCCCGAGTTTCGCACCAGGGTGCCTTCGAGGGCCAGGACCGCGGGGACGATTTCACCGGCGCGCAGGCGCCGCTGCTCCGGCGGGTCGGGCAACCCCATTGGCAGGAACGTGCGGGCGCGCGGACGGCGCTGCTCCGGCAGGTCGGTCACCCCTTCGGCAGGAACGTGCGGGCGCGCGGGCGGCGCTACTTGGGCAGGTCGGAGACCGAGCGGAGCGTGGCGGGGGCGCCCAAGCCGCGCGCGGCGGGGTGGTAGTACTCGTAGACCTCGGCGACGCCGGTGGTGGCCTCGCCGGCGAAGACGGCACGCACGGCGAAGCTCAGGTCGACGCCGGAAGCGTCGACGTCGTCGACATAGAGCGTCACGCCGGTGGCGTCGCGCTCGAAGCGGTCGATGGCCTCGACCCGCACCAGGTCCTCGAGGCCGCGCTCGTCGACCTCCATCGTCCCCGCCACGGGGACGTGGATGACGGCGGGGTTGACGCCCGCCACCGCGGCGGTGCGCGCGGCGCGTACGCGCACCGGGATGACCTCGCCGGTCTTCACTTCCAGGTCGCCGTAGCTGACGTCGAGCGAGTAGCTGGGCAGCGCGGCGCGAAGGGCCTCGCTGTAGGGCAGGCGGTAGTGCACCGCCAGCTCGGCGCGCGCCGCCCCCGCCACCGTGACGCGCACTTTGGTGCCGGCGCCGCTCGACGCCGCGACGGGCAACTTGTCGGTGAGGTCGAGCGAGACGACTTCGCCCCACGCAGGCATCTTGGCGCGGACCACGGGCGTCGCGCCGAGCCAGACGACCACGTCGCCGCGCGCCGCCGCCGCCCCCTTGCCGCCGCGGGCCAGCGCCGCCACGGCCTCGACCGCGCGCGCGCTCGAGGAGGTCGTCCCCCAGCCGCCGCCGGGCGCGCGCCGCGCCAGGAGCCATGCGACCGCCTTCCCGCCCAGCTCCGCGTCTCCGGGCGCCGCCCCGGGCGCCGGCGCTCCAAGGAGCTCGCTCGCCGCCAGCGCCGTCGCCTCGATGTCCGCGTCGGCGTCGTAGGCGCTGGCAAAGGTCCGCTCGCCCGCCGTCCAGTGCGCGCCCTCGTCCGTCACGGTCGCCAGCGCCCGCAGGCGCTCCACGGCTTTGGCGTAGAGGTCGGCGTCGCCCGTGCGCCGCGCGTAGGAGGCGACCAGCGCGACGGTGTAGGCGGGCGCTCCCGGGAGCGCGTCGGCGAGACGCGCCCGGCCCGCCGCCGGCAGCGCGAAGCGCAACGCGCGCGCCACCGCCGCCGCCAGCCCCACCGGCCCGCCTGAGGGCTTGGGGCGGCCGTCGTCGCCGTAGACCACGACGCTCGGCGCGCCGAGCGTCGCCAGGTAACGGGCCCGCGCCCACGCCTCCAGCGCCGTCACCAGGTCGGGGTCGATCGTGACGCCCTTGTGCGTGGCGGCCGTGCGCAGCAGCTCCAGCGCGCGCACCCCCAGGTAGGCCTCGTACTCGTCGCCGCCGACCTTGCCGGGATAGAGGGCAAACGCTCCGGCGGTCCGGTGCGTCAACAGCTTGAAGTAGCCGTCGCGCAGGTTGTGGCGCGCTTTGTCTGCGAGCGGCCCCGCGCCGGCCCCCGTCGACTCGAGGTATTCCAGCGCGGCCAGGTTTGCCTCCATGCGCGAGAGCGTCTGCTCCAGGCAGCCGTTCGGCTGGGCGAGGAACGACTCGAGATCGCCTTCGAGCGTGGCCGCCTCGCCGCCGTACACGCGCAGGTCGACCGCGCGGCCCGCCGCCAACGCCGCCGCCGGCAGGGCGAGCGAGAACGTCTTCTCGCCGACGACCGGGACGATGCCGCCCGTCGACCAGGCCACGCCGCCCGGCTCCACCGTGAGAGGCACCTCCACGGCGTCGGCCAAGTCGGCGCTCTTGGCGCTGACGCGCAGCGGCCAGACGCCGTCGCGGCCCACGCGGATGGTCACCGGCAGCGCCGCGGCGCCGCCGGCGGGGACGTCCAGCTCGCCGGACAGCGAGGAGAGCGGCTCGAACCAGGGCGCGCGCGTCACCTCCACCTTCACTTTGCGCGGCTCGCTCAGATAATTGAAGACGCCGACCTGCAGCGTGGCCGAGTCGCCTTGCTCCAGGGTGCGAGGGGCGAAGACGTTGATGAAGAAAGGCTGGAAGACGTGCAGCGATCCCTCGCCGTCGCCGAAGCGGCCGTCGGCGGTGGAGGCGAGCGCCGTCATGCGCCAGTCGGTGACGGTGTCGGCCAGCGGAACGTCGACCTTCGCGGTCCCACCGTCGGACGTCACGATCTCGGGCGCGAACAGAAGGGCTTCGGGGAAGTCCTTGCGCACCTTGGGCTCGACGCCGGCGCCTCCCGCGCCCGCGCTCCCGCCGGCGCCGTCGTCCAGGCCATCGCGATCTTCGTCCGCCTTGTCGACGCTCGCGTAGGCCGCGCCCCCCTCCGGCCCTGCGGCCTCGTCCTTCGCTGGCGCGCCGGCCGCGGCCGGGGCCGCGCTGACCGACTTCTTCGCGAACAGGCGCTTGAGCCCAGAAAGCGGGCGGAAGCGGGCCCCCTTCGACGCCTCGGCCGTCGTGGCCTCGCCCGCGTCCATCGGCCGCGGCGCGACGGTCGGCGCCGGCTCGGGGCGCTTCGCCTCGTACTCTTCATCCTCGTACGCGCTCTCGAAGGACATGGTGCCGGCGCGGCCGCCGCGCCCGCCACCGCCTCCGCCATGGTGCACCTTCGGCGCCACCTTCCCCTTGCCCTTCTTCGGGGGACTGAACGCAATCGGAGGAGGAGGAGGCACGATGCCGCCGCCGGCGCGGGCGGCCTCCTTGCCGTCGGTGGGCGGAACAGACGGCGACAGTACCTCCAGCTTCTCGCCGAGCAGGTCCACCTTCGTGGCGCGGTCCATGCGCGCTTCCGCGGCCGCGACCGTCGTCGCGCCGGTCTCCGACGGAAGGCCCGTGCGGTAGTGCGCCGGCGCCGCGCAGCCGACGGCCGCCGCCACGACGAACAACGCCGCGATGGTCCCGAGCGCCAACGCCGACGCCGACGCCGAGGCCGAGACCGAGACCGAGGCCGACGCCAAAGCCGACGCCGAGACCGACGCCGACGCCGAGCCCGAACCCGCGTGCAAGGGTCGAATCTTCATCGGAACAGCTCCTCCTCCAGGTCGTCCTTCGTGCCGCGCTCGCCGTCCGGCCCCACCGACACCAGGATGTAGCGCACCTTGAAGAGGCCGTGCCCCTCCAACCGGTAGCCGCGTCCCCAGACGTCCAGCGCTCCGTCCTTGGCGAGCCCGCCATGCTTGACGAGCCAGTCGATCGGCCGGCCGATCTTGCCGTCGTAATAGTAGTAGGGCTTGGCCGCGCGCAGCGCCTCCGCCAGTTTGCGGATCTCCTCCACGGCGCGCGCCTTGGACTGCGCGTCCGAGTCGGCCGCGAACAGCTCGGCCGCGCCGGTCGCGCCGCCGAACGACGCCAGCAGCACGCCGGCGGCCAGATCGCGCGCCGCCGCCTCCGCTTTGGCCGCCTTCTCCGCTTCTTCCTTCGTGAGCGAAGCGCCGAACCCCACGCGCGCCGCCTCGCCCAGCACCGGGTCGTCGGGGTGGCGCAGCGCCTCCGACAGGGTGAAGTACATCAAGAGCCGCTCGCGCGCCGCGTCCTCGAGCGCGTAGAGCCGCTCGTCGACGATCTTCAGCATGACCGCCGCCGGCACGCCCTTGCCGGTCTCGTCGCGCACGTCGATCGTCAGCTTGGCCTCGCCGCCCGGCAGGTACACGTCCTTGTCGGGGTCGAGCTTCACCGCCACGGCGCGCGCCGGGGTGACGTAGGCGGCCCCGCTGCCCGCCCACAGCTCCTTGCCCACCTGCACGTGCGCGTGCGCGACGAGCGTCCCCCAGCCGTCGTCCCGCGGCGCCATCTCCACGCGCGCGCGCCCGCCCGCGACCGGCACCAGGAACGAATCGACCAGCAGC
>DASYRF010000180.1:0-13941 GCA_036004705.1 Myxococcota bacterium
GCAGCAGGCTGATGACCGCGCCCATCCACAGCCCCGTGATCGTCTGCGAGATCTTCTGATCGATCTTGTTGGAGATGCGGTTTTCGATCCGCCGCGGGTCGAGCCTCATGGCCCGCCAGTGTCGCAAGCCCGCTCCCCGCGCACAATGCGCTAGACCGGGTCGGGGAAGCGCACGTCGGGGTCGACGTCGGCGCGGTAGTCCACGCCCGGGACGGAGAAGCCGAACAGGCGCATGAACTCGGCCTGGTAGCCGGCAAAGTCGGAGAGCGCGTCCAGGTTCTCGGTCGTGACCTGCGGCCAGAGCGCCCGCACCGCCGCCTGCACGTCGTCGCGCATCTCCAAGTCATCCACGCGCAGGCGCCCGCCCTCGTCCAACGCGGGGTCGCCGGGGCCGTACAGCAGCGTCCCGAACAGCCGGTACGCCTGCTCGATGCACCCTTCGTGCAGACCCTTGTCCTTCATCACGCGGAACAGCAGCGAAATGTAGAGCGGCACCACCGGAATGGCCGAGCTGGCCTGCGTGACGACGGCCTTGTTGATCGACACGAACGCGCGCCCGCCCCGCGCCCCCAGCCGCGCGCGCAGCCGCGCCGCCGCCGCCTCCAGGTCCGCCTTGGCCCGACCGATCGTCCCGTTCTTGTAGATCGGCCACGTCATCTCCGGGCCGACGTAGGAGTAGGCCACCGTAGTCGCGCCCGGCGCCAGCACCCCCGCCGCCTCAAGCGCGTCGATCCACATCTCCCAGTCCTCGCCGCCCATCACGCCCACCGTGCTGGCGACGTCGTCGTCGTTGCCCGGCTCGATCGTCACTTCCTTCACCACCTTCTTCTGCGTGTCGAGCGTCTTCGACGTGTAGCGCGCGCCCAGCGGCTTGAGCACGGACTTGAAGACCTGCCCCGTGCGCGGGTGCGTGCGGCGCGGCGCCGCCACGCTGTAGACCAACAGGTCCACCGGCCCGCCCATGTCGGCGCGGATGCGCTCCACCGCGCGCGCCTTCATCTCGTCGGTGAACGCGTCGCCGTTGAGGCTGCGGGCGTAGAGCCCCGCCGCGCGCGCCGCGCCGTCCAGCGCCGCGGCGTTGTACCAACCTGGCGAAGCCGGCTTCCCCTCTTCGGACGGGCGTTCGAAGAAGACCCCCAGCGTCGCCGCCCCGGCGCCGAACGCCGCCGCCACGCGCGTCGCCAGCCCGTAGCCGGTGGAGGCGCCGATGACGAGCGCGCGCTGCGGCCCGCGCGCCAGCTTGCCGCGTCCCACCACGTGGTCGATCTGCGCGCGGACGTTGGCCGCGCAGCCGGTCGGATGCGCGGTCAGGCAGATGAACCCCCGGACCCTTGGCTCGATGATCATGCCGGATCGCTACCAGCGAACCGGCGCCCTTGGGAACCCCCCACCCGCCCGCCCGCCGCCCTGGTATCCTGCGCCAGTGAGGCGCCGGGGCGGTCGGGGCGTGGCTGCGATGCCGATGCCGAGCTACAGGCCGAGCTACATGATCGAGAAGTCGTGCGCACGGACCGTCTTGCGGCCGTTCGCGGCGGCGCGCTTGGCGGCCTGGTGGATGAGCCAGCCGACCCAGTCGTTCAGTCCGTTGATAGCGTCGCCGGCCGTGTTGCAGCCCGCCTTCTTCAGCGCCGCCTTCACCTTGCTCGTCACCAACAGCACCTCGCCACCGCCGCTCTTGCTCTTCTTCGCCTTGGCCATGTCGTCCTCCATCGCGGGTCGTTCCCGCCGCAAGGGCGGGCGGCGACCACCGCGGTCGCAGCGCCCGCCGCGAGGCCCGGCGTCTACCACGTCCGCCGCCCCGAACGGAAGCGGTCAAGCGGAGGCCAGGGCTACGGCCCGCGCGGCGGGCGCCGCCGCCGCCGCCGCGCCCCGCCCGGCGGAGGCGCGGTGACCGAGGGCCGCGCCGTGCGCGCCGCCGAGGTGCACGTGGTGGCGCCGCCGCGCCCGTGCAGCTACCTCGCCGGACGCGACGCGCGCAGCGAGTACCGGCTGGCGCTCGACGCGGACGACGCGCGGCTCGATGCGCTGCTGGTGCGCGGGTGGCGCCGCTTCGGCCCCGTCTACTTTCGCCCCGCCTGCGACGGCTGCGGCGAGTGCGTGCCCTTGCGCCTACCGCTGGCGCAGTTCGCCCCGACGCGGCGGCAGCGGCGGGCCCGCCGGAAGTGCGCGCGCCTGCGCGTCTCGCTCGGCGCGCCGCGCGTGGACGAGGAGCGCCTGGCCCTGCACCGCGCCTGGCACGCGTGGCGCGAGCGCGCGCGCGGCTGGGAGCCCGGCGACCTCGACGCCGAGACCTACTTCTCCGAGCTGGCGTTTCCGCATCCGGCGGCGCGCGAGCTGTGCTTTCACGACGGCGACCGCCTCGTGGCCGTGGGCCTCTGCGACGTCACGGCACGCGCCTGGAGCGCCGTCTACTTCTTCTATCACCCCGACGTGGCGCGGCTGTCGCCCGGCGTGGCGCACGTCGTCATCGCCGCCGAGATGGCGCGCGCGCGCGGCATCCCGCACCTCTACCTGGGCTTTCGCGTGGCAGGCTGCCCGTCGATGGCCTACAAGGCCGACTTCCGCCCGCACGAGCTGCTCGTCGGGCGCCCCGCCCTCGACGAAGAGCCGACCTGGGCGCCCTCGCCGCCGCCGCTTCAGGGACCGGTGTAGGTGATCTGCTCCGCGACGAAGTTGGCGTAGACCCACCAGCCCAGGGTCAACCCGTCCGGGCCCACGTCGCGGTCGTCGTGCAGGGCGCAGTTCCCCATTCCGCCCGGCAGCACGACGCTCAACGGCATGCCGCCGACGTACGGCACTTCCGGCGGCAGGAGGAGCATGTCGGCCGTCGCCTCGGCGATGAAGCCGCGCACCAGCCCGTTGACGAAGAACGTCGCGGGCGTGCCGCCGCCGTACGTCGCGGCCACCTGCGCGTCGCTCAGCGGCACCATCGTGCCCTGGAAGTCGAGCGCCAGGGAGATGGCCCCCGTCACGAAGCACGGGCCGGTCGTGGGCCCCACGGCGGGCGTGTACCCGCCGGCGAGCGCCGTCGCGGTGCCGGGGTAGACGTCGGCGCAGGTGCCCGTTCCGTTCGTGTACAGCGTCGGCTGCGGCATGAGCGACGAGTCGAGGCCGCACGAAGTGCCCGACGCCGGCAGCGTGCACAGCCCGCGCGCCACCTCCATGGGCCCGCCCGGGCCGCCCTGGTCGAGCGGCGTGAACATCAGAAGGACGCTCACGTCGATGAAGCCGTCGCCGTCGTAGTCCATTCCCATCGCCGCCTGGATCGACTCGTTGATGGCCGGCGCGAGCATCGCCGGCACCATGTCCGTCACGTCGTTGCAGCCGAGCAGCGGGATGTCCACGTAGATGTGCGGGTCGCGGAGGTCGAGGTCGGTGAGGCGGAACACCGTCACCTCGCCGCCGCAGCCGCCGTCGCAGCCGTCGCCCGCCGTCGTGTTCCCGTCGTCGCACTCCTCGCCCGCCTCCACGGCGCCGTTGCCGCACACAGGCGGGCAGTCGGCGTCGCCGTTGGCGTCGGCGCCCGCCGGACAGCAGCCGTCGCCGTCGGCGTTCATCGTCACGCGGTTGTGCGCGCAGCCGGCGCTGCAGTTGCTGGCACTGCCGGTGGGCGTGTCGGTCGTGCACGCGTCGCTGTCGTCGCAGCTGGCCGGGCACGCCGAAGGCGGGTCGCACGTCTCGCCCGGGTCGAGCGTTCCGTCGCCGCACGTCAGCGAGCAGTCGTTGTCCGGCGCCAGGCACCCGGCCGCGCCCGCGGCGCAGCAAGCAGCCGGACAGCAGCCGTCGCCGTCGACGCACGCGGTGATCGTGCTGTTGCTGCAAGAGGCGTCGCAGGTCGCGGGCGAGCCGCCCATCGAGTCGGCCGTGCAGGTGTTGCCGTCGTCGCAGCTCGTCGGACAAGTTCCGGTCTCGCAGCCTTCGCCCGCCTCCAGCACGCCGTTGCCGCACAGGGGCATGCAATCGGAGTCCACGTTGGCGTTGCCGAACGACGGACAGCAGCCGTCCCCGTCGACGAACATCCCCATGATGGTGCCGCCCGACATCGTCGCCGTCGGCGTGGAGCGGCAGGTCATCCCGCAGCCGGCCCCGTCGAGCGTGTCGGTCGTGCAGACGTCGCCGTCGTCGCACGTCGTCGGGCAGGCCCCTGGGCTGCCGGAGGCGATGGCCACGTCGCACGTCTCCATGCCGTTCACCGTCCCGTCCCCGCAGGCCAGCGTGCAATCGCTCAGGCAGCCGTCGTCGTCGTTGCTGTTGCCGTCGTCGCATTGCTCGGGGGCCACGATCACGCCGTCGCCACAGCCCGAGGGCCCGGCGTCACTGGCGGCGTCGGACGCGGCGTCGGCGTCGCTGCCGCCGCCCATGGCCGCGTCGGTGCCGCTCTCCGGCAGCGGAATGGCCGCCTCGTCGCCGGTGCCGTGGCGACTACAGTCGCAGTTGCAGCCGGCGCCGCCGGCGGCCAGCGCTGCCGCCAGCAGCGCCACCGTCCCCCGCAGAACGTAGCCCCTCGAACGAACGGGCGAGGACATCGCACCCTCCGCGCGGTTTCTGGACGATTCGGTTGTGTAACGGTGGAAGCTTAGCACCGATTCCAGCGCCATGCTTCCAAGCGCGGAGAAGAAGCGCCGGCCGCCGCCGGGTACATGGCGATCCGGCGCGGCAGGGCCACCTCCTGGCGCGGCAGGGCCACTTCGCGGGCCGGGCGGGCTAGTTCAGGCGACGGCGGAAGTCGGCGATGGCCCAGGCGCTGCGGACCGTCTCGTACACCAGGTCCCAGGGAGCGGCCCCTTCCGAGGCGCGCTTCCAGTCCGCGCGCAGCTGGGTCTCCAGCAGGTGGTCCCAGGCGTCCGCGCTCGGATGGGCGCGGCGTGCGGCCCAGCCGAAGCGCAACGCGCGCTCCTCGATGGACGGCTCCAGGCGTTGCGCCAAGGACGTGGTACGGGCGAAGAGGGCGACGACGGGCTCGCGCTGCTCCGCCCACGACGGGTCGTCCCACCAGCCCTTGCCTTGCGGAGTTGTGTTCGACATCGCTAGCCCTCGAATCTCCCCGTGCAACAACATAAGTCCGCGCGGCCGTGCTTCAAGTCCGCCCAGGCGGCCCCTGATCACGCGGGCTTGCGCGCCACGCCGCGCCTAGTTCTGCAGCGTGGCGAAGAGCGCCGCGGCGGCCAGCAGCAGCGCGGCGGTCAGGAGCACGAAGCGGGCGGTCCAGTGCTGGCGCATCGCTCCTCCTCTTACACCATGTCGAAGCGCTCGGTGTGGATGTGCTCGTCGGGCACGCCCACGTCCACGAGCGCGTGCTCGACGGCGTCCATCATCGGCCCCGGGCCGCAGATGAAGTAGCGCAGCCGGCCGAGCTGCTTGGGCGGCAGGTGGCGCCGCAGGAGCGCGGCGTTGACGTAGCCCGTCTCGCCCGTCCACTTCTCCGGGTCGGCCGGCGGCTTCTCCAGGACGTGCACCACCGTGAGGCGCAGCCGCGCCGCCAGCGCGTCGATCTCGTCACGGAACGTCACGCTCTCCCAGTCCTTGTTGCCGTAGAACAGCCACGCCGGGCGCGCGTCCTCGCGGTCGGCCATCGTGCGCAGCATCGAGATGAGCGGCGTGATGCCCACGCCGCCGGCGAGGAACACGAACCCCGGCCCCTCGTGGCGGTCGGTCGTAAAGACGCCGTGCGGGCCGTCGACGTAGGCGCGCGTGCCCGGCTTCAGCGCAGCGATGGACGACGTGAAGTCGCCGCGCGCTTTGATCGTCAAGGTCAGCCGCCCTGCCGCTTCGGCGCTCGACGAGAACGAGAACGGATGCTGCGTGAGCGCGAAGGGCGAGCGCCCCACCGTCACCCAACCGAACTGCCCCGGCTCGAAGCGAAAGCCGGAGTGGCCGTCGGGGCGCAGCACCAGCGTCCAGGCGCTGCCGCGCTCGGCGACGACCTCCTCCACGCGCCACGGACGGCGGTAGTGCACGAGCGGCTTGACCAGCCGCACCCAGCCGAGGAGCCCCACCAGCGCCGCGGACAGCACCAGCCACAGCGCGCGCTGCCAGGGGCGGCCGAGGTAGTGGCCCACGAGCGCGGCGTGCGCCAGCGCCAGGGCGACAATCGCCACGGCGAGCACGCCGTGCAGGAGCTGCCACGCCTCGTACGACAGGCGCAGCCGCTGCCGCCAGACCGACGTGCCCACCAGCACGAGCAGCCCGACCGTGGCCGCCAGCGCGCAGCGCGCGCGGTTCGGCGCGGTGACGAAGTTCAGCAGCGCCAGCTTGGCGGGATCGCGCACGAACAGCAGCACCGGGTGGGCGACGATGAACGCCAGCGCCGCGTAGCCGATCTGGCGGTGGAACTGCAAGAGCGCGTCCATGCCGAACGGCGCCGCCACGTGCTGGAAGCGCGCCACGAGCGCGAACTGCAGCACCATGACGGCGAGGCCGACGAACCCGAGCGCCACGGAGAAGTCGTCGACCCAGCCGTGGCCCGGCGGGCGCCCGCCCACGCCCACCACCGCCAGCGGCGCCAGGCACACGGCCGCGTACACGCCCATCCAGAACAGCCCGCGTAAGGCCTGTTTCATCGCCCGGTCCGCCTGTGCGCCGCGCGCCGACGCCGCGCGCCGACCGCCGACCGCCGACCGTGACACGGGACCTGTTGCCCGGGCAAGATTCGGCCGTGGCGCGGGCAAAGGACCAGGTGGTGCTGTCGGTGGCCGGGCACGACGTGACGGTCACCCACCCCGGCAAGGTCGTCTTCCCCGAGGCCGGGCACACGAAGCTCGACATGGTGCGCTACTACCTCGCGGTGGCCGAGGGCGCGGTGCGCGGCGTGGCCGGGCGGCCGATGGCGCTGAAGCGCTACGTCGAGGGAGCGGGCGGCGACTTCTTCTTCCAGAAGCGCGCCCCCGAGTCGCGCCCGCCGTGGATGGAGACCGTCACGCTGGCGTTTCCCTCGGGCCGCACCGCCGACGAAGTGGTCGTGCGCGACGCCGCGCAGCTCGCCTGGGTGGTGAACCTCGGCTGCATCGACCTGAACCCGCACCCCGTGCGCGCCGACGACCTGGAGCACCCCGACGAGCTGCGCATCGACCTCGACCCCGTGCCCGGCGTGCCCTGGGGGCAGATCCGAGAGGTGGCGCTCGTGACGCGCGCCGTGCTCGCCGACCACGCGCTGGTGGGCTGGCCCAAGACCTCCGGCTCGCGCGGCATCCACGTGAACGTGCGGATCGAGCGGCGCTGGGACTTCGGGCAGGTGCGGCGCGCCGCGCTGGCGATCGCGCGCGAGGTGGAGCGCCGCGCGCCCGCGATCGCCACCAGCAAGTGGTGGAAGGAGGAGCGCCACGGCGTTTTCCTGGACTACAACCAGAACGCGAAGGACCGCACGGTCGCGTCGGCGTGGTCGGTGCGCCCGACGCCTGACGCGCGCGTCTCGGCGCCGCTTTCGTGGGACGAGGTGGCCGACGCCGAGCCCGGTGACTTCACGCTGGTGACCATGCCGGCGCGCTTCGCCGCGCGCGGCGACGCCCACGCGGGCATCGACGAGGCCGCCGGGTCGCTGGACGCGCTGCTCGATCTGTCCGCGCGCCAGGAGGCCGCGGGCGAGGGCGACGCGCCCTGGCCGCCGCACTACGCCAAGCAGCCCGGCGAGCCGGCGCGCGTCGCTCCGTCGCGCAAGCGCCGCGCCTCGCCCGCCACCGACGCCGGAGCCGCAGCCGGAACCGGAACCGGAGCCGGAGCCGGAGCCGGAACCGGAGCCGGAACCGGAACCGGAGCCGCCGTGCCCGAGGCGCCGTCGCGGCCGCGCGGGGCGCGCCGGCGGTCCACGAAGCCGCTCGTGGAGATCGCACGCGCCGCCGCGCAGGCGGACGCGCTCGCCGGCCTGGAGCGCTGGAAGGCGCGCCATCCCGCCGTCGTGCCGCACCTCCAGCCGGCGGACGTCCTCGTCGACGCCATGCGCGGGCGCTACACGACCTGGACGCGCATCCGCGTGAACCTCGAGCACGTCCCCGAAGCCGAGCGCCCCGCGCAGGAGCCGCTCGACCCCGACTACGACCCCTGGGCCGGCTTCACCGATCCGCGCCGCCGCGGCTAGGCGCCCCGCCCGAAGATCTTCGCAAGCTCGTAGGGGGCCGTCGTCTCCAGCTGGTCGTAGCGGCAGTCGGCGGGCGACTTGTCGGCGCGCCAGCGGCGGAAGATCGTGGCGTGCCGGAAGCGCCGCCCCTGCAGGTGGTCGTAGGCCACCTCGCACACCCGCTCCACCCGCAGCGGCTCCCAGCTCAGATCCTTGCCGCGGTTCCAGCGGCTCGTCATGCCCGGGCGCCGCCCGCCCTCGCCTTCCCACTCGCGCCACTCGCGCCACGGGTGCCCCTCCAGCGCGCCCTCGCGCAGGGACGCCAGCTCCACGGCCAGCTCTGCGCGCCGCTTCATCGGGAACGCCGACGTGATGCCCACGTGCTGCAGCGCACCCGTCGCGTCGTACAGGCCCAAGAGCAGCGAGCCCACCAGCGTCCCCGGCCCGTTCTTGTGCCAGCGGAACCCGGCGAGAACGCAATCCGCCGTGCGCTCGTGCTTCACCTTCACCATGGCGCGCTTGCCCGGCTCGTAGCGGCCGTCGAGCCGCTTCGCCATCACGCCGTCGAGCCCCGCGCCCTCGAAGCGCGCGAACCAGTCGGCCGCCACGCCGCGCGCCCGCGTCGCCGGCGTCAGGAACACCGGCGGCGCCGCCTCCGCGAGCGCCCGCTCCAGGCGCTCGCGCCGCGCCTCCATCGCCACGCCGCGCAGGTCCTCGTCGCCCTCCGCCAGCAGGTCGAACGCCACGAACGACGCCGGCGTCTCGGCCGCCAGCAGCTTCACGCGCGACGCCGCCGGATGGATGCGCAACAGCAGCGCCTCGAAGTCCAGCCCGCGCGGCCCGGCGATGACGACCTCCCCGTCCACCACGCAGCGCGCCGGCAAGCTCGCCCGCAGCGGTGCCCCCAGCTCCGGGAAATAGCGGTCGAGCGGCTTCAGGTCGCGCGACTGCACGAAAACCTCGTCGCCGTCGCGGAAGACCAGCGCGCGGAACCCGTCCCATTTCGGCTCGTACAGCCACTCCTCCCCCGCCGGCAGCTCCGCCGCGGCCTTCGAAAGCATCGGCTCCACCGGCGGCGCGAACGGCAGCCTCACGCCCGCATCATCGCCGCCCCGCCCCGCCGCGTCGAGCGCGTGGGTCGCCGTCGGCCTCGGCCGCGCCGCTCATCACGCTCTCCCGCGACTGCGGCGGGAAGCGCGTCGCCGGGGCCGCGGTTCGGCGCGTCGTCGCCGCCCGCGCGCGCGACGGAGTTGGCGAACAGATCGTACGTCGACGCTCCCGTGAGCGGTAGACTCCGATATTGGGGAATCCCAAGTAACCTTTGCGCGGCGGCTGGGGTCACGGGAGGAGGCATGGACGGCGCGCTTGGCGGCGGACGGGTCGGCCGGGCCGGCGGCAGCGAGATCAGCGGAACGGCGGCGCGCATGATGCTCGACTTCGCGCGCGGCGCAGGGCTCGCGCTCGATCCGCTCGTGGCCGGCCTGCGCTTCGACGCGCGGACGGTCAAGCGTCTCCGGCGCGTCCCGTGGGACGACTACTGCACGCTCGTCGAGCGCCTGGAGGTCGCCGCCGGCGGGCCCCAGCGGCTCGACGCACTGATCGTGGCCAGCTTCCACCAGGCGGCGGCGCCCGCCGTCCAGACGGTGATTCGTAGCCTCGTGAGCCCGAGGAACCTCTATCGCTTCGTTTTCAAGATCCTCAATCCGGCCAACTTCCCCAACACGGATTTCGAGTACAAGGAGCAGGCCGACGGGTGGATATGGCTCTCGTGCCAGCTGCACGACGATGCGCGCCCGTGCGCGGCGTTCATGCGGGGCAGCCTCGCCGCGCTGCGCGGCTTTCCCGGCCACCTCGGTCTGCCGCCGGCCGAGGTGAAGGTGGAGGAGCTGACCGACCGCAGTCTCGTGGCGCTGTCCCGGCTGCCGGAGTCGAGGACGCTGATGGCGCGCGCCTCCGTCCCATCCCTGGCCGCGCTGCGCAATGCGGCCGTCACGCTGGTGGAGCTGTTCGCGGGGGATGCGCGCGAATGGGCCGATCTTAGCCCCGGGCTGGCGCCGCCCGCCGCCGGCCGCCCCGCGCCCGCGAACTTCGTCGAGCGCCTCGCGTCGATGGCCGGCCGCCTCGAGCTGACGCCCCGCCAATCGGAGGTGCTGGAGCACGTCGCGCGCGGTCGCCCGAACAAAGAGATCGCCGCCGCGCTCGGCTGCGCCGAGAACACGGTCGAGTTCCACGTCAGCCAGCTTCTGCGCAAGGCGCGCGTAACGAGCCGCACGCAGCTCATCGCGCAGCTCTGGGCCGCGTAGCGCCGCGCCGCCGCACCGCCGCAGCACTCAGCCCGCCCGCTCGCGCGCGTGCGTGCGAGTAGCCGGCGCTGGAGATCAGCTCGGCATCTCCATCGCCGGCGCGTTCGGACTGTCAGTGTATTAGCCCCTTCGGGCCGCTCGAAAACGGACCGCCGCCGCCGCCCCCAGCGCGCTACCGGGGCAAGGGCATCGGCTCGGCCGAAGCGAACAGTCGGTTTCCCTCCGGCCGCTCCTCGTTCCGGTACACGCGGCGCTCCGGCGGGGCCTGTCGGTTCGGCTTGCCGTGGCCGTCGTCGGGACGACTCCAGCCCACCAGGCGCGGCGTGCCGTCCTCGATCTCGAGCCCCCAGATCAGGTTCTCGAACCGCCCGGCGGCGCCGCTGTTGTAGTAGGGCTCGAACGTCGCCTGCGGCCGGTGTTCCGCGTCCGTCGCGTGGAAGCGCACCTCGTGCGAGTGGCCCAGCACCAGCCGCGGCCGCTCGGCGCTGGAGAACTTCGCCAGGAGCTGGTGGCGGACGAAGCGCTCGTCGAGATGCCGGAACTTGAAAAACTCGTCCCCGGTCTTCACCTCCAGCCTGAACGCCTTCTGCGGGTCGGTGTTCTCGAAGTACTCCCAGGCGATCTTGTGCTTGAAGACGCCCTCCCATCCCTCGGCCCGGTGCAGGACGCCCAGCGCGGCGCTGATGGTGTCGAAGACCGGGCAGCGCCGGTGGTCGTAGTCGTCGGTGACGAGGCTGTTGCGGAACGGCAGCGCGCCCGTCGCCCATTCGCGCACCTGGTCGTTCCAGCGCCACACGCGGTCGGCCCCCTGGTAGGCCCACGACACCGTCTCCGAGATCAGCTCGCCGATGTAGGGCGCGAAGCGTGGATTCGTCGAGACGTCGAACTGGTGGCCGTGCATCACCGCCCAGCGCACCGGGCGCGCGCCGTTCCCTGCACCCTCGCCCTCGAGGAACAGATAGTCGTACGGCGGGTCGATGTCGGGGAAGCGCTCGCGCAGGAGCGCCAGACAGTCGTCGCGCTGAAGGTCCGTGTCGTGGTTGCCGGCGATCTTCACGTAACGGCCCGCCGCGTGGAACTCCGCGAGGCGCGCGTACAGCGCGGCGTTGGCGGCGTCCCCGAGGATGCGTTTCGCCTCCGCCAGGCGGTAGCCGAGGCGGTGCTCGCGCAGCTCGGCCCAGTTCATGCCCTCGCGCCGCCGGACCTCGGCGAGCGTCGGCTCCATCACCAGCAGCTCCTCGACGTCGCCGTTCTCGACCAGCGTGTAGCCGCGCGCCAAGTAGCTCGCGAGCAGGTCGCAGTAGAGCGCCTGATTGCCGGACTTCAGAAAGAAGTTCTGACGGTGGCCGTCGAACGCCCAGTGGTGGTCGGAGAAGACGACGTAGCGCCCCTGCACGGGCAGGCGCTTGACGAGCGCGTGTCCTTTCGCCGAGGCCGGCTTGCCGTGCACCGCGCGCACGAAGTGATCGAACCCCTTGGCGATCTCGGCGTCGATCTCGTCGGCGCGGGCGCGGGCGTACTCGTCCGCCTCCTTGCGCATCTTCCAGCAGATGCGGAACATCTCCGCCTCCTGGTCGCTGTCCCCGAGGCCGTAGTGCGCCGCGATGTTCCGCGCGATGACCATGTCGAGCCCCATGAGCCCTCCTTGGCCGCCAGGGCTATCACGAACTCCGACTAAGAGAATAGTGGAGGTTCAGGCGGTTCCCCTACGGGCCGCCCGCCGAGGGCAGCCGGAGCTGCAGCCGCAGCCCGCGGACGACGAACCCGGCGTGCCGGGCTCCGGGCCATGGGCCAGACGCCCAACGCGCCGGCGAAGGCGTCGGGCCGGAGATTCTGTTCGCGGCGCGAGAACGCTTAGGGGAAATGGCGCGCGCCACGGCCGAAGCGGGAAGCCGAGCGCCTCTGCTACCGTAGAGTCCGTCATGAGCGAGCCGGTCCTCGTACGGGCGGCGATCCGCACGCCGCGCTCCACCTGGGCGTGGCTTCCGCTGAGCGTTCTGTTCGCGCTCGTCGGCGCGTGGGGCGCGCTCTTCGACGGGGCCGGAAGCGTGGCGCTCTACCCGCTCGGCGGCGCCGCCGCCTTCGGCCTGTTCGCCTGGCTGAGCTGGCTCGGCGGCGGAGAGATCGAGCTCACGCAGCAGCATTTCCGCTGGCGCTTCCGCGCGCGCGCGCCGCGCGAGGTCGCGCTGGCCGACGTCGTCCGCGCGGAGCTGCGCGGCCGCGACCGGACCGATAACCTCCGCCTGCGCTTGAAGCTGCGGAGCGGCCGCGTGGTGCGCATCCACCGCCCGCACCCGGAGCAGATCGTCTATGACATCCAGCAGCTCATCGGTCAGCAGCCGCCGCCCGCCCCACCCCCGCCGTACGACGAGGCCGGCCGCCGCCTTCCGGAGCGGAAGCCCGCGTCGTGGCGCTGGCTCGCATGGGTAGGGATGTTCGCGGTCCTGTCGGCGCTCGCCGGCTTGGCGGGCCAGGCGAACGGGTGGGCGGCCTTCAACGTCGCGCTCTTCGTGGTGCTGTGGGCCTTGATGGTCGTGGCGCACGAGCTTGGGCACGCCGTCGCGGCGCGTCTCACCGGCTTCGACGTGCATTGGATCTCGATCGGGACCGGGCCGCGCGTGGCGTCATTCCATGTCGCCGGCGTGCGCGTGGACCTCTTCGCGGTGCCGTTCTCCGGCGCCTGTTTCAGCACCACGTCGGAGCGAGCGGACCTGCGCCGCCGCGACCAAATCGTGTCCGCCGCCGGGCCCTTCGTGAACGTCCTCGCGGGCGCGGTCGGGTTCGCCGTGCTCTACGTGACCGGCCTCGGCCCCTACATGGAGCAGCCCGCGCCCCTGGCCATGTTCACGCTGGCGAACCTGCTCGTGCACCTCGGGCAAGGACCGCGCGGCGACGGCCTGCGCACCGACCTGATCGAGATAGGGGAGCTCGCCCGCGCCTCCGAAGAAGAGATGGATCGCCGCTTCCGCGCCTCCCTCGAGCAGAACCAGCTCTGGAGCACCAGCCCCGACGCGTGAGCCGGCCCCCGCCGCACGTGCACCGCCACCCCGCCAGCCAACCATCGCTTCGAGACGTGGGGCACGAGATTCCCCGGGCAGGAGATTCCGTTCGCGCCGCCGGCTCGCGTGGGGGAAAATGCCGCGGGCAAGGAGGGACGATGGCGGCCAACAGTGACGGCGGCGGGACGCGGGAGGCGTTGCGGAGGACGGCGATGCGGCAGCCGGGCGCGGAGGAGGGGCGAGGGCCCGTGCGAAGCAGACGTCGCGTCTGGCTCATTGCGCTCGTGCTCGCCATGTCGGTCGCCGCGTGCCACCGCGGCGTGGGCGGCGAATGCGACGCGGCCAACGACTGTCGCGCAGGCCTTGTGTGCGATCCAGCGACGCGCACCTGCCAGAACCCCGTGACGTCGGACGCGGCCCCAGGCTCCGACGCGATGTCCGGCACTGACGCCACGACGCCGTCCGACGCCGAGCTGGTGTATGACTCCAGCGAGCCGTTCGATTCGAGTCCGACCGGCACCGATTCCGCCCCCTCGGGCACCGACGCCGCCGCTGGCTGCAGCTCGCCGCCCGCCGCAAGCGATCCGCT
>DASYRF010000181.1:0-5387 GCA_036004705.1 Myxococcota bacterium
GCCGCTGACGGTGGAAGGCGCGGTGCAGGCGCGGCTCGACCGGCTGCCGGCGCCGGAGAAGGACCTCCTGAAGCGCGCCGCGGTGCTGGGTCGCCGCTTCTGGGCGGAAGCGCTGGCGGCGCTCGGCGCGCCCGAAGCGCCGCTCCTGCTGGCGTCGCTGCGGCGCCGTGACCTCGTCGTGCCGCGGCCCGACGCGCGCCTCGCCGGTTGCGCAGAGTGGTGGTTCCGGCACGCCGTGGTGCACGAGGTCGCCGGCGGCCTGCTCACCGGCCGGCAGCGCCGCACGCTCCACGGCGCCGCCGGCCGCTGGCTGGCCGCGCGGCCCGACGCGCCGCCCGAGGACGTGGCCGATCAGCTGCGACAGGCGGCCGAGCCCGCCGCGGCGCGGCCGTTCTGGCTGCGCGCCGCGCGGGACGCCGACGCGCGCGGGGACTCGCTGCGGGTGCTGACGTTCTCGGACCACGCGCTGGGCCCCGTGGAAGGAACGCCGGCCTGGGACGCCACGACCGAGCACGCCCTGCGCCTTTGCCGCGCCGACGCGCTGCTGTGGCTCGGCCGGACCGAGGCGCTGGACGCCGAGCTGGGCGCGCTCGACGGACTGGAGGCCGGTGCCGGCGACGCGATCGGCGCCGCGGCGCGGGCCGCGGCCGCGCTGCGGCGCGCGCGCTTCTTGGTGCAGGCGGGGCCGCGCGCTGCGGCCGCCGGCGAGGCCCTGGCCCTCGCCGAGGGCGCGGGCGACCCCTCGGTGGCCGCGCGCGCCCACGCCATGCGCGCACAGATGCTCGCCCGCAGCGGGCGTCCGGCGGAAGCAGAGGTGGAGGCCGCCGCGGCGGCGGCGCGCGCGGACGCGTCAGGCGACCCGCGCGCCGTGAGCTATGCGACGCAGGCGCGCGCCTACGTGGCGGGCGTCGGCGGCGACCCTGCCGCCGCGCTCGACGGCTACGCCGCGGCGCGCGCGCAATGGACCGCCGCCGGCGACGTCCGGGAAGCGACGCAGGCCGCGATGAACGCGGGCGCCGTGCTGCAGCTGCTGGGCGATCACGCCGCCGCGCGCGCCGCGTTGGAAGAAGCGCTCGCCGCGGCCCGCGCCCTCGGCCTGCGGCGGAACGAGGGCTACGCCCTGCTGAACCTCGGGCTGGTGCTTGGGCGGTCCGGCGATCCCGGCGCGGGGCGCGCCGCGCTCGACGCTGTTCGGGCGCTCGCGGGCGAGATCCGCGACGTTCGTCTCGGCGCGCTCTCGCTCGCCTACCGCGCCGTGGTCGGGCGCGAGGCGGGCGATTGTGCCGTCGCCCTCGCGGACGCCGACGCGGCGCTCGCCGCCGCGCCCGCCGGGGACGCGACGGTGGGGCTCGTCGCGCTCGCCACCCGCGCCGCCGCGCTCGCCGATCTCGGCCGCGCCGCTCCCGCGCTGGAGGCCTGCGACCGGGCCGCCGCGCTGCGCGACGCGCAAGGCGGCATGGCCGAGCTGGAGGTCGGTCTGCTCCTCGCGCGCCGCGACGCCCTGGCCGCGCTCGGCCGCGACGCCGAAGCCTCCGCCGCCCTCGACGCCGCGTGCGCCGCCTTCGACGCGCAGCTCGCCCGCATCACCGTCGCGCACCTCCGGCGCGCTTTCAGCGAGAACCTCCCCGCCCACGCCCGCCTCGCGAAGCTCCTCGCCGCGCGCCCCGCCGGCGACGCGAGCGCCTAGCCGCGCGACGCCTACGCCGACGAGCGCGACGCCGACGCCGAGCGCGCCGCCGCCGCCGCCGCCGAGCACGACGCCGAGCACGACGCCGAAGCCGACGCCGAGCACGACGCCGACGCCGACGCCGAGCACGACGCCGAGCACGACGCAGAGGCCGACGGCCGGCGCCGAGACTCAACCTCGGCGCGTCAGCGGCGACGGCACGCGCCGGCCAGCGCGACGGTCAGAGCGCAGAGCGCGAGGAGCCCAAGCGGGAGCGGCGCACCGCGGCGCGCCGCGGCCTTCAGGATGGTGCAGCCCTTCTCGTCCTCGTCCGCCGACGCCGGGGCGGGCTTGTCCCCGGACGGACGGCCGCTTGCCGGGGCCGACGCAGCCGTCGCGCCCGCGCTGCCAGAGCCGCCGCCCACTGCGCCGCCCCCGCCGCCGCCACCGCCGGGCCCGGCGGCGCCCGCCTTGACGCCGAGCTCCGGCACGTCCTCCAGCACGAACGAAGCAAGCTTCACGCTGCCGCGCGGCGCGTACGCCGTGTCGAGCGCAGGCGCGGGTGGGAACTTGGCCCACGGCTTGTCGGGCGGGCCGCCCCAGATGCCGCGCTCGGGCTTGTCGCAGGCGATCGCGCCGGTCCACGGGTGGCGGATGGCGTAGCGCGCCTGGAAGTTGTTGACGCCGGAAGGCCGCGAGCCCTTCTCGAGCTTCTTGCCGTCGGCCAGGAACTCGCGCCCGCCGACGATCCCCGCCGCCTTCCGCAAGATCAGGTCCTCGCCCAGCGAGTCTTTCGTGTAGCGGGCGTGCAGGCGCGTCAGCACGAAGCCGCTCGTCCGTGCCCACGGGTCGGTCTTCTCCATCGCCGGACCCGGCAGCACGTCCGCCCCCAGCGTCATCAGCTCTTCCGGCGTGAGCGCCGGCTCCGGGCACGGGTCGCAGGAGCTCGCGTCCCACGAGTACTCCGTCACGACCGCCTTCGGGTTCTTCGCCATCGTCTCGTCGAGCAGCGCCGCGTAGAAGGCGCCGAACTCGCCGCGCGCCGCCTCCGCCACGTCGAGGTTCGTCGGGACGGTCACGTTGTCGTAGTTCGCCACTTCGTAGCGCGTGCCCCGCGCCAGCACGTGCACGAGCAGGTCCTGCGTGCCGTCCGAGTTCACCAGCCCGAGCCTCACGGGCAGCGAGAACTCGTCCGTGTCGTAGTGGAAGCGCAGCGGCGACAGCCGCGCCCGCCCTTCCACCATCTTCACCTTCTTGATGTCCACCTTGGCCACGAAGAACTTCGATCCCGCCGCCACGTATGGCTTCAGCACCGGCTCGGCGCCGGCCGGGATCTTGTACCCCTCGCGCCGCAGCCACGTGTCGAGCCCCGTCGAGTCTTTCGCCGACAGGATGACGATCTTGTACTCGCCAACGGTGAACTCGGCCTCGATCTTCACGCCGAGGTCGTCCTTGTCCTTCTTCAGCGCGCCCATGGGCATTTTGACTCCCTTGCCGCCGGCCATGCCTACCTTGTATTCGGGGCGCGGCGCGCACGGGTCCTCCTCCCAGTACTCGACGAGCCGCGGCGCGGCGAGCTTGTCGACGCGCTCGAAGACCGCGTGCGGCAGCGTCTTCACGTTCTCTTCCTTGAGGACCACCGGCACCGGCACGACCATCGCGAAATCTTCGGGCGGCCCCTTGTAGTCGTTGCGCATCGACAGCACGGTACGCGTGCCGTCGCGCATCAGCACCACCAGCGTGGCGTTGTTGTAGAGCGTCGCGCCCGCACCGTTGATGTAAAAGCCGCAGAACGCCCGCGCCGTCGCCGGCGCGGCGACCACCCCCGCCGCCACTGCCGCCGCGCACGCCGCGGCCAGCGCGGCCCCCGTTCGTCTCGTCTTCGTCATCGGCTCTCCCTCTTGGCAGGCCGGAACGAACCAGTTGTGCGCGCTTTCCCGATTCGACGCAAGCGCCCAACGCCAACACCACCGCCGACGCCGACGCCGCCGCCGACGCCGACGCCGACGCCGAGTAGGACGCGCACGCCGACGCCGACGCCGAGCCCGACGCCGACGCCGAGGCCGAAGCCGACGCCGACGCCGAGCAGGAAGCCGACGCCGGCGCCCGACCGCGACGCCGGCGCCGTCCCCGCGCCTACCGCGACAGCCGCGACAGCATCTGCCCCAGCCGCGCCATCAGCGCCCGCGCCGGCGCCGCCTCCGCGTCGCCCAGCGCGCCGAACAGCACCGCCACGTCCAGCGCCGCCTCCGCCTCGAGCACCTCGCCGCGCGCCAGCGCGAACACCCGCGCGCGGTCCCGCACCCCCTGCCGGCCCGCCGCCTCGGCCACGTTGAGCATCGCGCTCACCGCGGCGCGCTCTAGCTGCGGTCCCGCCTCACCCGGCAGTCCGCGCCATCGCTGCCGGTTCGCCGCCACGAAGCCCACGACCTCGCGCGCCACCACGTACGCGTCGAGGCGATGATGCGGGAACCCTTCTGCCTTCCGATCGATCAGAGCCATGTCCGCCACCTCCTTGCCCACTCCTGGAGGTGGCGGGCATGGCGTGTCGATTCCGGAGGCGTGACTCATCGGCGTTAGCGTGCGGCGTGCCAGCCCCACGCAGTCCCCTCGCCCCGCCGTCGGGGCTGGCGCGACGCACGCCCGCCAAGTCCCCCGTTCCGTCCCCCGCCGCAGCATCGCCCCATCGATCGCTCCGTGATCGTTCCCGCGCTCCGAAAAAAACCGGCCGCCGAATCCCCCACTGGGAGGTTCTCCGGCGGCCGGGCTCACTACGCTTCACGCGACGCTAGCCGTTCTCGCCCGAAGAGGCGGGCGGCGGCTCCGTGGCGTTGCTGGCGCGCTTGCGGAAACGCACCCCGAGCTCGTCCGCGAAGGACGCCACCTCGGGAACCGTCCGCTCGGCGGCCTGGAACACCCCGTACAGCACCAGCGCGACGCTCATCGCCTCGCTGCCGGCCACGGTGCGGGTGTCCACGACCGCCTGCGCCAGCGCGACGAGCTCGGAGGCAATCGGCCCGAGCGACTCGAAGAGCCGCACGTCCTTCTCGAGCTCCGGCACGTCCACCGCGGCCGGCACGAGCTCCGGATGCCCCGTGGCGAGCCCCAGCGCGTTCGTCACGAACGCCACGCTCTTGGGTCCCACCTTCGTCAACCGCTTGCGCTCGGCCGTCGAGAGCGCCACCCGGAAGGGCAGCTTCTCGCGCAGCGTCGCGATCGCCTCCTGGATCGACTGCAGATCCGCGGGGGCAATCACCGCACTAACCTTACCCTGCGACATGACCATTCTCCTTTCTCGGGCGGCCAGCCGCGCCCATCGCGGGTTCCCGCCGTCGGCTACGAGCCCGAGGTCCCTCTGCGCGGCTCCCAGTCGCCGCGCCCCTCGTGCCGTTGCTACCCTGTACTAGGACGCCGACCGCCAAACGGATCACTTTCCCGGGCGCTTTTTTCGCAACTCCGCGGACGCCGAAACGAATCCGCCCGGCGGCCAGCCTCGGCGCAGCGCGTCGCGTCCTCGGCGCCGGGTCCAAAACACATTCCGCCGAGTGTTCAGGTCTCGGCGGAATGACTTGAACACTCGGCGCCGAGGCCCAAAGAGTCGCCGCCGAGTGTTCAGGTCTCGGCGGAAGGAGTTGAACACTCGACGCCGAGACCCAAACAGTCGCCGCCGAGTGTTCAGGTCTCGGCGGAATGAGTTGAACACTCGGCGCCGAGACCCAAA
>DASYRF010000182.1:0-18000 GCA_036004705.1 Myxococcota bacterium
GCGCGCCGAAGTGACGAGGCTGTTCACGGCCGTGGCGGAACGGCTGGCCGCCGCGCCGGCGGTGCTGGTGCATCGCGACTTCCAGTCGCGCAACCTCCTGGTGCAGGACGGGCGGCTACGCGTCATCGATTTCCAGGACGCGCTGATGGGGCCGCGCGTGTACGACCTGGTGGCGTTGCTGCGCGACTCCTACGTGACGCTGGACGCGGCCGAGATCGACGCGCTGCTCGGGCGCTACGCGGCGGCCACCGGCGGCGACGCGGCGGCGCTGCGCACGCTGTTCGACTGGCAGACCGTGCAGCGCAAGCTGAAGGACGCGGGCCGCTTCGACTTCATCGACCTGGTGCGAAAGAACCCGAGCTTCATGCAGTACCAGCCGCGGTCGCTCGCCTACGTGCGCGAGGCGGCGGCGCGCCAGCCGGCGCTGGCGCCGCTGGTGGAGATCTTCGGGCGCTACGTGGAGGAGCTGCGCGGCTGAGCGGGGGGGGCGGGCAAGGCTTCCACGACCGCGCCGGGGCGAGCGGGAAGGGAATCATCCGCTAGTCTGGTTCGAGGTGCAGAGCCGCTCCAGCGAAGGCTGGCGCTGCCGGCCTGAGCGAACGACGTTCTTGAGACCGCCTGCCGTCAGAGCTTGAGCTTCTCGCGGGAGACCTTGCCGGACTTGATCGTGACGACCTTGGTGACGCGGATGCCGGAGGCCTTGTTCACGAGCGTGAGCGTGAGCGTGCCGGCGGGGAGCTTCGCCTTGACGAGGGGCGTGGTGCCGAGCTTGCGCTTGCCGAGGTAGACGTCCGTCCAGGGCACGGTGTCGAGGTTCAGGAAGCCGAGCGCGGGCCCGGCGGGCTTGGCCCGCGCGGCGGTCTTGTCGGCGTCGCCGGCCGTCGATGGGGCGGAGGCCGTGGCCGCATCGGCGTCCGTGGCCGTGGCGGCTTCGGCGGCGGTCCGCGTGTCTGTGGCCGGGGGCGTGTCGGTGGCCGAGCGCGTGTCCGTGCCCGTGGTGGGTGTGTCGGTGGCCGCGGCCGCGTGCGTGTCGGTGCCCGCGGGTGTGTCGGTGGCCGTCGCCGCGTGCGTGTCGGTGGCCGCGGCCGTGCGGGTATCCGTGGCCGTGGCCGCGTGCGTGTCCGTGTCCGTGGCCGTGTCGGTGGCGGCGCCGGGGCCGGTCCCGCGCGCCGGCGCCGTTTCAACCTCGGGCTCCAGCGGCATGGCCGACACGCCGGCGCCTGCCGCGGGCGGGGCCGGGCCGGACGGCGTGGACAGGACCCACGCCGCTGCGCCGCCCACCAGGAACAGCGCGATCGCCCCCGCCGCCAGCGCGAGGCGCAGGCCGCGCGCCCTTTGCTGGCGGATGAGCGCCGACAACACTTCGCCGCTTGCGTGGCTGAGGCCGCTCTTCACGCGGCGCCGCTCGCCGCCGCGGGCCCCGGCGCCGGCGTACGCGGCGCTCGCCTCCGCGCCGTAGCGTTCGGGGATCGTGGCCGGGCCGCCCGCAACGGGGGCGTAGGCGTCCACGTCCGGCGAATCGGTGGCCGCTCCTTCCTCTTCGTCCTCGTCGTCCGCCGTGAACACCGGCTTGGCCGCGGCCACCGGCCCCGGCAGTCCCATCGTTCCGGGCGCGCTGCGCACGGCGCTCGGGCCGCTGCCGGCGCCGGCGGGCTCGTGCGCGAGCACCTCGAACATGGATCGCGCGCCGGGCGCCGCCGGCAGCTCGCCGCGCGCGGCCAGCGCCAGCACCTCGCGCCGCCGGGCGAGCTCCTCGCCGAACAGCGACGCCAGGTACTCGGCCACTTCGCTGGCCCCGGCCATGGTGCCGAGCTTCATCAGGCACGCCTCCAGCGCGCGCCGCATCTCGTCCGCCGTGGCGAACCGGCCGGCGGGGTCGATCGACAGAGCCCGCAGCGCGACGTGCTCCAGCTCGACAGGGACGTGCGGGTTGTAGCGCGTGGGCGGCGGCGCGGGGCGCTCGGTGATGGCTTTCAAGATCGCCAGCTCGCTCTCCGAGTGGAAGAGGCGCTTCAGCGCCAGGCACTCCCACAGGACGATGCCCAGGGCGAAGACGTCGCTGCGGCGGTCGACCTCGCGCCCCAACGCCTGCTCGGGCGACATGTAGCCGTACTTGCCCTTCAGGGAGCGGCTGGTCGTGCGCGTCAGCCGCCCGCGCGCCTTTGCCACGCCGAAGTCCAGCAGCTTCACGCCGCCGTTGTAGAGGGCGAGGATGTTCTGCGGCGACACGTCGCGGTGAACGAGTCCGAGGTGCTCGCCGCTGGGGGCGCGCAGCTCGTGCGCCGCGTGCAAGCCGGCGGCCGCCTCGGCGACGACGCGCGCCACCAGCGACCACGCGGGCGCGCGCCCGCGCCGGCGTGCGCGCTTCAGCACGGCCGACATGCTCTGCCCCTCGAGGTACTCCATGACGATGAAGTACGAGCCGTCCGCTTCGCCGAGGTCGTAGATGTGGACGACGTTGGGGTGGTTGAGGGCGGCGGCGATGCGCGCCTCGTCCAGGAACATGCTGACGAACTCGGGATCGGTGGCGAGGTGGGGCAGGATGCGCTTGACGACGAGGAACTTCTCGAACCCCATCAGCCCGCTGCGGCGCGCCAGATAGACCTCGGCCATGCCGCCCGAGGCGATGCGTCCTATCAGCTCGTATGCCCCCAGGCGTTCGGGCGTGGATTGCAAACGGCCCCGTCGCTTATCATATCAGCATCGTGCGTTCCGATCTTCGCGGTCGGGGGGCGGCGGCGGCGGCTCTTGCGGTGGCGGTGGCAGCGGCCACGCCGGCGGCGGCGGCGGCGACGCGCCCCGAGGTGGACAAGGTCGTCGCGGCGTACGCCGACCTGAGCTACGACGAGGCGCGCCGTGGCGCGGACGCGCTGCTGGCGCGCGACGACAACGGGCCCGACGACCTGGCGGCGTTGTACCGTGTGCGCGGCGAGCTGGCGGCGGCCGAGGGGGACAAGAAGGCGGCGGCGGCGGCGCTGGAGCGGCTGCTGGCGCTGGACCCGGGCGCGACGCCGGGGGCGGGCGCCTCGCCGAAGATCGCGGCGGCCTACGACGCGGCGCGCGCGCGCTGGAAGGGCTACGACGCGTTCGCCGTCACGCACGCGGCGCCGCGCGACCTCGACCACGGCGACCTGGCGCTGACGTTCCTGGTGAAGAGCGATCCGCTGGACCTGGTGAAGAAGATCGTCGTGCATTACCTGGTGCCGGGGAGCCTGGCGTGGCGGACGGTCGAGGCGACGGGGCTCGACGAGATCGAGGTGCGCGTGCCGGCGTCGGCGCTGCGGGCGAAGGCGGTGGCCTACTGGGCGGCGGCGGTGAACGACCGCGGCTCGGCGTGGCGGACATGGGGGAGCCCGCTGGCGCCGATCGTCGTGCCGCCGGCGGCGTTCGTGCCGGCGCTTCCGGCGGCCGGGAGCGCCGCGGCGGGCGCCGGCGCGGCGGGCGCGAAGGGGGCGGGACTGAAGCGGACGGGGGCGGGCGCCGGCGCGGGAGGGCCAGGCGCGGACGGCGCGGGTGCCGCGGGCGGCGGGAAGCGCGGCAAGACCATTCTTCTGGTCGCGGGCACGGTCGGCGGCGTGATGGTGGTGAGCATCATCGTGGCCGTGCTCGTCGCCGCGCGCCCGACGCACTGGGAGCTCGAGTTCGTTGCGGGGACGCGCGAGTGAGCCGCGCGGTGCGTCGCCTCGCGCTCGGGCTGGCGCTGGCGGCGGGCGCCGCCGGGTGCGCCCGCCACAAGGCCGTCGGGTTCGAGCTCTTCTTTCCCTCGGCGTCGGCGCTCGCCGCCACCGACCATGTCGACCTCTACGTGACGCAGTATCCGGTCGGGTGCGGCGACCTCGGCGGCGGGGCCGATCCGGGCGCGGTGGACGGCGTGTGGCGCGCCGGGGACGCGTCGGCGTCGGTGACGGTGCGCGTCGGGCGCGGCGCGGTGCTGGCGCGCGGTTACGACGCCCCCGGAAACTTCATCCTCGGCGCCTGCACGAACTTCGACGGCGAGGGGGACTACCGCTTGTGGCTGCAGCTCCTGCCGCCGTTCTCGGCGACGCGGCTGGCGAACGCCGGCGGCGCCGGCCAGCTCGTCGCGCCCGGCGGCGTCACGCCCGAGGCGCTGGCGGCGCTGGTGACCGATGCGAACGGCGCGCCGGTCGCGGGCGTGGCGCTGGCGCTGCAGGTCGAAGGCGGCGGCGTCGCGGTCGACCTCGTCGACCCCGGCGCGGGTCCAAACCCCGCCGTGGTCACGACCGGGGCCGACGGCGTGGCGCGCGTGCAGCTCACGCTCGCCGCCGACTTCACGGCGCCGGCGATCGTGCTCAGCGGCGCGGCGGTCGACGGCACGAACTTGATCGGCGCGCCGCTGCGCATCGCCGTCGTGCCGGACCGCGCGGCCTGCGTGGCGGGGTCGCTTGCCTGCGCGGCCGGCGCGGTGACCTGCACGCTGGGCGCGGCGGCGGTGACGGTGCAGACGTGCGGCACGGGCGCGTGCGCCGCGACGGGCGCCGCCTGCGAGGGCTTCTCGCCGACGGGACTCGGCGACGCGTCGGTGCTCGGCCTTGCCGCCGGCGGCGCGCCGCTGGTGTTGCCGGCCACGAGCGACGTCGTCTTCGACACCGACACGGGCGCGATCACCACCACGAGCGGCACGACGCTGCGCGCCGCCGGCGCCGGCGCGCTGCTCGGCGGCGTGTGGTTCGACCTGGTGGCGCCGCCGCCTGCCGGCGCGCCCTGGCCGGCCGTGGCCATGTGGGTCTTCGACGGCGCGCTCATCGTGCCCGCCGGCGTGACGGTGCGCTTCACCGGCGCGGGCGTGCCGGCCATCGTCGCCTCGGGCGATCTCACGATCGACGGGACGATCGACGTGAGCGGCGCGACGGGCGCGGGCGGCGGCTGTACGGCGGGCTGCGGTGCGGCGGGCGCAGGCGGGCTCGCAGGTGCGGCCGAAGGCGGCGGCGCCGGCGCCGGCGTGGGCGGCGGGGGATTGGCCCCGCTGCCGGCAGACGGCGACGGTGGGGCGGGCGCCGCGTACGGGGGCACCGGCGGCCCGGCCGGCGTCAACCTCGGCGAGGCCGGCGTGCCGGCCGCGTCCGGCCCAGCGTACGGCACGGCCGAGCTGCTCCCGCTGGTCGGCGGCTCCGGCGGCGGCGCGGGCGGCGAAGCGGGCTCCGGCGGCGGGGGGGGCGGCGGCGGCGCGGTGCAGCTGGTGTCGGCCACGCGCGTGACCGTGTCGGCGAGCGGCGCGGTGCGTGCGGGCGGCGGCGGCGGCGGTGGCGGCGACTGGGACGCGCGCGACGGCGGCGGCGGCGGCGGCGCGGGCGGAGCGATCCTGATCGAGGCGCCGGTGGTCAGCGTCACGGGCGCCCTGGCGGCGAACGGCGGCGGCGGCGGCGGACCCTGCGTGGAAGGCGACGGCGCCTCCGGCGGCACCGGCGCGGCGTCCGCGGCCGGAGGCGCGTGCGCCGCGGGCGGCACGGCCGGCGGCGCTGGGGGCGCCGGCGCGACTCCCGACGGCGCGGGCGGTGGCAGCGACTACCGCGCCGGGTCCGGCGGGGGCGGCGGCGCGGGGCGCATTCGCCTGAACGGCACGTCCGTCAGCGCAGCCCCCGGGGCCGCCAGCCCGGCGCCGTCGACGGGCGCCTTGCGCCCTTGATGCCCGCGCGCGGGGACGTTGACCGCGCCCCAGCCCCGCCGTAGACACTGAGCCGCATGGACCGACTCTTCTTCGCCGCCGGCGCCGTGTCTGCGCTGATCGCCGTGGCGGCCGGCGCGTTCGGCGCGCATGCCCTGAAGGCGCGCCTCAGCGCCGAGCTGCTGGCTACGTTCGAGACCGCCGCACGCTACCAGATGTATCACGCGCTCGCGCTCTGTGCGGTCGCCTGGGCCGCCACGCGCTGGCCGGGCCGCGCCGTCTCAGCGTCCGGCTGGCTCTTCGCCGCCGGTACGCTCCTCTTCTCCGGCAGCCTCTACGCCCTGGCGCTCACAGGCGTGCGCGGCCTCGGGGCGATCACTCCGTTCGGAGGCCTTTGCTTCCTCGCCGGCTGGGCTTGCCTGGCGTGGGCCGTCGCGCGCGGCCCCGCCGCCCTGTGAGCCCGCTTAGACGCGCAGCGGCAGCACGGCAGGAGCGTCCTCGACGGGATGGCGGCCGACGTGGATGGCGTCGCCGTAGGCGCGGCGCAGCGCGGCGGCGTCGCTTAGTACGGCCGCGGGGGCGCCGTCGGCCGCCACGACGCCGGCCACGAGCAGCACCAGGCGGTCGCAGTACAGTGCCGCCAGGTTGAGGTCGTGCAGCGCGGCGACGACGGTGGCGCCGGCACGTGCCTCGTCACGGAAGAGCGCGCAAGCGGCGCTCTGGTGGGCGATGTCCAGGTGCGCGGTGGGCTCGTCGAGCAGGAAGACGCGCGTGCCTTGCACCAGGGCGCGCGCGATGGCCACGCGCTGCCGCTCGCCGCTGGAGAGCGAATCGACGGCGCGCGCCTCGAGGCCGGCGGCGCCGGCGCGCGCCATGGCCGCGTGCGCCGCGCGCAGGTCCTCCGCCGACTCCAGCGCGATTCGCGCGAGGTGCGGCGCGCGCCCCATGAGCACGACTTCCAGCGCGCTGAAAGCGAAGGCGACTTGCGTGATCGCCGGAAGAAACGCGATGCGCCGCGCCGCCGCGGCCCGGTCCAGCGCCGCTAGCGGAGCGCCGTCCAGCAGCACCTCGCCGCGGCGCGGGCGCGCCGTACCTGCCAGGAGCCGGAGCAACGTCGACTTGCCGGCGCCGTTGGGCCCGATCACGCCGGTGAAGGCGCCGGACGCCAGTTCCAGCGCGAGCGGCCCCAGCACGGTCGGGCCGCCTTCGTCATAGGAGAACGTGACGTCGCGCAGCGCGTACGCGGGGGCGGCCACGCGTGCTATATAGCGCGGGCTCGCGGGGCGGCACAGGAGGTGCGAGGTGGGCAAGCGCGCGGCGAACTTTCCGGGGGCGATGATCGTGGCGGCATCGGCCGCGGCCGCGGCGCTGCTGGGCGCGGCCTGCGAGGCCGAAGTGACGCCGCCGCTCAGCGGCGCGCCGGGCAGCGCGGGCACGCCCGCGACGGCCGCCGCCACCGCGCCGGCGGCGATCGAGCTCGTCACCGCCGTCGCGCCCCCGGCGGGCCCGGAGCTCTTCGGCGCGCCGCTGTCCGCCGCGCCGGCCGTGCCGCTCGACGCCGTCCTGGCCGCGCCCGAGAAGTATGCCGCCGCGCCCGTCAAGATCGCCGCGCGCGTCGCGCGCGTCTGCAAGAAGAAGGGCTGCTGGATGACGCTCGCCGGCGAGAAGGGCGAGCCCGACCCCATGGTGCGCGTCACTTTCAAGGACTACGGCTTCTTCATCCCCACCGACGCCGAGGGCGCGCGCGTGACCCTGGAGGGCGTCGTGAGCGTCTCCGAGGAGACCGAGGCCGTGTCCAAGCACTATGCCGAGGACGAAGGCAAGGACCCCGCGACGATCACCGGCCCGCGCAAGAAGATCGCCATCGAAGCGACGGGCGTGGAGCTGGTGCGCGCCGGGTCCTGACCGAGACGTCTACTTGGAGGGGGCCGGGGCGGGAGCAGGTGCGTCGGCCGGCTTCTTGCTGATGTCGATGTTGGGCAGCAGAACGATGTCGATGCGCCGGTTGGAGGCGCGGCAGTCGGGCGTGTCGTTCTTGGGACAGATGGGCCGGTACTCGCCGAAGCCCGCCGCCGACATCAACGACGGCGTGACGCCCATCTTGGTGAGGTACTTCACGACCGTGAGGGCGCGCTCGGTCGACAGCTCCCAGTTGTAGTCGGCGCCGCCGACGTTGTCGGTGTGGCCGGTGATCTGGAAGATCTTGCGCGCGCCGAACTTCTTGAAGACGCCGGCGATGGTCTTGAGGGCCTTCATGCCCTCCTTGTTGAGCTTCGACGAGCCCGACTTGAAGAGGATGCCCTCCTTCAGGCGGACCTTGTCGCCGAGCAGCTCGATCTTGCCGGAGTCGATCTCGTCCTTGAGCGCGGCGTTGAGCGCCTCGAACTCGGCGGACTTCTTCTCCAGCTCGTCGGCCTTGCTCTTGAGCTTCTCCAGCTCGGCCTCGGTCATGCCGAGCGAGGTGGACATCGTCTTCATCGCGGCGTCCATGTCGGCCAGCTTCGCGTCGCGCTCGGCGACCTCGGCCTCCAGGTCGGCGATCCTCTTCTTGAGCTCGTCGCGCTCCTTTTCCGCTGCCTTGCGCTTGTCGTGCTCGTCGGCGCGCTTGGCCTTCTCGGCGTCCAGCGCGCTGAGGACCTTGTCGTGCTCCGAGGACGGAATGCCGCATCCGGCGGCGGCGGCCACGGCCGCCGCGGCAAGCGCGACGGCCAGCATCAGCGCCGGGGCGCGCCCGGCAATGTCGGTTCGCAACATCACGCGTCCTTTCTCCGACTGGGGTCGGTGTCGCGAGATTATCACTATCGCGCCGTGCGCGTGGCGCCCTTGGCGCGGATCGTCAGCGCGGCGATGAGGGCGCTGGCCGCGGCGAGGCCGGCGCACAGGCGCATCGCCAGGCGGAAGGCGTCGACGAACGAGGCGGCGAGTGCCTGCTTCACCGCGGCGCCGACGGCGGGCCCGACGCCGGCCGGCACGGTGGCGGCGGCGAGCTTCGTGCGCTCCGCGTCGAGCGCCGCGCGCGCGGCGGGCGGCAAGACGGGCCCGAGCGCGTCGAGGCGCGTGGCCACGGCGCGCCCGAAGGCGCCGAGCACCACCAGCCCCAACACGGCGATGGCCAGCAGCCCGGCGGTGCGGGCGACGGCGTTGTTCACGCCCGAGGCGATGCCGGAGCGGCGCGGCGCGACCGCGCCCATGACGGCCGTCGTCAGCGGCGCCACGGCGACGACCATGCCGAGGCCGAGGACGACCACGGCGGGGAAGTAGGTGGTCCAGTAGCCGGCGGTGACGCCGGCGCGGGCGAAGAGGAGGAACGCCACAGCGACGACCAGGGGCCCGACGACCAGCGGCGGGCGCGCGCCAACGCGGTCGGCCAGCGCGCCGGCGTAGCGTGAGCCGGCGAACATGAGCGCGATGAACGGAAGGAACGCCGCGCCGGCGGCGGTCGGCGACCAGCCCTGCACTTGAATGAGCTGGAACGGCCAGAAGAAGAGAAGGCCGCCGAGCGCGGCGTAAAGCAGCAGCGTGACGAGGTTGGCGCCGGAGAATTGGCGCGGGTCGCCCTCTGCGTCCGAGGCGCGGCGCACGAAGAGGTCGAGCGGCATCATCGGCGTGCGGCTGCGTGTCTGGACGGCGACGAACGCGACCAGCGCCACGGCGCCCGCGCCCTCGGCGGCCAGGACCGTAGGCGCGCCCAGGCCGGCGTTGCCCGCCTCGATGAGGCCGTAGACCAGGGCGCCCAGGCCGAAGGTGGCGAGCAGCGCGCCTGGCCAGTCGAGGCCGGCGGCTCGCTCGTCGCGGCTCTCGGGCACGCGCAGGCGCGTGATGACCAGCACCGCGGCGGCCAGCGGCAGGTTGACGAAGAACACCCAGCGCCAGGACAGGTGCTGGGCGAGCCAACCGCCGGCGACGGGGCCGGCGGCGGCGGTAAGGGCGCTGAAGGCGGACCACGTGCCGATGGCGCGGCCGCGCTGCGACTCGGGGAAGGAGGCGCCGATGATGGCGAGGCTGCCCGGCGTCAGGAGCGCGCCGCCCACGCCCTGTACGGCGCGCGCGAGGATGAGCTGCGCGGGGCTGGGGGCCAGGCCGCACCAGGCGGAGGCGGCGGCGAAGAGGGCGACGCCGGCAGAGAAGACGCGCCGGCGGCCGTAGTGGTCGCCGAGCGAGCCGCCGACCAGGATGAGCGCCGACAGAAAGAGCGCGTAGGCCTCGACGACCCATTGCACCTGCGAAACGGTGGCGCCGAGGTCCGCCTGCAGCACCGGCAGCATGACGTTGACGGCGCTGCCGTCGATGAACGCCATGGCCGACCCGAGCACGGTCGCCGCCAGGATCCACGACGCGTGGCGCGGCGGCGCCTCGGCGGACGTTGCGGCGCCGGGGCTCATGGGGCGCCGAGCTTATCACGCCGGATCGGCGAAATGGCCGACGTGCCGGGGGCGCTCCCGCGTACTAGGATCCGTGGGAACCGGGGGCGGGCGGCAGGCGTCCGTGCAGCGGACGCCGAGGGAGGCATGAGGGCGCGCAGCGAGCGGGCGGGGATGAGGGCGTCGGCGGCGTCGGCGTCGGCGGCGGCGGCCGCGGTGCTGGCCTTGGCCGCGGTGGCCGGGGTTGCGGGCGTCGCCGGCGCGGCGCCGCCACGGGCGGACCGGCCCGTGGCGGGCGAGTCGATCGGCGGGGGAAAACCGGCACGCGTCGACCTCGTGATCGCCATCGACGCCACGGGGTCCATGTTCGACGAGGTCTTCGTCGCGCGCGCGACGGCACTGGCGGCCGTCGACGCGTACGCCAGGGCGGACCCGCCCATCGACCTGCGTGTAGGCGTCGTGACGTACCGCGACAAGGGCGACGACCCGCGCGTGGTGCCGTTCGAGCTCACCAGCGATCTCGCCGCCGTGCGCAAGTTCATCAACGCCGTGGACGCGAAGGGCGGTGGCGACCGGCGCGAGAGCGTGTGGTTCGCCCTGCAGACCGCCATTCGCACGCTGAAGTGGGACCTCGACAAAAACACCGCCAAGTCGCTGCTGGTCATCGGCGACGCCCCGTCCAAGACCTACAAGGGCGAGCCCGATCTCGTGCCGCTGGCCGCCGAGGCGAAGGCGAAGCGCATCGTGATGAGCGCCATCGCCATCAGCAAGGCGGACGACACACTCGCCGAGTTCACGCGGATCGCCAAGCTGGGCGGGGGCTCGTTCGCCACGGTCGAGCCGCCGCCGCCGCGTACCGACGTGCCACGCGGCAAGCCGCCGCCGGGACGCGACGTCGTCTTCGTGGTCGACACGACCGGCTCGATGAGCGGCTCCATCGCCGCCGTACGCACCAAGGTTCACGCGCTGGCCAAGACCATGGCCGCCGAGGGGGGCGGCGGCGACAGCGCGCTGCAGGAGTTCGGCGAGGTGCGCTTCGGGCTGGTCGACTACCGCGACCGCGGCGACGCCTGGGTGGCGAAGATGCGCACGCCGCTCACGAGCGACATGGGGCGGTTCCTGTCCGAGGTCGACAAGCTCTATGCCGACGGCGGCGGCGACTGGCCGGAGAGCGTGACGAAAGGGTTGATGGTGGCGCTGGACGACAAGATGGGCTGGGGCGCCGGCAGCGGCAAGGCCATCGTGCTGGTCGGCGACGCCGAGCCGCATCGCTACAAGGGCGAGCCTTCCTACGAGGACCTGGCGCGCGACGCCGGGGCGCGCGCCATCCCCATCAACACCGTCGGTTGCAGCGGCGACAGCGAGGTGCCGCCCTTCAAGAAGATCGCCAGCCTCTCCGGGGGCGAGTTCTACACGCTCGCCAAGCTCGGCCGCGCCGTCGACGACAGCGTCGGCGGAAAGTGACCTTCGGCGCGGAACTCCGCGCGCGGCCGGTTGTCAGCCCCCTGGTCGTCCCTACGACACCAGGAGGCGGAACACGCGGCTTAGCCGCCCCGCCGACGGGGTCCGGAGGCATCGGAGCACGGCGTACCGCCGCGCGCACGGGCCTCCGGGCAAGAAAAGGAGGCTTGCCATGATCGAAGACGCGTTCCATGCGGGCGGTTGGGGCATGTGGCCGACGCTCTTTTGCGGGGTCCTGATGATTGCGGCAGCGGTGTGGTACGCCGTGTTTCCCGAGCGGCGCTACCTGCCTCTGCTGCTGAGCCTGGCCGTGATGACGATGGTGAGCGGCTTTCTGGGCTTCACGACCGGCGTGACGAAGTCCCTCGTCGCGCTGGGCGGCGTGGGCCCCGACCAGCGCTTCATCTACCTCATCGGTCTGGGCGAGTCTCTGTACAACGTGGTCTGGGCGCTGGTGCTGGTGATGCTGGCGACCATCGCCGTGGCCATCGGCGCGCTGCGCCTGGCGCGTACGCCAGTGGCGCCCGCCCGCTCGCCCGACGCGCGCGGCGCCGCCGCCTGACGCCCCCCCTGCGCTAAGTGCCGGACCCGGGCCCCTGCGTGGGTGCGGAGCTGCGCTTCTTCGCCAGGCGGTCCATGGCAAGCTTCATCGACACGCGCAGCCGCTCGATGGATTCGGCCAACAGGCCCACCTCGTCCGCCGAGTCCACCTTCACCTCCGCGTCGAGGTTCCCCTTGGAGATGTCGTCCGACACTTGGGTGAGGTACTTGAGCGGCGCCGTCACCACGCGGCGCGTGACGAGCTTCACGCCGATGATGACGAGGATGATGGTGGCGAGCGCCGACGCCGACAGGAACACGGCGTTCGACTGCACCAGCGCGCGCCCCTCCTCCTTGGAGATGGAGACCGCGACGACGCCGCGCACCTTGGTTCCGGGCGGGTCGGTGTCGTGGCACTCGTCGCACGCCGGCTCGCGCAGCACGGGCTTCAGGTAGTAGCGCGTGCTGCGCATGTCGACCGTGCGGTCCGCGCCGCTGCCGAGCACGTCCTTGGCGGCCGCCAGCACGCGCGCGTCCTCCACCTTGCCCGACTTTCGGAAGGGCTCGTGCACGTTCAGGTCGAACAGGTGCACGTCCTCCAGCGCGTTGGTCTCGCGCATCTCTTCCACGAAGCGCGGCAGTCCCTCGCGGATGTCGTCCTCGTCGGCGCCCGAGCGCATGAGCGTGCGGATGCCGCCGGCGGCGCTCTCGGCCACGGCGCGCGACTCGTGCATCGTGCGCGACTCCAGCGCGTCGGTGACCTGCAAGACGTTCACGAGCGCCAGTGCGCCGAACGCCACCACCAGGATGATGACGGCCAGCAGAAGGATGCGGTTCTCCAGATGCTTGCGAGCGGCCATGCGGGCTAGGGCTCCTTGCCGACTGCGCTCGCCAGCTCGGTCGCGCGAGACTGGAAGGCCGAGCGGCGCGCGGGTGGCACATTCTCCGCCACCAGGCGCACCAGGTCCACCAGGCGCGGGCGCGCAAGGGCGTCGCGGCCGGCGCCGACCTCCTCGAGCGCGTCGTCGAGCACGATGGCGGCCATGGGGCCGACGGCGTCGCGCAGCAGCGTCTCCAGCGCGCCGAGCAGCCGCGCCAGGGCGGCGCCGGTGATCAGCGCCTCGGAGATCGGCCCGCCGGAGGCGCGGCCGCCCGCGGCGGCGGCCCCGGCGGCGTCGAAGGCGCCGGGCACGGGCGGGAGTCCTTGCGCGCGGCGTTCCAGAGCGGCTTTCGCCTCCGCGCGCGGCGCGCCGGCGGGGATCTCCTCCACGAGCCGCGTGATGAGCTCGCCGACGGCACCGCGCGGCAGGTTCTCGGGCGTCAGCGCCATTTCCTGCAGCGCTTCGCCCACGAGGACGCGCCCCATCGGGCCCACCCGTTCGGTGAGCAGGCGCTCGACGTCGCCGAGGAAGCCGGCGGCGGCGTCGGGGGCGACCAGCAAGTCGGGCGAGCTGATGGGCGCGGGGGTGGTGCGCGCGGCGCGCGGCGCGGCCTGCGGAGGCACCGGGGCGGCGGCGGCCGGGGCCACGGAGAGGAACGGGTGCAGCAGGGCGCGGAGCGCGCGCGCGTCGGCGGGGCGCTCCTCGCGCTGCTTGGCCAGCACGTGCTGGAGCACGGCCCACAGCGCTTCGGGCACGTCGGCGGCGGCGTATTTCTCGCGTGGATGCGGCACGGGCGCGGTCATGTGACGGCGAAGGATCTGCACCGTGGAGCCGCCGCCGAAGGGCGGCTGCCCGCACAGCAGCTCGTAGAGGATGATTCCGCAGGCGTAGAGGTCGGTGCGCGCGTCGACCGTCTCGCCGGCGCCCTGCTCCGGCGACATGTAGAAGGGCGTGCCGAAGACGGCACCCTGGCGGGTGAGCCGCTCGGCGGCGTTGGGGTCCTCGGCGACCTTGGCAAGGCCGAAGTCGATGACCTTGGCGCGGTCCCCCTTACCCTCGAGCAGGAAGACGTTCTCGGGCTTGAGGTCGCGGTGGAGGATGCCCGCGCTGTGTAGCTCCTCCAGGTAGGCGAGCACCTGATCGACCACGTGCACGGCGCGGCGAGCGGGCAGCGGGCCGCCGGCCTTCAGGGCGTCGTGCAGGTTCTGGCCCTTGACGAACTCCATCGCCAGGAAGCACAGGCCGTCCTCGTCGATGCCGAAGTCGTAGACGACCACGCCGTTGGGGTGCGTGATGCGGCTGGCGGCGCGCGCCTCGACCTGGAAGCGGCGGACGAGCTGCGGGTCGTGGGCGAGCTCGGCGTGCAGAACCTTCAGCGCCACGTCGCGGTCCACGCTGACCTGATGGGCGAGGTAGACGACGCCCATGCCGCCGCGGCCCAGGAGCGAAAGCACCTTGAAGCGGCCGCCGACGAGCCGGCCGCCGAGCGCGAAGTCGGTGTGCTCCGGGCGCGAGTCCGGGCCGGGCGCCCAGGACGAAGCGTCGCCGGCGTGCTGGTGGCCGAGGTCGAGGCCGGTGTCCATCAGCGCGGCGCGGTCGGCGTCCACGTCCACGTCGATCGCGCTCGCGCTCGCGCTAGCGCCGCGCGTTGGGTCGTGGACGGACCCGGGCGCCACGGCGGCGGCGGGCGGCGGCGCCGCGTCCACCAGCCGCGTGCCGTCGGCGGGACAAAAGGCCGCGTCTCCGGCGTAGCGCCGCGCACAGGTCGGACACGCCCGCTCGCGCATCGGCCGCAGCGTATCAGAGGACGTGAATCTTTCCCTAGGTCGGGCGTGCCTCGGCTCGACAAAGACGACGTGGATTGATCCCCAAGTCGAGGCGACGCCTTCGGCGGCTTCGGCTCGACTCAGAGGACGTGAACCTTGACCTAAGTCGGAGGCGACGCCTTCGGCGTGCCTCGACTCAGCTCGCCGGAACGGTGACCACGAATGTGGCGCCGGGTCCGCCGGGGGCGAGCGTGATCGTTCCGCCGTGCTCGGTGACGATGCGGTGGCAGATGGCGAGCCCGAGGCCGGTGCCTTCGGCCTTGGTGGTGAAGTAGGGCATGAAGAGCTGGTCGCGCGCCGGCTCGGGGATGCCGGGGCCGTTGTCGCCGACGCGCAGCTCGACGGCGCGGCCGCCGGGCGCGGCGCGCAGGCGCACGTCTACGGTACCGCCGGCGGCGGGGGCTGCCTCGACGGCGTTCTTCAGCAGGTTGTGAAGCACCTGCGTGAGCTGCTCGCGGTCGGCGCGCGCGCGCGGCAAGGCGGGCTCGACCTCGACGCGGACCGCCGGGCCGCCCGGGTTCTCGTAGCGCGCCGCGGTGGCGCGGGCCAGCTCGCCCAGGTCGACGGGCTCGAGGCGCGGGGCCGGCATGCGGGCGAAGCGCGAGAACTCGTCGACGATGCGGCGCAGCCGCTCGACCTCTTCCAGCACCGCATTGGTGCTCTCCTCGAAGATCTCGCCGAACGCGGGGTGGCCCTTGGCGCGGGCCTTGCGCATGGACTCGACGCTCGTGCGGATGGGGCTGAGCGGGTTCTTGATCTCGTGGGCGATGCGCTGCGCGACTTCGCGCCAGGCGGCCACGCGCTCGGCGCGCCGCAGCTCCTTGCGCGACTCGTGTAAGTCGCGGGTCATCTGATCGAACGTGCCGACCAGCTCGCCGATCTCGTCGGCGGGGCGGGCGCGCAGGCCGGTGGTGCGCAGCTTCCCCTGCGCGACGTCGCGCGCGGCGGCGGAGAGCTCGGCCAGCGGGCGGGTGATGCGGCCGGCGATGAAGAGCGCCAGCGCCAAGGCCACGGTGATGCCGACGATGGCCACGAGCGTGGCGGTCTGGGTGACGGCCCGCAGCGACGCCTCCAGCGTGGCGTCGTCGACGGCCACGACCAGGCGCGCGGCGACCTTGCCGTCGGGGTTGCGGATCTCCCGCGTGCCGGTCGGCCAGCCGTTGGGTGGGGCGCCGGCGGCGGCGTTGGTGGCGATCACGCGGCCGGCCTCGTCGAGGAGGGTGACGACCGCGCCGGCGGCGCCGGCGCGCCCGAAGAAGCGGCGGTCGAGCGTGCGGCCGGCGACCACCGTCACGGAGGCGCCGTAGCGCTCCACGCGGCGGGCGAATTGCGCGGTGAGGACGGCGTCGGTACGTCCTTCGCGCAGCACGAAGTCGCGCGCCACGAACGGCTTGCCCTCGAACGCGCGGGCGCGAGCAAAGCCTTCGGGATCGGGCTCGCCGCGCCGCCCCGGATCGTGCCCGCAGGCGAGCACCGTTCCGCCGGCGTCGTACACCGTCAACAGATCGAGGCGCGCGGCGGTCATCAGGCCCGGGACGTAGTCGGCGAAGGTGCGGCGCACCTCGTCGCCGGGCCCGCCGCCGGCGAGCCCGAGCAGGATGGGGTCGAAGGGATTGTAGGCCTCGGCGCTGTTGCGGCCGAGGCCGGTGACGGCGGCGTCGAGGTCGCGGCCCAGCTCCGCGTATTCCTCGCCGAGAGCGTCGGCGGCGCCGGCGACGCGCGTCTCGAAGTCGGCCTTGTACAGGGCGCTCATGCCGTCGCGGGTTCGCCACAGCGTCACGCCGACGGGGACCACCACCACGGCGGCGAACGCGAGCGACAGCTTGGTGCGCAGGGAGAAGCGCATGGCTAGCGGAGCAACCGTGCCGAGAGGCCGCCAGGCCACGGCGTGCCCTCGGGCGTCACGGGGGCGACAGCCCCGGCGCCGGCGCCGGCGCCGCCGCCGCCGCCGGACGAGGGCGCGGCCGGCAAGGTGGCCTCCGCCCAGAAGGCGTCCTCGAGGTGCAGTCGGGCGGCGTCGTCGAACCAGACGCCGTGCAGGCGAGGCGCCGCCCAGGCGCGCAGCGGGCGAAAGTCGAGCACGAGCGTGTCGTGCGCGGCGACCACCTTCTTCTCCGTCTCGGTGACCACCTTTAGGTCGCGGTAGGTGCCGGCGGCGAAGAGCACGACGGCGTCCTTGGCGCGTCCGACGGCGGCGAGCATGGCGGGGAAGGCGAGGTCGCCGCCGCCGGGGAGCCAGACCTCGTCGAGGCAGAGGTCGAAATCGCCGGAGGCGCGGCGCTCGAGGAAGACGGTGTGGGGCTGGGGGTCGAGCTCGGCGACGAGACCGGCGGCGCGCAGTGCCACGACGAGCTTCTCGGCGACGTCGCGATGATGCGGGCGCGCGGTGCTGAGCAGGATGCGCAGCGTGGGGAGCGGCTCGCCGGTGCGGGCGGCGGCGGTGGCGAGCAGCGCGCGGGCGGCGGCGGCGTCCGCGTGCGCGGGCGGTGCAATGCGCCCGAACGGATACGCGGGCGGGATGACGCCGGCCGCGGCGACCGAGCCGCCGCCGACGGCGAAGGCGGCCACCGCGGCGCGGTCGACGGCGAGGTCGAGGGCGGCGCGCATCTCGGCCGCGCCGAGCAGCTTGCGTCCCGTGCGCGGCGGGCCCGGGACGAGGAGGTCGGCGAGGGCGGTGCCGGTCTCGGCGTCGGCGATGGCCCCCGCGCCAGTGCCCGCGCCGGCGGCGGTGGGCGCGCCCGAATCGGGCGAGCCGAGACCGAACGCGGGGCGCCCGAAGAGGGAGAGCTTCACGTTGCCGAGCACGAAGGCCGCCAGCGCCTCCTTGCGGCCCGGGAAGCCTTGCAGCACGACGGCGTCGGCGAAGGGGCGGCCGCGCACGTGGCGGGAAAATGCCTCGAGGCGCACGCGCTCGCCGCCGGGGGCGTAGGTCGCCGGGACGAACGGGCCGCTGCCCTCCGGGAGCGAGCTGGCGCCGCGGTCGACGCCCACGACGGCAGTGGCGGGCGCAGCGAGTAAGTGTGCGACGTCGAGCGCGTCCACGGGCCGCGTCCACTCGAGCAGCACGGCGGTGGCGCCGTCGGCGCGCAGGCCGGCGGGCACGGCGCGCTTGCCCTTGGCGGCGTCGGCGGCGCCCTTGAGCGCGGCGAGCAGCCAGGCGTGTGGCGAGTGCGAAGCGGGCGCCAGCAAGCGCGCCAGCGAGGCCACGACCGCGTTTGCGTCGAGCGGCGTGCCGTCGTGGAAGGTAGCCCCGGGGCGCAGCGGCACGCGCCAGGTGCGGCAGGTGGGGCCGGGCTCCACGGGCTCGG
>DASYRF010000183.1:0-3259 GCA_036004705.1 Myxococcota bacterium
TACGACGGCGTCGACAACGACGGCGACGCTATCATCGACTACCCCGCCGACCCCGGCTGCTTCTACGCCGCCGACGCCACCGAAGAGGACGAGTGCATCCCCGGCGTCCCCTTCATCGACCTGCCGCCCGACGGCCACCTCCTGGGAACGACCACCGTCACGGGGAGCTTCGTGGGGAGCTGCACGGCGGGCTTCACCACCAGCGGCGGCGAGGACGTCGTCATCTTCACCATGACCACCACCGCCGCGGTGACCCTCACGACGAACCTGGCGGGGACGACCTTCGACACGGGGATCTACCTGCGCAGCCTCTGCGACGACACCACCAGCGAGATCGCCTGCAACGACAACGCGCCGGGCTCGTTCAGCGGCTCCACCATCGTCACCACGCTCGGGCCGGGGACGTACTTCCTGTTCGTCGACGGCTTGAACGGCGCGGCCGGCTCCTACGAGCTGGACGTCAGCGGGACGGTGGCCGGCGGAGCACCCTGCGATCCCACGAGCCTCGTGTTCACCTGCGACGCGGTCGGCGGCTTCGCCTGCAGCGACCCGGGCACCGGGACGTTCGTGTGCACGGCCGGCGCCTGCAGCAACACCCTCGACGACGACGGCGACGCGCTGGCGGATTTCCCGCTCGACCCGGGCTGCACGACCCTGGCCGACGCCGACGAGACCGACACCTGTCCGGGCGCCGGCTGCCCGCAGTGCGCCAACGGCACCGACGACGACGGCGACGCCTTCGTCGACTACCCCGCGGACACGGGCTGCGTCGCGGCGTCCGACGACGACGAGCAGGCGTGCGTCTACGACTTCGCCGGCGGCGCGGCGATGGGGTGGACCTTCACGAACTCGTGCACCAGCGGGGTCGGCTGGACGATCGACGACTTCCGCTCGGTGAGCCCGATGCACAGCCTCTATTACGGCAACCCCGTGGTGCAGAACTACGACTGCACCGGCGGCCCGTTCGGCACGCTGGCCAGCAACGGCACGGCGGTGTCGTCGCTCATCACGCTCCCGGTGACCGGCAGCGAAGTCACGTTCTGGGTCTACTACGACACCGAGCCGTGCGGCTTCGACGACCTGACGCTGCAAGTCGACCCGATGGGCGCGCCGGCCCCGGTGCAGGTGTGGGACCGCTGCAGCGACGCCATCCTGAGCACCGGCTCGAGCGGCGCCTTCATCATGCAGACCGTGAACCTCTCCGCCTACAACGGCATGACCGTGCAGCTGGGCTTCGTGTTCGACACCGGCGACGACATCGCCAACTCCACCGAGGGCGTGTACGTCGACGACGTCTTCGCCAACGGCGCCTGCCCGTGACGGCGGCGAGCCGCGTCGCTCGGCGCGGCTCGCTTTTCGCCTCTTACAGCTGATAGAGTCCCTCTTCGAAGGAGGGGACTCGGATGGGCTCGTTCCTCACGCCCGCGGAGCGTCGCGCGATCGCGCTGTGCGCCGACGTGATCCTGCCCGCCGACCCGGCGCTGCGGCGCGTCTCGATCGACGAGATCTGCGATCAGGTCGACGCCTTCCTCGGCGCGGCGCGCGCGCGGGCGATCTCGTCGGTTCGGCAGATGCTGGAGATCGTCGGCGAGCTCGACGCCGTCGTGCACTTCGACCACGCCAAGCTGCGCAAGCACATCGCCGACGGGCTGCACGCCCCCAAGCGCACGCCCGTGCGCGACGCGCTCGACCTGCTGCACGTGATGATCGCGCTCGCTTACTTCTCGCACCCCAAGGCCGACGCGCAGGTCGGCTACACGCGCTACACGCCGCGCCCCGCCCCGAGCGCCGCGCGGCTCGACGTGAAGGACGAGCCGCCCGCCGGGACCTACGACGTGGTCATCGCCGGCTCGGGGCCGGCCGGATCGCTGCTGGCGGAGCGCCTGAGCACGGCGGGCAAGCGCGTGCTCCTGCTGGAGGCCGGGCCCTACGCCCCCGAGCCGACCTTCACCGACGCCGAGATGCCGTCGATGGCGCGCCTCTACAAGGACGCCGGCCTGCAGCGCGCGAACGACAAGTTGTTGCAGAAGGGGCCCTCGTTCATGGTGTTCCAGGGCGCGTGCCTGGGGGGCGGCTCCACCATCAACAACGCGGTCTGCTTCCGCCTGCCGCCCGCGCGCCTGGAGCTCTGGCAGAAGCTGGGCTTCCCGCCCACCGCCGCCGAGATGGCGCTCGGCTACGAGGCCGTGGCGCGCGATCTCGACATCAAGCCGGCCGGCGCGACCGGGGCGCGCATCAACCCCGCCGGGACGCTGCTGACGGCGGCCTTCGGCGCGCCGCGCGCCCCCGACCTGGGCAAGCCGCCCGTGCCGGGCTTCTACGAGTGCTTGGTGAACCTGGCCGGGCCGCCGCGCGCGCCGTGCCAGGGATGCGGCTACTGCAACCTGGGCTGCGCGTTCGAGCGCAAGCGCAACGCGCTGCAAGTGTACCTGCCGCGCGCGCTCGGCACGGGGAACTGCACCATCGTGCAGCGGGCCCGCGTGGTGGACATGGCGCTGGCGAAGAAGAAGCCGGGCGGGCTGCGGCGCGCCGTGGAGTCGCTGGGCGTGCGCCTGGGCGACGGGCGCACCGTGTCGGTGCGCGCCGCGCAGTACGTGGTGGCGGGCGGGGCGATCGGGTCGTCGGCGATGCTGCTGCGGGCCAAGGACCTGCGCGCGCTGAGACTGCCGGTGGGCGAGGGGTTCTCGGCGAACATCGGCTGCCCGGTGCACGCGTTCTACGACGAGCCGGTGCGCGCCGCCGGGTCGGTGCAGATCGGCCACTACTACATGCCCCCCGAGGGCGGCTTCGTGATCGAGACCTGGTACAATCCGCCCGGCACGCAGGCCACGGCGTTCCCCGGGTTCCTGGACGTGCATTTCGGACGAATGCTGCGCTTCGCGCACGCCACGACGGCCGCGCCGCTGGTGCCCTCGGAGGCGAAGGGGCGCGTGACCGTGGACGGCGAGGCCGTGCACGTGAGCTTGCCGCTGGGGGCGAAGGAGCTGGGGAGGCTGCGCGCCGGGCTGGGGGCGCTCGCGCGTGCCTTCTTGCGCGGGTCGGCGGAGGGCAAGCGCCCGCGCGAGGTGGTGGTGAGCACCCGCGAGGGCCTGGTGCTGCAGAAGGAGGCGGACGCGGCGAAGATCGAGGCGCTCGCCGACGTGCGCGAGCTGCAGGTCGCCACGGCACATCCGCAAGGCGGGAACGCCATGACCAAGGACAAGGAGCGCGCCGTGGTGGACGCGCAGTTCCTGGTGCGCGGCACCAGCAACCTGCGCGT
>DASYRF010000184.1:0-5780 GCA_036004705.1 Myxococcota bacterium
CGCTGGCGGCGGCGGCGCTGGCGGCGGCGGCGCTGGCGGCGGCGGCGCTGGGCGCGGGCGCGTGCCGCTCCGGCAAAGGGGCGGGCGGCGCGCTGGCGCCGGTAGGGGAAGGCTTCGCCGCCCTGCGGGCGCGCTTCGACGCCGACGCCGGCCGCGTGCGCGTCCTAGCGCTGCTGTCGCCCACGTGACCGGGCTGTCTCCGGCGGTACGCCGGAGTCCGCGACGGCGCGCTCGGGTCCATCGCCGATCCCGACCTGCGGGTCTACTTCGTGTGGCAACCGGTCCTGCCGTTCGACGACGACGGCGACGCCGCCGATCACGCCGGCGCCGAGACCGACGCGCGCGCCGCGCACTTCTGGGACACCGGCACGGCGTTGGGCCTCGCCTTCGCCGCGCCGCTCGGGGCGACCGACCCTCCCGACGAATTCTGGAGCTCGTCGGTGAAGGCGCCGGTGGCCTGGGACGTGGTGCTGCTCTACGAGCGCGGGGCGCGCTGGACGGACGCCGGCCTACCGCTGCCGGGCTTCTGGATGTTCCCCGGCCCCGATCCGGAGCGCGGGTTGCCGGCGTTCGACGCGTCGATCCTGCGCACGCGCGTGGCGGCGGCGCTCGGTCACGCCGCGGCGGTTCCGCGGCCGGTGCCGCCTCCCACGCCGGCCGGCGGTCCGGCGCCCTCCAGCGTGCTCCCGTCGGCCGCCCCGGTGCCGCCCGCCGGCGGTTGACCGGGCGTGCGCCGCGAGCGCACGCGCAGCGGCTCGGGCAACCCCGCGGCGATGACGTCCCAGGTCCGCGCCGCGAGCGCGTCCACGGCCTCCGGGCTCTCGCCCAAACCGGCCGTCGGCAAGGGCGAGTGCACGCGCAACGTCACCACCGGCCCGCCGTAGATGAAGTACTGCCCCTTGGGGAAGGCTTCGACCGCGCCGGTGACGGTGATGGGCAGGATGGACGTGCCGGTGCGCAAGGCGATCCAGAACGCACCGCGCTTGAACGGCTGCATCGCCCCGTCGAGCGAGCGCGTCCCTTCCGGGAAGAAGACGTAGGAGACGCCCTTCTGCACGCGCTCCTTGGCGAGCTTGATCTCGCGCAGCAGTCCGCGCCCGCGCGCGCGGTCGACCGGGACGTGCCCGAACGCGCGCATGGCCAGGCCGAAGACGGGCACGTAGAAGAGGGAACGCTTCGCCATGAAGCGCACCGGCGTGAGGGGCTGGAGCGTGCTGAGGACGGCGAGGATGTCCACGAGCGACTGGTGGTTGCAGGCGACGATGTAGTGGTGCTCGCGGCGGACGTGCTCGGCGCCCTGCACGACGACGCGGATGCCGGACAGCCAGAGGATGCCCTTCATCCACAGCGTGGAGGAGAGGTCGTGCATGCGCTGGTGGGGGTCGAACGGCAAGGCGACGAGCGAGACGAGCGTCAGCGGCGGCAGCGCCAGCGCCGCCCACAGCCAAGCCGCCACCGAACGCACCACCCCCACGACCGTTCGCAGCACGCTGCTCATGGCACCTGCCCGGACACCTGCCCGCTGCGGTTGATCCTAACCACGCCGGGCGGGTGTACCATGGGCGCCCCATGACACGGAACGACGCGACGGACGCGGAAGTGGCGGCGGGGGCAGGGGCAGGGGCAGCGGCGCCGATGGAGGTTTTCCCGGGCGCCGCGGCCGCGGCGCTGGGCGAAGCGCTGGCGGCGCTGCGCGGCATGGACGCCGCGGCGCGGCTATGGAAAGGCGACCCGCGGCTCTACACGCCGGACGCCGCGCACGACAAGAGCATCGCCACGCGACTCGGCTGGCTGCGCGCGCCCGAGACCTACCGGCCGCGGCTCGCGGAGCTGCGCGCGCTGGCGGCGGCGGTGCGCGCCGACGGGCTGCGCGCGGCGGTGCTGCTCGGCATGGGCGGGTCGAGCCTGTGCGCCGAGGTCCTGGCGCGCACGTTCGGCGCGGCGCCGGGCGGCGCCGGAATCCCGGTGCACGTGCTCGACTCCACCGATCCCGACGCGGTGCGCGCCGCCGAGGCGGCGTCCGACCCGCGCGAGACGCTGTACCTGGTGGCGTCGAAGTCGGGCGGGACGCTGGAGGTCAAGAGCTTCGAGGCGCACTTCTGGGAGAGGCTGGCGGCCGCGCCGGACCGCGCCCGCCACTTCGTCGCCATCACCGATCCCGGCACCGGGCTGGCGGCGCAGGCGCGCGCGCGCGGCTACCGCGCCGTGCTGGAGAACGACCCGAACATCGGCGGGCGCTATTCGGCGCTTTCGCTTTTCGGGCTCTTCCCGGCGGCGCTGCTGGGCGTGGACCTCGAGGCGCTGCTCGACAGCGCGGCGGCGATGGCGGCGGCGTGCCGCGAGCCCGACCCGGAGACGAACCCGGGCCTGCACCTGGGCGCGCTGCTGGGCGGCGGCGGCAAGACGGGACGCGACAAGCTGGCGTTCTTCACCACGCGCGAGCTGGCCGGCTTCCCCGGCTGGGTCGAGCAGCTCGTGGCCGAGTCGACCGGCAAGGAAGGGCGCGGCATCGCCCCGGTGAACGGCACCGGCGCGCCGTTCGTCGACGCGGTGGAGATGATCCTGGGCGTGGCGGGCGAGAGCGCCGAGAAAGTGGCGCGCCTGTCGGCGGAGCACCGCGCGCTCGACGTGCCGCACGCCGCCGTGCGCCTCGCCGCCGCCGCCGCGCTGGGCGGCGAGTTCTTCCGCTGGGAGGTCGCCACGGCGATCGCGGGCGCGCTGTTGCAAGTGAACCCGTTCGACGAGCCGAACGTGACCGAGGCGAAGAACGAGACGGCCGCGTTCCTGGCGGGTCGCAGCGCCGCCGCCGCCGACATCGCGCGGCGTACCTTCCGCCCGGACGACGCCGAGGTCTTGCGCGCTCACCTCGCGTCGGCTCGGCCGGGCGACTACCTGGCGTTCACCGCCTTCTTCCAGGTGCCCGGCGAAGAGGCGCCCGCGCGGGGCGCGGCGCTGCACGCGGCACGCGTGGCGGCGCAGAAGCGGCTGCCGGCGCACAACGCCACGGTCGTGTCGGTCGGGCCGCGCTTCCTGCACTCGACCGGCCAGCTCCACAAGGGCGGGCCCAACACCGGCGTGTTCGTCCAGCTCGTGGCGCCGACGCGACACGACCTCCCCATCCCGGGGGAGGCCTTCACCTTCGGGCAGCTCCTGCGCGCGCAGGCCGACGGCGACCTGGCGGTGCTGCTGCGGCGGGGCCGGCGCGCGCTGCGCGTGGACCTGGGCGCGGCCGCTTCCGTCGAGGAGGGGCTGGCGGCGCTGGCGCGGTCGTTCGAGGGCGCATGAGCGCGTCCGCCGTACCGCCCGCCGCACCCGCCGCGCCCGCCGTGCCCGCCGCACCCGCCGCGCCCGCCGCGCCCGCGCCGGCGGACAACCCGCTGCGCGCCGGGCTCGTGGAAGACCGCCAGCCCGAGCCGTGCGCCATGGTCATCTTCGGCGCCTCGGGCGACCTCACGCGCCGCAAGCTCCTGCCGGCGCTGTACACGCTGCGGCGCGAGCGGCTCTTGCCGCCGTCGTTCGCGGTCGTCGGCTTCGCGCGCCGCCCCAAGACCGACGACGAGTTCCGCGCCGAGATGGCCGCCGGCATCCGCGAGTTCGCCCGCCTGCAGCCCGTCGACGAAACGCTCCTTGCCGCGCTGAGCGGCGACGTCTACTACGTGCAGGGCGATTTCGACGACCTCGCCGCCTACCGTACACTGGGCGCGCGCCTCGAGCAGATCGACGCGGCGCGCGGCACGGCGGGGAGCCGCGTCTTCTACCTGGCGGCGCCCCCGTCGGTGTACCCGACCATCCTGCGCCAGCTCGGTGCCGCCGGACTGGCGCGCCGCCCCGCGCCGGGCGACCGCCCGTTCTGCCGCACGATCATCGAGAAGCCGTTCGGGCGCGACCTAGCGACGGCGCGCGCGCTGAACGCCGAGGCGCGCGCCGTCTTCGACGAGCGGCAAGTCTTCCGTATCGACCATTATCTCGGTAAGGAAACCGTGCAGAACATGCTGGTTCTGCGCTTCGCCAACGGCATCTTCGAGCCGCTGTGGAACCAGAAGTACGTCGACCACGTGCAGATCACCGGCGCGGAGTCCATCGGCGTGGAGGGGCGCGGCGGCTACTTCGAGGAGGCGGGAATCCTGCGCGACATGGTGCAGAACCACCTCTTCCAGGTGCTGTGCCTGACGGCGATGGAGCCGCCGGTGGCCTTCACGCCCGACGCGGTGCGCGACGAGAAGCTGAAAGTGCTGATGTCGCTGCGGGAGGCGGGGGGGGACGCCGACGGGGCGTACGCGCTGGAGGACAACGTCGTGCGCGCGCAGTATGCCGCCGGCAACGTGCTGGGGCAGCGCGTCCCCGGCTACCGCGAGGAGGCGGGCGTGGCGGCTGCGTCGACCACCGAGACGTTCGTGGCGATGAAGCTCTTCGTCGACAATTGGCGCTGGGCGGGCGTGCCCTTCTATCTGCGCTCGGCGAAGCGCATGCCCAAGCGCGTCACCGAAATCGCCATCCACTTCAAGGCGGCGCCGCACCGGCTCTTCGGCGGCGACCTGCGCGGCGCGGCGGCGCACAACGTGTTGGCGGTGCGCATCCAGCCGGACGAGGGGATCTCGCTGAACTTCGGGTCGAAGGTGCCGGGGCCGACCAACGAAGTGGCGCCGGTGAACATGGAGTTCCGCTACGGGACGTCGTTCGGGACGGCCCCGCCGGAGGCGTACGAGCGGCTCCTACTGGACTGCCTGCTGGGGGACCCGACGCTCTTCACGCGCGGGGACGAGGTCGAGGCGTCGTGGCGCTGGATCTCGCGCGTGCACGAAGCGTGGGCCGCGGAGACGGGGGCGGTGCTGCCGGCCTACGAAGCGGGGTCATGGGGACCGCCCGAAGCGGACGCGCTCCTGGCCCGCGACGGGCGGCGGTGGCGCAAGCCATGAGCGCGCGTACACGGCGATGCGGCGCGCGCCGGGGCGGGCAAGCACCGCCGCCCGCTGGCGCCCGCGCAACGCGTCGCCTGCTCCAGGCAGGCGGCGCAGGCGGAGAAGGCCGCGATGAGCCTCGGTGACCGCGTCGAGCAATTCTCCGCGGGGCGCGAGCTCGCGGTGGACGTCGCGGCCATCGAGCGCGAGCTGAGCGCGCTGTGGCGCGCCGCCAGCGGGACGGTCGCGGCGCCGGCGGCGGCGGCGGAAGCGGCGACGGCCGAGCACGCCCCGCCCGCAGCGGTGACGCGGGCCTGCCTGTGGAACTTGATGATGCGCGTGGGTGACGGGCCCGGCGACTTCCTCGCCGCGAAGAGGCTCGTCGACGATCTGGCCCCCGCGCTGCCGGCGCGGGTGCTGGTGCTTTGCGCGGAGCCGGAGCCGCGCCCCGGCAGCGGCCTCGGCGAGCTCGATGCCTCCATCAGCGCCAACTGTGTACTGGCGCCGGGCGGCGGCAAGAGCGTCTGCTCGGAGGAGATCACCGTCACAGGGCGCGGGCGCGGCACCGACCACTTCCCCTCGGTGGCCCGCGCGCTGCTGGTGCCGGACCTGCCCGCGGCGCTCTTCTGGCAGCGCGGCGTACCCGAGGGCGGGGCCGGGGCGGCGGCGCTGCTGGCACTCGCCGATCGGCTGGTGGTGGACACGGGGCGGCTCGGCGCGGGTGAGGCGCTGGGCGCGCTACACGCCGCCGTGGGCGCGGCGGGCTGCGACGCCGCCGACCTCGGCTGGCTGCGCCTGGCCGCGCTGCGCGGGCTGGTGGCAAGCCTGTTCGACCCGCCCGCCGGGGGAGCGCCCCTGCGCGGCGCGGCCGCCGTGACGGTC
>DASYRF010000185.1:0-1653 GCA_036004705.1 Myxococcota bacterium
CGCCCCTCCGGGGCGCCCTCGGAGGACATGGGGCACCACGTGCCGGGCGCGGGCGTGCACTCCACGTCCGGCTCGCCGGTGTTGGGCTCCGGCGCCGGCGGCAAGGGCGCGCCGCTGGGGACGCAGCCGCCGCCCCCAACGAGCAGGACCAGCGCCCCGAACGCTGCCCTGTGAGAAGGGCCATTCCCCCGAGCCACCATGAAGCCGGATCGTACCGCCTGGAAGATCGGCGTCAAGCGTGCGAGCGAGCCCCTCGACGACCGCGGCCGGGGCCAGTTCGTTGCATCGAGGCGCCTGGAGCGCGCCCTCAGGTTCAGACGTTGAACGATTTGCCGCAGCCGCAAGAGCCCTTGCTCTGTGGGTTCGACAGCGCGAACCCCGACCCCTGGATGCCCTCGACGAAGTCGATCTCGGTGCCGGCCAGCAGCTTCATGCTGCGCGGGTCCACGCGCACGGTCACGCCGAAGTAATCGAACACGTGGTCGCCGGCGCGCGCCTCCTCGTCGAAGAAGAGGTCGTGCGAGAAGCCGGAGCAGCCGCCGGGGACGACCGACACGCGCAGCGCCTGACCGACCGCGCCCTCCATCTGCTGGATGCGCTTCACGTTGCGCGCCGCCCGCTCCGTCATCGTGACGACCGGCCCCGCGCCCGCCGTCGTCGTCGCACCCGCCGCGGCGCCCGTTCCGCCCACGTCCTCCACGTTCGTGCTCATGTCGTTGATGTAACAGACGACAATACGATCGTCAACGAAGCGGCGGCCGCGCGGCGCCTTAGTGCACCGTCGCGGACGCGGCCCCGGCCGTCTGGCGGATGATCTCGTCGGCCACCGCGAAGAACGGCGCGGCGTGCGGGTCGCCGGGGCCGCGCACCACCACCGGCTCGCCGCCGTCCCCCGCGGCGCGCACGGTCGGGTCGAGCGGAATCTCGCCGAGGAACGGCACGCCGGCCGCCTCGGCCGCGCGCTTCCCGCCGCCGTGGTCGAAGATGTCGTGCCGCTTCTCGCACTTTGGGCAGAGGTAGTAGCTCATGTTCTCGACGATCCCGAGAACGGGGACTTTGACCTGGTTGAACATCTCGTGCCCGCGGCGCGCGTCGATGAGCGCCAGCTCCGACGGCGTGGTGACGATGACCGCGCCCGACACCTTCGTGTCTTGCACGAGCGCCAGCTGCGCGTCGCCCGTCCCAGGCGGCAGGTCCACGACGAGATAGTCCAGCGTCCCCCAGTTCACGTCGTCGATGAACTGCTTGATGAGCTTGCCCACCATGGGACCGCGCCAGATGACCGGCTCGCCCGGCTCGCCGAAGAAGGACAGCGACATGAGGCTCACGCCGTGCTTCTCCAGCGGCCAGATCTTCCCGTCCTCGCCCGCCACCGGACGGTCACGCACGCCCATGAGCAGCCCGAGCGACGGGCCGTAGATATCGATGTCCATCACGCCGACGCGCTGGCCGCGCTGCTGCAGGGCCAGGGCGAGGTTGACGGCGACGGTGCTCTTGCCGACGCCGCCCTTGCCCGAAGCGACGGCGAGCGTGTTCTTCACGCCACGGATGAGCTGCGGCGGCGGCGGCCCGGTGAACATCGGCAGCCGCTTCTTCGGCTCCCCGCCCGCGCCGGCCGCGCCACCCCCGCCGCCCGCGCCCGACGCGCCGCCC
>DASYRF010000186.1:0-5932 GCA_036004705.1 Myxococcota bacterium
CGGCCCAGGCCTCGGCTCCCTTGCCCAGCCACACGAAGGCGTTGGCGAGCTTCCCGTCGTGCGCGACCACCGCCTCGCCGTAGACCGGACCCGCGTGGCCGGCCGCGCAGCCCGACGGCAGAGTGAGCTCGGCGGGCGCCGGCGGAACGCCGTCGAGGTGCACCACGCCGTGGATCGACCCCACGGCTGCTGCGTCGATCGACTTGCCGGGCGCGGCGGACGCCGCCCCTGTTCCGCTCCCGGGCGACACGGCGCCGGCGCCGCCACCGCCGCCACCGCCGCCACCGCCGCCGCTGCCGTCCGTCCCGTCGTGCGCGCCCGCGCCACCGAAGAGGCCGGGCGGCGCCGTGACGATGAAGAGCGCCAGGGCCACCACGGCCGCGCCCACCAGCGCCACCACGCCGGCTCGCCCCTTCGCGTTCAGGAAATGGCGGACGCCCGCGCCGGCCAGCATCAGCGCGACGAGCACCGCCCAGCGCCACGGATGGGCGTAGGTGCTGGGGAAGTGGTTCGACAGCATGATGAACACGACGGGCAGCGTCATGTAGTTGTTGTGCACGGAGCGCTGCTTGGCGCGCGCGCCGAGCGACAGGTCGGGCTCGCGCCCCTCGTCGGTCGCGCGGATCATCTGCCGCTGCGCCGGCAGGATGCGCATCCACACGTGGGCCACCATGATCGTGCCGAGCATCGCGCCGACGTGGATGTAGGCGGCGCGCCCGCTCAGCAGGTGGCTGAGCCCCCAGGCCACGCCCACCAGCGCCGCCAGGGACACGCCGGCGGCCGCGCCGGGGGCCTTGCGCCCGAGCGTGTTCCAGAGCACGTCGTACGCCGCCCACCCCGCCACCAGCACGCCGATGCCTAGCGCCGTGGCCGCGCGCACCGAGATGGACGATACGGACGCGTCGACCAGGTAGATGCCGCCGCCGTGGTAGTACACGACGGCCAGCAGGAAAAATCCGCTGACCCAAGTGAGCGCGGCCTCCCACTTGAACCAGTGCAGCACCGGCGGCAGGCGCCCCGGACCGATGACGCGCTTTTCCACGCGGTAGAAGCCGCCCGAGTGCACCATCCACACTTCGCCCTTCACGTCGACGCGCGGCGGGTCCGGCGCGGTGAGCGCGGCGTCGAGCCACATGAAGTAGAAGGAGCTGCCGATCCAGCCGATGGCGGCGATGAGATGGAACCAGCGGAGGACGAGGTTCAGCCACTCGCCGGCGTGCGCGGCCATGCGTCAGCTCCCCCGATAGGTGGAGTAGCCGAACGGGCTGAGCAGCAGCGGCACGTGGTAGTGGCCGCCGGGGTCGCGCACGGCGAAGACGATGGTCGCCTCGGGGTAGAAGCCCTCCACGCCCAGCGCGGCATGATAAGCGCCGACGTCGAAGGTCAGCTCGTAGACGCCGGCGGCCAAGGGCGCGGCGTCGGGCAAGAGCGTACGTAGTCGCCCGTCGGCGTCGGTGACGCCGCGGCCCAGCTCGCGCGGGGCGCCGCCGCCGTCGCCCCTCCCGCTCCCGCCGCCGGCGCCCCCGCCCCCGCCATGTCCTCCGCCGCTGCCGGTTGCGTCGCCGGCGCGCAGGCGGAGCACCACCGGGACGCCGGCGGCGGGGCGCCCCCGGCTGACGTCGAGCACGTGTGTGGTGATGGCGCTCATGTGTTCCTCGCCTCCCCGTTCGTGGCGGGCGCGGCGGCCTCCAGGAGCTTGTCGAGGCGCAGGCGGGCGATGCGCCGCTGCTCCTCGGCGGCGATCTCGAGCTCGGCGTCGGGCGCGTTGTCGAGCCGCGCGCGCAGGCGCGCGAGCATCTCGGCGGCGCCGAGCCCGCTCGCGCACACGATGAAGATGTGGCCGAAGCGCGCCTCGTAGGCGCGGTTGCCGTCGGCGAGGGCGTCGACGACGTTGTCCGCGGCGCCGAGCGCGCCCGCCTGCTCCCCCTCTGCCCAGGCGCGCGTGTCGGCGAACTTCGCGCGCAGGGCGTCGCGGTCGCCGATGCGCGGGTGGGCGCGGAACGCCTCCAGCCAATCGTCGCGTCCGAGCGCGTCGAACGCCGCGGCGGCGCGGGCGTGGAGGTCGGCCTCGTCGCGGAACGGGCGGGCCGCGGCCATCGCCTCGGCCCAGCGCCGCGCTCCGCAACAGCGCGCGAACGCCGCTTCGGCGTCGGCGGGCAGAGCCGCGTTGAGCCCCGCGAGCCCGAGCGCGGCGCCGTGCACCGTCATCGCCCGCTCGTCCCGGCGTCCGCCGGCCGCCCCCAGAGCCGCAGCCGGCTCACGCCGCCGTCGGGATAGATGTGGAAGCGCACGTGCGTCGCCGGCGCGACGGCCGCCGCCGCCGCCGCCAGCTCGGCCTCGAACACGTGCTGCGCGTGGGCACGCAGCTTCGACTCGCCCAAGAGCGGCGTCCAGGCCGTGCGGCGCGCGTCGGTCAGCTCCTCCAGCGTCACGTCGGCCGGCGCGTCGCACGTCTCCAGCGCGCAGCGGTCGGGGAAGTTGCCCTTGAAGTGGCTGGTGTCCACTTCGACGCGGCGGATGGCGCCGCGCGCGCCCAGCCGGAGGATGACCCAGTCGTGCCCCGGACCGCGGCGCCGCTTCGTCTCCCAGCCGTCCGCCATGCTGACCGCGCGCCCCGGCATCAGGAGGTTGACGTGCGACCCGAAGAACATGTCGCTGCTGAGGAGCGTCACGCCGCCGTTGGCCACGGCGGCGAGGTCGACGAGCCCGTCTCCCGCGGCGACGCGCGACCAGTCGGGGACCACGGTGCCGTGCACGCGAAGCCGCGCCACGCCGCCGTCCGGATAGATGTGCAGCCGCACGTGCGTCCAGCGCCGCGCATCGGCCACCGCGAAGTAGTTGTGCGCGTCGCCCAGGAGCGGCGCGCGCGGCAGGATCTCGACCCAGGGCGCCGCCTCGCTCCCGGGCGCGCCCGCGCCGCCGCTAGCGCCCGCACCGGCGCTCTCGCCCGCCGCCGCTCCCGCCGCGCACGCGTCGATGGAGCAGGCGTCCGGGTAATTGCCGCGAAAGAAGCTCGTGTCCACGTCGAAACCGCGGATGGCGCCCGGCAGACCCAGCCGCACGACGCACCAGTCGTGCCCCGGCTCGCGGCGGCGGCGCGTCTCCCAGCCGTCCATCCACTTGCCGCGATCGGTGTAGCGGTGCGCCTCGAACACCGCCGGCCCGGCCTTGAGCAGGTTCTCCTTCTCGGCGAAGAACTCGTCGTTGGCCTCCAGCACCTCGCCGCCCACGCGCTCCGCGGCCAGGTCGAGGGCTTCGGTGAAATGCGCCATCGTCCTCCGTCACGCCACCGGCGCGGCCAGGTCGAGGGCTTCGGTGAAAGGCGGCATCGTCCTCCGTCACGCCACTGGCTTGAGCCACGTCCCGCGCGTCGCCGGCGCCGGGGCCGCCCCGCTCCCCGCCGCCCCGTCCACGCTGTCCGCGACCGCGGCGGCGCCGGCGCCCGCGCGCGCGTCAACAGACGCCGCATCGTACACCAGCTCTCCGCGCAGGAACGTCTTCTCCACGACCCCGTTGAGCGTGCGCCCCTCGTAGGGCGTGTGCGCGTGGCGGAAGCGCAGCTGCTCGGGCGCCACGGTGAAGGACCGCTCCGGGTGCCAGACCACGAAGTCGGCGTCCATCCCGGGCGCGAGCGCCCCCTTGCGCCGCCCCAGCCCGCACAGCGCCGCCGGCGCCGCGCACATCCAGGCGGCGAGCCGGTCCAGGCCGAAGCCGCGCGCGCGCGCCGCCGTCCAGGTCGCCGGCAGCGCGAGCTGCAGCGACGAGATGCCTCCCCACGCCTGCGCGTAATCGCCCGCCTCCAGGGCCTTGTGCTCGGGCGCGCAGGGCGAGTGGTCCGACACGACCAGGTCGATGTGGCCGGCGGCGAGTCCCGCCCACAGCCGCTCGCGGTTGTCGCCCTCGCGGATGGGCGGCGCGCACTTGTAGAGCGTCGCCCCGTCCGGGATGTCCTCGGCGGTGAACGTCAGGTAGTGCGGGCACGTCTCCACGGTGACGGCGATGCCGCGCGCGCGCGCTGCGGCCAGCGCGCCCAACGCTCCGGCGGACGACAGATGCACGATGTGCACGCGGCAGCCGGTCTCGGCGGCGAGCCGCAGCACCAGCGCCACGGCCTCGTCCTCTGCCGCCGCCGGGCGCGAGGCCAGGTAGTCGGCGTACCGGCGCATCGGCCCGCCGCCGCCGCCGCCGACGACGACGCCGCCGCCGCCATCCGCGCCGAAGTCCGCACGCGCCCGCGCCCGCTCGGCCGCCTCGATGGGCCCGGGCAGCTCGGCGTGCACCAAGAGCGGCACGCCGCGGCGCGCCAGGATCGGCATCGCCGCGCGCAGGTCCGATTCGACCACGTTGGGGAACTCGTCGATCCCCGAATGGACCAGGAAGCACTTGAAGCCCGGCACCCCCGCGTCGATCATCGCCTCGAGCGCAGCGGTGTTCCCGGGGACGACGCCGCCCCAGAGCGTGAAGTCGACGTGCGCGCCCCTTGCCGCCGCCTCCGCCTTCACCGCCAGCGCCTCCGGGGTGGTCGTCACCGGGATGGAGTTCAGCGGCATGTCGGCGATCGTGGTGATGCCCCCCGCCGCCGCCGCGCGCGTCGCCGTCTCGAACCCTTCCCACTCCGTGCGGCCCGGCTCGTTGACGTGGACGTGGCTGTCGACGAGCCCCGGCATCAGCACCGCGTCGCCGGCGTCGAACGTCTCGCTGCCCGCGCCACCCCCGTCCATCACGCCGCTTGCCGCGCCCGCCCGCGCCCCCGCCGGCGCCGCCGCCGCGGCGCCGTACGGCTCGACCGCAACGATGCGCCCCGCGCGCACGCGCACGGCCGCCGGGCACACACCCTGGGGCGTCACCGCACGCCGGCTCCGGATGACCCACTCGCCCGCCGCCGCCATCCCGCGCGACTATGCGGACGCCCTCCCGCGCTGTCAACGCCTGGCCCGCGCGCCCTGCGCCACCGGGAGATCCACGCCCACCCGTCGCCGCTCGCCGCTTGCTCTGGGCCGGCGCCCGCCGGCATGGACACGCGCGCCAGACCTCGCTTACGCTCGGTCGCCGCTGCAGCCGACCAACCCATGGGACACGTCGTCGAAGCGCTCGTCGTGCGCGCCCTCGCCCTTCCGCCGGGCGGCCCCGCCCTCCCCGCGCGCGCCGTGACGTTGCGCCAGGGCCTGGCGCTCCTGCCGCTCACCGACGCCCTCGTCGCTCACGCCGTCGCCGCCTTCGCCCCCGCCGCCGCCGACGACCACACTCCCGATCCGCCCTACACCGAGCTCCCCAAGCTGCGCGGCGCCGTCCTGCGCTGGATGCGCGCGCTCGTCGGCGACGCCGAGCCCTTCGCCTACCTCGAGACCGACTACGCCGGCGCCCGCGCCCGCCAGGCCGCCGCCGTCTGGCGCGGCGCCGCGCTCACCTACGGCCCGCGCCGCGCCAACATCGGCCCCATCAACGAAGCCCTCGCCCTTCTCGGCGTCCACGGCGTCGGCACCAACGACGCCTTCGACGCCGTCGGCCTCGCGCGCCACCGCACCACCGCCGACTGGCTCTCCGCGCCCTGATGCAGGCGCTCCCTCCCACCCCAAGACCGGAACTGGAACCGGAACCGGAGGCCGGAACCGGAACCGGAACCGGAGCCGGAGCGGAACGTAGAGGGGGAACGTGGCCTCAGTCCACACTGGCGCCGAAGAGGTCGTAGCTGACGCCGTCGAGCACGACGTCGGCGGTGACGTCGACGATCGGTCCTCCGCCGAAGAACACGAAGACTTGGCCGGGCGAGCTGGCCGGTGCCCCGACGACGAGGTCGTCGATGCCGTCCCCGTCGACGTCGCCGGGGGAGGACACCGCCGTTCCGAACCGACTCGTGGCGACGGTCCCGGCAAAGACGACGTCGGGCACGACGTCGAACGCACCGGGGCCGCCGAAGTAGACGTACACGTGT
>DASYRF010000187.1:0-4322 GCA_036004705.1 Myxococcota bacterium
GGTCACGTCCGTGGCGTCGCCTGGGTCCGGGACGCGCCCGCCCATCATCATGTAGCGCGCCACCACGATGCCGCCGTCCTTGGCGCCCACGGCGTCGAAGATCACGCGGAAGGGGTCGAACACCTGCCCCGGCCGCCCGGCCGCGTCGCGCAGCACGGGGAAGGGCGCGCCGCTCTGCCCCGCCGCCCAGCTCCCGCCGCGATGGCGCCGCGCCACCTCGCCCAGGTAGGCGCCGGCGCGCGCCACGAAGTCCAGCGCCGCTGCCGGGGCGGCGCGCAGCTCGCCGTAGCTCTCCGGCACGCGCAGCTCGGCGTGGGCGTCGACCACGCGCTCCAGCACGCGCACGCTCGCCTCGGAGAAGTCGAGCCCGTACCCTTCGCCGCGCTGCCGCCCGGCGAACTCCTCGGCGGCGGTGCGCGCGCGCTTGGCGGGGTCGTGCGCCGGCTCAGTCAGCATGCTTCCCCTTGGCCGCCGCCGTCGGCGGCGCGGCCGTCGCTCCTGCCTTGGGCGGCGGCGGCGCCGGCCCCGGGTCGGGCGTGTCGATACCGCTCGGCGTGGCGCCGGTCGGCGACGACTCCGGGACCGCGCCCGGCCCGCTCTCCGGCGCGGCCTTGTCGCCCTCGTCCGGCACCGGCCCGAGCGGCACCATCCCACCGGGCCCGATGATCGACTTTCGCTCCAGACGCTCCTTCTCCATGCGCATCTCCAGCGTCGTCTTCTCCGCCGAGGCGATGGTCTTGTCGATCGAGCCGAACCCGCCCACCGAGCGGCTGTAGTCCGTGTGCGCGCCCAGCCCGCCGAACTCCCCGCGGCCGAACGAATCGAGGTACGCTTTCCGCTCCGCCACCTTCTCCATGAAGATCCGCCGGAAGTCGCTCTTGGCGTCCTTGATGATGTACGGGGTCATGAAGACGATGAGGTTCGTCTTCGTCTTGCGCGACACCGAGTGCTTGAACAGGTAGCCGAGGATGGGGATGTCGCCCAGCACCGGCACCTTGTCCTCGGTGATGGTGATGCGGTCCTCCACCAGGCCGCCGATGACCACGGTCTGCTGGTCGGGAACGATGACCGTGGTCTTCAGCGAGCGGTTCGACAGCGTCGGCCCCGTGGTCGGGTCGATCGACTGCAGCGCGGTGATCTTCGTCTCGATGTCGATCGACACGTAATCGCTCTCGTTGATGGAGGGCGTCAGCTTCAACGTCAGGCCGATGTCCTGGCGCTGCACCGACACGAGCGGGTTGGCGGTGAAGCCCGCGCCCGCCGCCGCGGGCAGCGTGAACCCCGACTGCACGGGGATGTTCGCGCCCACCGTGATCTCCGCCTCGATGTTGTCGGTGGCGAGGATGTTCGGCGTCGACAGGATGTTCACGTCGGAGTCCGTCTGTAGGGCGCGCAGGAGCGCGCCGAACGCGGGGATGCCGGCGGTGCCGCCGGTCGTGCCGGCCGGCAAGAGCGACTCGCTTCCCGGGATGGGGGGCCCGCGCAGCAGCGCCGCCAGGCCCATGAGGGCGGTCGGGTCGAGGATGATGGACTGCATCCCGCCCAGCTCCGTCGCGCCCAGCAGTATCGTGGGGTCCGCGCTGGTTCCGATGTTGGTTCCGCCGTGGAACACGAACCCCAGCTCGAGCATCTTGTCGAGCGACACCTCGAGGATGACGACCTCCACCAGCACCTGACGGCGCGGGATGTCGAGCATCCCGATGATGCCCGCCAGCGACTCGTAGTCCTTGGCCGAGGCCACGATGACCAGCGCGTTGGTCGGCGGGTCAGGGCTGATCTTCACGTCCCCGTCGAACAGGCTCGCCGCCGCCGTACCGGGCGCGCCGGGCGTTCCGGCCGCGGGCGTGCCGGGCGCCTTGGGCACGCCGGGCGCGCCCGGGCGCACGCCGGTGGTCAGGCTCGCCAGCGTCGCCGACAGCTCCTCCGCCTTGGCGTTCTCCAGGTAGTGGACGTGGATGCGCGCGTCCCCCCCGCGCAGGTCGATGTCGAGCTTGAGGATGAGCGGAAGGATCCGGTCGAAGTTACGGCGCGTGGTCTTCAGGATGAGCTGGTTGGTGCGGTCGTCCGCGATCACCTTGGTCAGTGTGATGTCGGCCGGGCTCGCGCCGGGCGAGGTGGTCGTCGCGGTCGGCACCGGCGCCGCCGGCGTGGCGATGTCCGTCGCGGCCGGCACCTTGGGCTTGGGCTTGGGCCGCACGGCCTTGGCGCCCGGCCCGGTTGCCGTGGAGACGTCGAAGATCGACACCAGCAAGGCGGCGATCTCGGACGCCAGCGCGTGCTCGATCTTCACGAGGAAGAGCTCGTCGGTGCTACCGGGCTCGTCGAGGCGCGAGATGATCGTCTCCAGCCTCTTCACCGCGCCCTCGGTGTCGGTGACGATGACGGTGTTGGCGAGCGGGTAGTACTGCAGGTCGCCGGTCGGCGACTTCAGCGTGTTCAGGATGCTGGTCAGCTCGCTCCCGTCGACGTGCTTGAGCGGGATGAGCCGCGTGACCACGTGGTCGGTGGTGGCGAGCGCGCCCTCCTTGGGAGGGGCCAGCAGCTCCTTCGTCTCGACGATCTTCAGATATTTTCCGGTAGGCTCGATCGCCAGGCCGTTCACTTTCAGCGCGGACTCGAATGCCACGTAGAAGGCGTCGGCCGTCACCATCTCCGACGTGTAGATGGAGATGGTCCCTTTCTTGATCTTCTCCGAGACGATGAAGTTCTTGCACGACCACTTCGCCACGAACTTCACCACGTCCTCGATGGCCGCCTTGTCGAAGAAGGGCTTGCTCTTCTTCTTGCGGTACTCTTTGTCGCAGGACAGCTCGTCGGGGTCCTTGGAGAATGTCGCGTCGCCGAAGCCGGGGCCGGTGCTGCCTGGCGCGCCGGCGCCGGGGCCCGCACCGGCGGCGTCCTTGACGTCCGTTCCGGGCCGGATCACCGCGGCGCCCGGCGGAGCGGCGGCCGAGCCGGCGGCGGGTGCCGGCGTGGCGGGAGCGGCGCCGGGTGCGCCGGCCACCGGCGGGCCGGGGACACCGGGCTTCAGCTTGCCGAGCGCCGCGCCCTTCAGCGCCTCGGCGCCGAGACCGGCGGGCACCTTGCCCTTGAGCGTCGTGGCGTCGGGGCGCGGCGCGGGGACCGGCTTGGCGGTGGCGGTGGCGTCGGCGGCGCCGGCCCGGCCGGGGCCGAGCGCCAGCCCCGCTCCAAGCGCGAGCAGCGCGAGGGCAGTGGCGGCCGGACGGAGCGCGGCGGTAGCGGCGGCGGCGCGGGCACGGGTGCCGGCGGCGAGGGGGCGTGAGGCGGCGGAGAATCGCATGCGATCGAGCGCTCCTGTCAGCGAATCACGTAATGCATGTTGACCACTGAGCCGCGCCGCTCCACTCCGAGCGTGATGTCGCGCGACTCCATCAGCGTGTTGAACAGGCCGAGCGCCTGGTCGATCGAGTTGAGCGGACTGCCGTTGACGCTCTTGATGACGTCTCCGTTGCGGACGCCGAGCTTGTAGTACAGGCCGCTCGGACGGATCGCGTAGAGCTTGAAGCCTTCGGGCTTGCCGTCCACCAGGTGCGGAACGGCGCGCCCCATCGTCATCAGCTTCGCGGGGTTCTTGATCTGGTCGTTCAGGAAGCCGGCGTCGATGGACCACTCGTCGGGGCCGGTCTTGGCGATGTACTTGTCCGAGTCGTCGGGCGTGCCGGAGGTGGGCGCGGCCGTGAAGTCCGACTTGGCGGCCGTCGCCACGGGAGCGGCGGCGGCGCTGGTGTCGAAGGCGTCGACGTACTCGAGCGAGCCGCTGCGCTCCAGGCAGACCCAGTGCGTATGCACCTCCCTCAGGACGTAGTCGCCGACGGGCTCGGGGTCCTTCACGCGGCGGTAGTGCACGTCGCTGCCGACCCGCAACGCCGCCAGTGAATACTCGGGATCGCTCGACTCGGCGATGCCGACGAGCGTCACTCCCGACGCCTTGGCGGCGGGGCGGGCGCAGTAGGCCGGCGCCCCCGTGGGCGCGGCGCCGGCGACGGCGCTCTCCGGGCCGGCGGGCGCCGATTCCGAGGCCTCGTGGTCGAACAGGTTGCGGTGGTTGATGACGTCGTCGGACTTCGCGAGCGCGGACGGCCCGGCGGGGTGCGCCGCGGGGCCCTTCGTCCGGGGCGCCGCCAGCACCGGCGGAGCGCTCGCGTCCGGCAGCAGCGCGGCCTCGACGAAGGCGTTCGCGCCCTTGGCCACGAAGAACGCCGCCAGCGCGAGGGCGAGCAGATTGAAGACCCAGAAATACCGCTTGATGGCGAGCTCGAGCACGCAGGACTCCTGAGAGCGACGCAACGAGCAAGCCGCGT
>DASYRF010000188.1:0-16564 GCA_036004705.1 Myxococcota bacterium
GCCGCCACCCCCGCCACCGCCGCCGCCAGCGGCGCCGCCGCTGCCGACCCCACCGCTCCCCACGCCGACCGGGCCGCTGCCCGAAGCGCTGGTGGGGCCTCGGTCGAACAGCGGCGTCGACAGGTAGCGCTCCCCGGTATCAGGGAGCACGACGACGACCACCTTGCCGTCCATTCCCGGGCGCCGCGCCACTTGCAGCGCCGCCCACGCCGCCGCCCCGCAGCTCAGCCCGCCGAGGATGCCCTCGGTGCGCACGAGCCGGCGCCCCTCCGCCACCGCGTCGTCCTCGGTGCACGTCAGCACCTCATCGATGACGCGACGGTTGACGATGGACGGCACGAACCCCGCTCCCAACCCCTGCAGGTAATGGTGGCCGATGCGCCCGCCGCTCAGCGCCGCCGCCGCCGCGGGCTCCACCGCCACGACCCACAGCGACGCGTTCTTCTGCTTGAGCACCTCGCCGCATCCGGTGACCGTGCCGCCGGTTCCCACGCCCGCAACGAGCACGTCCACGCGCCCGCCCGCGTCGTCCCAGATCTCCTGCGCCGTCGTGCGGCGGTGCGCCTCCGGGTTAGCCGGGTTGTCGAACTGCTGGAGCATGACGGCCCCGGGCATCTCGCGCACCAGCTGCCGCGCGCGCTCCACCGCTTCGCGCATCAGCGTCCCGGGCGTGAGCACCACCTCCGCGCCCAGGTGGCGCAACAGCGCAATCCGCTCGCGCGACATCGTCTCGGGCATGGTCAGGACCAGGCGGTAGCCCTTCACCGCCGCCACCATCGCCAGCGCGATGCCGGTGTTGCCGCTGGTCGGCTCGACCAGCGTGGCACCCGGCTTGAGCGCGCCGCGCCGCTCGGCGTCCTCGATCATCGCCAGCCCGACGCGGTCCTTGACGCTGGCGCCCGGGTTGCGCGACTCCATCTTCCCCAGAACGTCGGCGCGCGCCCCGCGGGCGAAACGGCTCAGGCGCACCAGCGGGGTCCGGCCGATCGTCTCGAGCACGCTTTCGTAGATCCGCGCCGCCATCGTGACCCTCCTTCGCTAAGCGCGCTTCCCGTCGCTAGATCGCGTAGTCCTGCACGAACACGCGCGCCTCGCGGAGGTTCACGAACACGTGGTCTCCCTCGGAGATGCGCATCTCGTCCACGACGTCCTTGGCCAGCTCCACCGTCAGCGGCTGCCCGTCGGCGAGCCGCAACGTCACCTTGTACGTGGCCCCCACGCGCACGAGCGCGTCGACCCGCGCCGACGCCACCGCGTCGTCGGGCGAGCGCGACACCGCCACGTCGTGCGCGCGCACGAACGCTTTCACCAGCGCGCCCTCTTCGGCGGCGCCCACGTCCACGGTGAGCTGGCCGATGGCCGCCTTGCCGTTCTGCACGTGCCCGCTGAGAACGCTCACCGAGCCGATGAAGCTCGCCACGAAGGGCGTCGCGGGCCGGTCGTAGATCTCGGCGGCGGTGCCGGTCTGCTCGACACGCCCCTCGCGCAGCAGCACCACGTGGTCGCTCAGCTCCATGGCTTCGGCCTGGTCGTGCGTGACGAAGACCATGGTGCTGCCGAGCTCGCGATGCACGCGCTTGAGCGCGGCGCGCAGCTCCACGCGCACTTGGGCGTCGAGCGCGCCGAACGGCTCGTCGAGCAGCAGCACGCCCGGGCGCGGAGCGAGCGCGCGCGCCACCGCCACGCGCTGCCGCTGCCCGCCGCTCAGCTGCGACGGGTAGCGCGCGGCGTAGACGTCCAGCTGCACCAGCGCCAGCAGCTCCTTCACGCGCGCCGCCGTGTCGGCGCGCGGCCGGCGCCGTACGCGCAGCCCGTAGGCGACGTTGTCGGCCACGGTCATGTGCTTGAACAGCGCGTAGCTCTGGAAGACGAACCCGACGTTGCGCGCCTGCGGCGGCAGGCGCGACGCGTCCTTGCCGTCGAGCCACACCGAGCCGCCGTCGGCCTCCTCGAGCCCGGCGATGATGCGCAGGACGGTGCTCTTCCCCGACCCCGACGGGCCGAGCAGGGCGGTGATCTTCCCCTCCGGCGCCTCGAACGACACGTCGTTCACGGCGACGGAGTCGGCGCCGAACCGCTTGACGAGATTTCGCACCGAGATGCGCACGCGCCTGGAGCTCCCGCCTTGCCGCGCCCGAGGCCGGCGCCGCGCAAGCTACCTCAGCGCGGGCACGATGCCAAACTTGCGCCGCGCCACTCGACGCGCTCGAATCGACCTCGTCACCGGCAAGAGCCGCGGCCACGCCCGCAGCGGAGCGGGAGGGGCGCGCCCCGCCGCCAGGAGATCCCATGCCCACGCCCCTCGCTCGCATCGAGACCCCGGACGCGCCCGCTGCCATCGGCCCCTACAGCCAGGCCGTTCGCGCCGGCGACCTCCTCTTCTGCTCAGGCCAGGTCGCGCTCGACCCCGCCACCGGCGCGCTGGTGGGCGACGCCGACGTGGCGGCGCAGGCGCGCCGCGCGCTGCAGAACCTCGGCGCCGTGCTGCACGCCGCCGGCGCGGACGCCGCGCGCGTCGTGCGCACGACCATCTTCCTGGCCGACATGGCCGACTTCGCCAAGGTGAACGAAGTGTACGGCGCCTTCTTCGCCGGCGCCGTGAAGCCGGCGCGCGCCACGGTGGCGGTGCGCGCCCTCCCCAAGGGGGCGCTCGTGGAGATCGACGCGATCGCCTATCTGGGCTGAAGCGTGCGCGCGGCGCCGCGTAGCGTCGCGTGGCGTGGCGTCGCGGGCGCAGGCCGCTCCGAGCGAGGAGCTACGCGGCCTTCTGCACTTTGCCGCCGCGGATGCAGCGCGTACAGGCGTTGATGCGCTTGGTAGCGCCGTCCATGACGACGCGCACACGCTGTAGATTGGCGCTCCAGCGGCGCTTGGTCTTGTTGTTCGCGTGGCTCACGTTGTTGCCCACGTGGCCCGTCTTTCCGCACACCTGACACGCCCTGGCCATGCACCTTCTCCTGAGGCCCGCCGCTATAACATGCAGCCCCGCCACCCGCAAGGCCGCCGCGGGTCGTTGAATCCACGGCCGGCGCCGTCCGTCCTTGACATGGCCGCGCGGAGGTCGCGATCCTGCGCGCGCCACAGGAGGCGACGATGCACGCGATCAAGAACGGTGTGGGTTGGGCTCGGTCGGGAGCGGCAGCAGCGGCGGCGGCGGCACTGGCGGCAGCAGGAACCGCGCTGGCGCTGGGGATGGGGGCGGCGGCGACGGCACGGGCGGACATGGCGATGCCCCCGGAGCCGCCAGCGCCACCCCCCGCCGGCCCTGCCAAGGTACGGGTGATGAACGCCTCACCCGACCTGGGTCCGACGGAGCTGTGGATCGACGGCAAGAAGGCCGCGGGCGGAGCGGCCGGATACAAGAAGTCGAGCGGCTTCGCCAAGGTGACCGCGGGCAAGCACAAGATCGAGGCCTTCACCGTCAAGGCCAAGGGCGCGGGCACGCCGGTCTACTCGCTGGACGACGTCTGGGACGGCGGCAAGTCGTACACCATCTTCATCTGCGGGATGGCGGCGGAGACGACGACCGCGACGCTGGAGCACGACGCGGCGGCGCCGGCCGCCGGCAAGGCGCGCGCGCGCTTCTTCCACGGCGCGCCCGGGCTGGAGGTCGTGGACGCCGCCTTCACCGACGGCCCCAGCCTCGCCGAGCGGATCGCCTACGGCAGCAACAGCGCCTACGCCGACCTGGACCCCGGCAAGTGGGCGCTGGCGCTGAAGCAGGCCGGCTACGACAAGGTGCTGGAGACGTTCCCGGCGCTCGCGCTGGCCAAGGGCAAGATCTACACGGTCGTGGTCGCCGGCCCCGAAGGAAAGCGCGAGGCCTTCCTCGTCACCGAGTAGCGCGCGCCGGTCAGCGGCCCCCGCTCCCGCTGCCGACGCCGATGATGACGAGTCGCGTCCGCGGCACCGCGAGCCACCCCTTCACCGCTTCGACCGCGGCCTCGTCCGGGTCGCTGCCGCGATTGGTGACGAGGATGGCGACGCGCGCCCGGCCCCCGGTCCAGTAGAGCGTCGTCAAGAAACGCAACGCCTGGAGGACGACCGTGCGGTCCTCCGGCTCGGCGCCAACGGGCAGCGCGGCCAGCGCGGCGTCGAGGGCCCGCACGGCGCCGCTCGGATCCGAGAAGCGCACCGCCAGCTCGGCGGCGCCGGGGTGGCCCAGATCGCCGAAGCGTACGATGCCGAACGCGCCGCCCTTCGTGCCGACTTCGACGGCGGCGTCGTGCGCCGCCGCCAGCCCGATGAGCACGCGCCGCGCGCTCGGCGCGGAGGGCACGATCAGCACCACGTCGGTCGCGCCGCCGGCGATTGCGTCGCGCATCGCGCCAGCGACGAGCGTCCCCGCGTCCTCGGGCGCGCCGGTCACATAGTCTGCCCCCAACATCGAAGCGATGTCGGGCGGCGACAACGCCAGCGGCTCCGGCGGCGGGGGCTCCGCGTGACTGACGTCGAGCACGTCGAGCCGCAGCCGGCCGCCGGCCAGGCGCCCCCGCACGTGCGACGCCGCCGCCGGGTCGGTGTGCCCGGGCGCATCGGCCACGAGCAGCACCGTGCCCGGGAGGCCGGTCTCTTCCAATCCGGCCGTGGCCATGTCGAGCGCGAACCACACCTGTTCGGGCCAATCGCCGCCGCCCTTGAGCGTGAGCGTAGCCAGAGCCGGCCGAACATGGTCGACGGGCTCGTCGAACGCCACGAGGCGGCGCGCCACGTATTCGGCGCCTACGTCCCTGTAGACGAACACCCCGACGCGACATCCTGCAGCGCCGGCGGCTTCCAGCGCGGACCCCAGACCGTGCAGCGCGTCGGCGAAGCGCGACATCGACTCCGTGGTGTCAACGACCAGGGCCAGCGCGCGCGTCCCTTCTCCGCCTGGGCAGGCCGCCACGATGCGTTCCCGCAGAGCGGACACCACGTCGCCATACGGCTTCGCATAGGGGGCACCGGTCTCGGCGGCGATTTCGGCGAGCGCCTCGCCCTTGTCCCGCGCGCGCGCGACCCGCCCGCGCGCGTCGTCGACGTAATGCCGCTTCGTGCAAGCGGTCGCCGCGAGCAGCAGAAGCGCCGCGGCGCAAGCACCCGAGCCCCCGCGCCTCATGGCACGATTGTATCACGCGCGTCAGCGACTCAGGAGTACCGCTCGCGCAGGAGCAGGGCCACCGTCTCGCGCGCGCACTGATTGCAGTAGCCGGAGGCGGTGCGCAGGCGCTCTAGCGCGCGCTCCGCTTCGGCCTTCTCGGCGACGTTGCCGTCGCTCTCGCCGCCGGCGGCGCGCAGCAGCGCCCTCATGCCCTTGGCCACCCCGGTGCGGCGCTCCTCGTAGTAGCGCCGGCGCAGCCGCTCCATGTGCTGCGGAAAGACCTCGGCGTACTGCACGCCCTTGCCGGCATGCTCGAGCGCGTAGGCGGCGATGCGCGAGATGAGCTGCTGGCGGAAGGCGTCGGCGTCGCCGGCGACGCCGAGCGACTTCTCCACGTCTTTCATGAGCTGAGCGTCGGGGTCCACATCTGCGCCGGTGCGCTCGTCGCGGAGCCGCTCTTTCTTGACGTAGTGCGACACGTGGCGCACGTAGCGGCGGAAGAGCTCCTCGTGGGCCTGCTCGTCGACGAGCCCGAGGCTGCGCCGCACCTCGGCGTCGGCATGATCGAGGTAACGCCCGACGGCCTGGGCGATGAAGCCCTGGTGATCGTGGTAGCCGGCCACGACGTCTTGCTGCAGGAACTCGTAGACGTCGGTGCGCGCGACGAACCCCTCCAGCTCCTGCGCGAGCGCCTGTGGTGAGAGGCAGGTGAACTGATCGTTCTGCGCGGCGTTCAAGAGCACGGTCTTCATCTCGCGCGCCGACGCACCGATGCGCCCCTCGTACTTCGGATAGCCCTCGCCCTCGCGGCGAATGGGCGCGACCGACGACTCCAGCAGCTTGGCGGTGTCGGCGTCGAGCCCCAGCGGCGCGCGCCCGGTGGCGTAGAGGTCCGCCTTCTCCAGCGGCGTGAGCTTGAGGACCAGCGAGGCCAGCGGCTTGGGATAGCTGTCGGCCTGGGGGCGGCGCATGCGCGTGAGCACCGCCCACAACGCCGCCACGGAGACGGTGTGCGGCGTGACGTGCTTGCGCACGCCGCGCAGGTGCTCGGCGTAGATCTCCTGCTCGCGCTGCCAGTCGAGCAGGTAGGGCACGCGCACCAGCTCCATGCGCCCCTTGAAGGACGGGAACTCGGGCACGGACTGGAAGGCCTCCAGGTACTTGTCGTTGCTGGTGCCGATGAAGACGGCGTCGACCTGCATCGTCTCGTGCTCCAGCGCCACGCGCCCCGACTCGGTCGTGCTCAGGAGGTACTTGTAGGTGTCGAGCGGGCGCTTGAGCAGGTCGTTGTACTCGATGACGCCGCGGTTGCCGTCGACGAGCTCGCCGGCCACGTCGGTGATTGAGAGGTTCTGCAGCGCCGGCGGCAACGCGCCGATGCTGCGGTCGACGGTGAGCTGGCGGCTGCGCGCGTCGACGCTGAGCTGCGGCTCGACGGTGGCGACGCCGACGCGGTAGCGTCGCGAGATGTAGAAGCGCTCCACCTGCACGTGGCGCAGCAGGCGCAGGAAGTCGCCGTGGTACCCGGCGAGCACCGCTTCGTAGATCTGGCGGTTGCGGTGGGAGAGCGTGCCCAGACGCATGAACTCCGAGAGGGCGAAGCCGCGCGTCGACTCGGGATCGGCGGCGGCGAGCGCCTCGTCCAGCAGCGCGCGCCGCGCCTCACGGTTCAGCAGGAACAGCGGATGGTCGCGCTCCAGCGACGGCACGCGCGCCTCGACGTCGGCGTCCTCGAGCAGCGCGTAGGAATCGGGCCCGTCGCGCCCTCCGCCGGCCGCGCCGGCACCGCCCCCCGCCCCGCCGGCGCCGCCGCCACCCTGGCCGGGCGGGCCCGACGAGAAGCCCGCGCCGCGCGGCACGCCCCCGAAACCGATGCCCGGCGCCCCGGCCGCGGCGCGCGACGTCGGAAAGATCCAGTTGAAGCGGTAAAGCGCGCCCGCCTCGAGCCGCGAGTAGTCCTCCATCGCGCGGATGATGCAGGACACGAGCGTCGACTTGGCGCTGCCGTTGGGCCCGTGCAACAGGATGAGCTTGTTGGCGCGCCCGACCTGCACGAAGTTCTCCAGAATGCGATAGACCTCGGTCTGCACGCGCTCGTGGCCCACGAGCCGCCCGTCGCCGCCGGCGAGCTCCATGTCGAACAGCTTGTAGCGCCGCCGCGGCCCTTCGGGCGTCGGCACTTCGCTCGTGCCGTAATGGTCGAAGAGGTCCTTGACGTACTGCGCCGCGTCGCGGGCGTGCACGCGGGGCTTCTGGCGCACCATCTCCAGGTAGTCACGGAATGACATGATGCGCCGGTTGGCGGCGTACTCTCGCTGGATGGCGGCGCCGACCTGGCGCAGGAAGTCTTCAGCGCCGGCCATGTCGGCCCGCTGGGAAGGCGCGCGGCCGGCTCACTTCGCCGCCGTGGTCCACGCCAGCTCCTCGACGGGGGTGTCGCACACCGAGGCGTTGCAGACGCCGAAGTGGATGACGGCGGCGAAAGCCAGGTCACCGGCGGCGTGCGCGACGAAAGGCAGCGACACGCGCGTGCCGTGTTCGTCGTACGCCTCGGCGTCTTCCTTGCGGAGCTTGGCGCGGCTGTCCACGCCCGCGGGCGAGGTGACGTCCACCTGGAACGGATAGGCCAGGTTCACCTTCCAGCCGGCGGCGGGCGTGATGCGCACGCAGGTGGCAGCCGGCTTGCCGAGGGCGGCCTCCCGGGCGGGCACGTACTCGAGGACGTAATTGTCGGCAGTCTTCTTCTCGATGGAAGGCGAAGGCGCGGCCGGAGGTGCGCCCGAAGCTGCAGGCGAAGCCGCGGCCGCAGGCGAAGGCGGCGCGGCCGGCGCTCCGGCGGCACTCGCGGCGCCGAAAGCGGCGTCGCCGCACGGAACGGCCGGAACGGGTGGTCCCGCCGCGGCCGTGACCGGAGCGCCGCCCGCAATGCCGCTGCCGGCGAGCGCCACCGTGGACGTGCCCCCGCCCGGCACGGCGCTCACCGTGCCCAGCTCGGGCTCGGACGGCTGGCAACCACCCGCGGTCCCCGCCACCGTCGCCAGCAAGAGCGCGAGCGCCGGCCCGCCTGCCCGCGCCGCCGCCACGAGCGCCCCGGCGCCCCGGCCCTGCCGCCCTGCCGCCCGTCTCGAAGTCCGATCGATCATGCTCCGTAATGTACTCCACGCTCCGCGGGCGAACCAGCGCCGCCGCGTGGTACGATGGCGGCGAGGGCAAGCGCCCCGTCGGAATGTCGCTCAAGCAGACCCAGCAGATTGGCCGCTACCACGTGATGGACCGCATCGCGTACGGCGGCATGGCGGAGATCTTCCGCGCCAAGACGTACGACCACGAAGGCAGCGAGCGCATCGTCGTGATCAAGAAGGTGCTGGCGCACCTTGCCGAGGACGACGAGTTCATCGACATGCTCGTGGACGAGGCGAAGATCGCCGGCACGCTCGAGCACCCGAACATCGCCCAGGTCTTCGAGTTCGGGCAGGTGGAGGACGGCTACTTCATCGCCATGGAATACGTCGACGGCAAGGACGTGCGCTCCTTGCTCGACAAGTGCCGCACCGAACGGCGCCGCCTGTCCGTCGAGAACTGCGTCTACATCATGTCGCAGGCGCTGCGCGGGCTGCACGCGGCGCACGCCGCCACCGACGCGGAAGGCAAGCCTTACAGCATCGTCCACCGTGACGTGTCGCCGTCGAACGTGCTCTGCGGCTACAACGGCGAGGTCAAGCTCATCGACTTCGGCATCGCCAAGGCGCGCATGAGCCGGGTGCGCACGAAGACGGGCGTCATCAAGGGCAAGGTGAAGTACATGTCGCCCGAGCAGGCCATGGGCAAGGAGCTGGACCCGCGCTCGGACGTCTTCAGCGCCGGATCGGTGCTGTACGAGATGCTCACCAAGGTCCCGCCGTTCCAGGCGCCGTCGGAGATGGACCTGATCTTCCGCGTGCGCGAGGCGGAGTTCACGCCGCCTTCGAAGCGCAACCCGCGCGTGCCCAAGGAGCTGGAGAAGATCCTCACCCGGGCGATGGCGCGGTCGCGGTCGCGGCGCTACCGCAGCGCGGCGGAGTTCGCCGACGACCTGACCGCGTTCCTCTACGCCGTGCGGCCGGACTACGAGCCGTCGGAAATCGCGCGCTTCCTCAAGCGGCTGTACGCCGACGAGATCGAGCGCGAGCTGCGCACGCTGGAGGAATACGTGGTCGGCGACGCCTCGCGCCAGAACGTGGGCGTGAACCTCATCGCCGACGCGCTCCCGCAGAACGCGCCCTACAAGGAGTTCTCGCCGGTGCCGGGGCCGCACGAGGCCGCGACCGTCATCTTCGACTCGGAGCGCTTGCCGGGGCTGGGGCTTGGAATTGGGCAGCCGGGCGCCGACGGGCTGCCGCCGCAGCCGCCGCCCGACCGCGGCAGCGGCGACCCGGAGGACCGGTCCATTCACAGCCGGCCGACGATGATACTGACGGCGGACGACCTCGCGCGCATGCGGCCGAGCCGCGCGCGCACAATCCACGAGGAGAAAACGCTGGCGCCTTCCGACCGCGGCGCCGCGGCGGCGGCCGGCTTGCTGGCCGGGGATGCGCCACAATTCCCGGCGGTGCCGCGCGGCCTGCAGGCGCTCGGGCCGCCGGCGTTCAGCAGCGGGGGTGGGGGCGGAGGTGGTCGCGCGGCGCGGCCGCCAGGGACGCCAGGGCCGGTCATCTCGGGCCGGCGCATCTCGGCCGAGGAGTTGCAGGCGCTGCCGACACGCATTGGCGCGGCCCCGGTGGCGGACGTCGTGGCGGCGCTGGAGGAGGACGACGGGCCGACGACGCCGCAGCGGCGCGAGCTGGTGGCGGGGGCCCTCTTCGGCAAGAGCGGAGCGCTGCGCGTCGACCCGACGGGCGGAGCGGCGGCGCGTTCATCGCCGGGTCCGGGCAACGCGGCGCCGCCCAGGGCGGTCGACGGCTCGGCTTCCATCAAGAGCACGCTGAACCGGGCGGCCGGCGCGCGGGCCGGCGGCAGCGCCCGTCCGGGCGCGGAACGCCCCGACGCGCCGCGCGTGCGCCTGGTCACGCCGGTGATCAACCTCGACGACCAGCTGGACGAGCTCGAAGTCACCGACGGAGAAGCGGAGTCGCTGGAGCTGGCCGACGACGACCTCGTCGAAGAGGACGGCGCCGACGAGTAGAACGATCCGTGCGCCGGCCGCCGTCGCGCCGCGACGGCGCACGTGCCCGCCGGCGTGAGTCTCTCGTCAGACGATGCAGCGCCAGAGCCGAAACGTGCGCACGGCGCGGCCGGCGCGGATCACGCCGAAGGATTCGAGCGGCGCGCCGCAGCGCGCCCACGGGTACAGCGCGCCGGGGGGCTGGTCGTAGCGGTTGTCGCCGACGAACAGGAACGCGCGTGCGCCCGGCGGCAGAGCTCCGGCGCCCCAGAGGTCGAAGTCGTCGGTGCGGTCGGGCGAGAGGCAGCGCACGTCTTCGCGCAAGGCGTACTCGAGCTGCGCGCACATCGTGTAGTGGTACGAGACGACGGGCTCGCCGGGGGCGCGCAGGGCGCGCACACGACCGGCGACGGCGTCCCAGCCGCGCAGCTCGTTGGAGAGGTCGTGACGCGGATCGGCGTAGAGCCCGGCGGCCGCGTCGGTCAGCACCAGAACGTGTAGCGCGGCGATCAGAACGGCGGCGAGGGCGGCGGCGGCGACGCCGAAGCGTCGCCAGCGCGGGCGATCGCGGGCGGCGACCCAGGCGGGCCCGGCGGCGGCGAAGAGCGCGTAGGTGCCGACGAGCGGCCAATGCGGCTCGGCGCGCGGCGTCCAGAGCGCGACGAGGTAGGCGAGGCCGAGCGGCCAGACGGCGAAGGAGAAGAGCGGCTCGTCGCGCGGCGCAGCACGCCACAGGCGCACGAGCACGGCGAGCAGCGCCACGTACAGGAGCGGCGACAGATAGCCGAGCTGCCCGCCGGCGAGGCGGAGAAGGTTCAGCGGGGAGAAGCCCGCCGCGCCTTGCTGCCAGACGAAGCGGTTCAGGACGGTAGGCCAGCCGCGCGCGGCGTTCCAGGCGACGTGCGGGACGGCGGCGAGCACGGCGAGCACGGCGGCGCCGAGGAAAGCGGGGCGGCGGGCAAGGCGGCGCGTGGTGGGATCGGTGGCGGCGAGGAAGGCGACCGCGGCGAGAGCGAAAACGGCGAAGTGCTTCAGCTCGAAGGCGACGCCCAGCGCGAGACCGGCGGCGAGCAACGGAAGCGTCGGAACGGGCGCCGGCGACAGAGCCGCGCTGGGCGACACGGGGGTGCGCGGGCCGGGGCGCGGGGGCGCGGCGCGGGCACGCGCAAGCGCGACGTCGGCGGCGAGCAGCATGAGACACCACGCGGCGGCGAAGGGCGGATCCGGTGAGGCGGATAGGCCGCCGGCGTAGAGCGCAGGCGCGAGCGTGGCGGCGAGTGTCGTGGCGAGGCCAGCGGGCCAGCCGGCGCGGCGCGCGGCCAGCACGGCGAGGGCCAGCGTGGCGGTGGCGGACGATAGGACGCCCGGCAGGCGAACGGCGAGCGGGCCGTCGCCGAACAGACACGTCGACGCGCGCAGGAGCACGGCGATGCCGGGTGGGTGCTCCAGGTAACCGGCGGCGAGGTGGCGCGCGTAGCACCAGTAGAACGCCTCGGCGTCGCCGAGCCCGAGATGCGCCGCGACGAGCGCGCGCGCCAGGGTCGCAGCCGCCACGACCGCAAGGCTGAGGCGGAACGCCTGTCGCTCGGTCAACGCCATGTGCCGTTGGACTGCGCGGTGCTTTGGACGAGCGCCGCCACCGCCGCCGCCGGGCCGCCCGGGGGCCCGCGCAGGCGCGCAGCCACGGCGCGCAGCGCGCGCGCGCGCGCCTCGTGCGTCTCCAGCAGCTCCGTCGCCGCGCTGGCAACGTTCCGCGCGGTGAACGCGCCCTGCAGCCGCTCGGGCACCAGCTCGTAACCAGCCACCAGGTTCGGCAAGGCGACGAACGGCAGGTGCACCAGCGCGCGCGCCGCCGCCCAGCTCGCGACCGCGAGCCGGTAGCCGGCGACCATCGGCACGCCCAGCGCCGCCGCCTCGAGGGTCACCGTCCCGCTCGCCACGATCGCCAGATCGGCCCTCACGAGCGCGGCGATCCCGCTCTGCGCACGGATCATCGGCGGCCCGGCCTCCGTCGCGCCGGCGGTCGTCACGAAAATCGCGCTCATGCGCTCCGCGATCAGCCGCGCCGCTTCTGCGAGCACCGGCCAGTGCCGCTCCACCTCCTTCGCCCTCGAGCCCGGCAGCACCGCTACCCTGACCGCGCCGCCCGGCTCGAACGACGCCGAGCCCGACGCCGACCCCGACGCCGACGCCGACCCCGACGCCGACGCCGAACCCGACGCCGATGCCGAACCCGACACCCACGCCCGCGCCGACCCCGACGCCCATGCCGACGCCGAACCCGACGCCGACGCCGCGGCCGCCTTCTGCGCCCGCCGCACCGCGGGGTGACCGACGAACTCCACCCGTCGCGCACCCGCCGCGCGCCACCAGGGCGCTTCGAACGGCAGCATCACCGCCAACGCCGCCGCCGTGCGTGCCACCTGGGCCGCCCTCCCCGGCCGCCACGCCCACGCTTGCGGGAGCCCGTACCTCACCACCGGGCACCTCGCGCCCGCGAGCGCCGCCGCCAGCCAGGCGTTCGTCTCGGGCAGGTCGACGAGCAGCGCCGCGTCCGCGCCGCGCGAGCGCGCCTCCGCCGCCAACGCCCGCACCGTCGCCACGGCCGCCGGAACCGCGCGAACCGCCTCGACGATCCCCACTACGCCAAGTCCGCCCGCGCGCGCCGCCTCGGGCAGCCCCCGCGCCGGCTGCAGGCCCGCGCGGCGCGCCGCCTCACCCCCGAGCCCGAACGCCTCGACCGCCACGCCCGCCGCGCGCAGCGCGTCCAGTACCTCCGCGGCGGCCAGGTCGCCCGACGCCTCGCCCGCGGACACCAGCAGGCGCAGCGCGCGCGCGCTCACGCCGTTGCGGGTGCCGGCCAGCTCCGGCGGGCGACGCCCGCCGCCGCGCCGCCGGCCTGGGCCGCCTCGCGCACGCGCACCGCCAGCTCCAGCGCGCGCGCCCCCGCCTCGGCCCCGACCGCCGGCAACGCGTCGCCGCGGGCCGCCGCTGCGAAGGCCGCCAGCTCGGCGCGCAGCGGGTCCTCTGCCGGCACCGGCACGCGCTCCGCCACGCCGCGCGCGCCACGCACCACCGTCAGCGTGCGCGCCGCCAGGTCGGCCTCGTACACCGCGTCGGCCGTCACCACGCGCAGGCTGCGCCTTACCGCCGGCGCCAGCCGCACCGCCGCCACGTCGCACACGCCTTCGCCGACCCAAAGCCGCGCACTCGCAGCGTCGAGCGTGGCGCCCACGACCGCCACGCCGGCCGCCTCCACCCTGCGCACCGCGCCGCCCGCCAGGTGCAAGCACAGGTCCAGATCGTGGATCATCCAATCGAGCACGACGTCGAGGCCTGCTGCACGCTTCGGGTACGGCCCCAGGCGCGTCGCCTGCAGCAGCAGCGGCCGCACGCCCAGCGCACGCAGCGCCCGCACCGCCGGGTTGAAGCGCTCGACGAGCCCGACTTCGAGCACGCAGCGCCGCGCGTGCGCGAGCTCCACCAGCGCCATCGCCTCACGCGCCACGAGCGCAGGCGGCTTCTCCACCAGCACGTGGCGCCCTGCCTCCAGCAGCGCCGCCGCGACCTCGGCGTGGAGCGGCGTCGGAACCGCCACCGACACCACGTCGGCGCGCTCCGCCACCTCCTCCAGCCCTCGCAGCACCGCGCAACCCGCCACCTGGCCCGCCGCCTCCGCGCGCGCCCGGTCCAGGTCGTAGACGCCGGCCAGCTTCACGCCCGGCAGCGTTCCCCAGTGCGCCGCATGACGCAGGCCGAAAGGCCCGACCCCCACCACCGCCGCACGCAATACCGTCATGGCGCCCGGTCCTATCACGCCCGCCCCCCGCGTGTCAGCGCCACGCGCGCGCGCGTTCGGACGAGCGCTACGGCCCCTCGACGCGCTTCTTCACCGCCAGCATCATCGTGAGGCTGTTGGCCACGTTCAGACCGTGCTCGAACGAAGGGTCGGTCTCGATCATCTTGCGCAGCACGAAGCCGCCGCCGCGCAGATCGGCGTAGTTGTAATAGACGGCGAACGTCGAGGTCGGCGTCAGCTCGCGCAGCTCCCAGCCCCACGCGCCCACCTTGATGTCGCCGCCGGTCGCCACCAGGTGCGTACGCTTCGCCGGCCAGCCGCGGAACTTGTTCTCGAACTTGACGTCACCCACGGGGCTGGTGACGCGCCAGGCGATGAACTTGGAGTCGCCCTCCGTCTTCACGAGCTTCGACTCGGTGACGTGCGGCACGAACTCGCTGTACTTCTCGGGTGTCCCCACGACCGCGTAGGTGTCGGCGATCGACTTGTTGATGACCGCGATCATCGACCCCTGCATCAGCGAGCCGTCGGGGTTGGACTCGATCAGCGCCAGCTCGCCGCCCTTCAAGAACGGCGTCACCGCGGCCGCGTCGATCTTCTTGTCGCCCGCCAGCATCGAATGCAGCGAGGCGATCTTGCCGCTGACCACCGGGATGGGGGGCTTGCGCCCGGCGAGCTCGAGCGCGCGGCGCTTGACGGCGCGCACCAGCACCATGCCGCCGGCGCAATTGATGCCTGCTTCGAGGATGGGGTTCTCGTCGACGAGCTTCTTGAAGATGGCGCCCGCCTTGCGCGGGTCGTTGTAGCCCGTGTAGGCCAGCAGCGTCTTGCTGCCGCCGTCCACCGGCACGAACCGATAGATCCAGTGGCCCTCGCGCAGGTCGCCCGAAGTGCCCCAGATTTCCACGTAGTCGGGCGCCACCTTGGTGTGGTTGCGCCCGTCCATGTTCATGAGCGGCACCTCGATCGAATAGTCGATGTCGAACTCGGTGCCGTCGGGAGAGGCGCCGCTCAGCGCGCTCTTGGCGACGTTGGGGACGAACTTCGGGAACTCCTCGGGGTGCGCCACCACGTACTGCACCTTGGCCGGCGGCGCGTCGACGAGGGCGAAGATGGAGATCTGGCTGAAGGCGGCGCCGCTGAGGTGCTCGATCAGCGCCACCTCGCCACGGTCGAGCAGCGGCCGCAACACCGCCACGTCCAGGCCCTTGGTCACGTCGCGGAGCTTGCGGAACTTGCTGAGGTCGACGGTGGTCGCGGCCCCGGCCGCGGGTGCCAGCGCCAGCGCGAACGCCACCGCCACGCCCGTCGCGGCGCTCGCCGCCGCCGCTAGACCGCCCGTTCGAGATACGCGCCTCATGCCTCTCCTCCGGCTCACGGGTCGCCGGCGCGGGCGCGATGCACCGCGTCGGCGACCTCGGATACGAAACGCGCCAGGACGTCCGGACCTTCCGGCGCGGCGCCGTGCTGCGCCACCACGCGGACAGCCGCCGAACCTACTACCACGCCGTCGGCGAAAACGCCCGCCGCCGCGGCCTCGGCCGGCGCCGAGATGCCGAAGCCGACCGCCACGGGCGCACCCGCCGCCGCCCGGACCGCGCCGACGCGGCCGCGCACCGGGCCCAGGTCCGGGAGGCGCGCGCCGGTCACGCCGGTCAGGGTCACGTAATAGACGAAGCCGGTAGCGACTTCCTTCACGCGCGCGAGGCGCGCTGCGGAGGTGGTCGGCGCAACGAGCGGCACGAGGTCCAGGCCGGCGTCGCGTAGCGCCGGCGCCAGGGTGCGGACGGCCTCCTCGACGGGGAGATCCACGCACAACAGGCCGCTGGCGCCGGCGTCGCGTGCGCGCGCGGCGAGCGCCGCGGGCGGACCGAGGCGCAGGAACGGATTCACGTAGCCGAACAGCACGACGGGCGTGCGGGGCGCGCGGCGGCGCAGCGCGGCGACGAGGTCGAGCGCGCCGCGCAGCGTCATGCCCGCGGCCAGGGCGCGCTCGGAGGCGCGCTGGATGGCCGGGCCGTCGGCCATCGGGTCGCTGAACGGTACGCCGACCTCGAGCACGTCGGCGCCGGCGGCGGCGGCGGCGGCCAGGTATTCGAGCGACGCGCCCGGCGAGGGATCGCCGGCGCAGAGGTAGACGATCAAGGCCGGACGGGCGGGGTCGGCCAGCGCGGCGCGCAGCGCCGAGGGAGAGGTCACGGCGCCACACCGTCCGCGGCAGCCGACTCGCCGCTGAGGCCGGCGCCGGGTGCGCCGAGCAGCGTCGCCAGATCCTTGTCGCCGCGGCCGCTCAGACAGACGAGCACGACCGGCTCCTCGCGCGCACCGCCGCCCGCCAGCGCGGCGACGACGCCCGGGATGGCGGCGAGCGCATGCGCCGATTCGAGGGCCGGGAGAATTCCCTCCGCTCCGGCGAGCGCGCGCGCGGCGGCGAGCGCCTCGTCGTCGGTGGCGGCCAGATACGTCGCGCCGCCTGTTGCGGCGAGGTGGGCGTGCTCCGGGCCGACCCCGGGATAATCGAGCCCAGCCGAAACGGAGTGCGTGC
>DASYRF010000189.1:0-6063 GCA_036004705.1 Myxococcota bacterium
GCCCTCGCCGCCGCCGCCTACAACGCCGGCCCTTACAATGTCGCGCGCTGGTGGGATTCGCGCCGCGGCCTCGACACGGACGAATTCCTGGAAGAGATTCCCATCCAGGAAACCTACGGCTACGCCAAGAAGGTCTACGCCTCCTACGCCGCGTACCGCTACCTTTACGCCGGCCCCGACGCCGCCCGCGCGCACCTCGCCCTGCCGCCGCGCGTCCCCACACGCCTGGGCCCGTGGCTCGGCAAGCCCATCACCAAGGCCTCGGACGTCGGCCCGTAGGCGCTATGCGCAGTAGTCGGCCACGCCCGGCGGCGCGACCACGCATCCGGCCGGACAGACCGAAACGGCCGAGTAGCTCCCGCCCGTGCAGTAATAGAGCGTTCCGCCCGTGAGGCCGACGCTCTGTCCGCAGTAGTAGCCGTCCCCCGACGGGCAGCTCGACGGCGGCGGCGCCGAGGCGCAGTAGTCCGCCACGCCCGGCGGCGCCACGACGCACCCATACGCACATACCTGATCCACGGAGTACGAGCCGCCCACGCAGTGGTAGAGCGTGCCCGCCGTCATGCCCACCGTCTCGCCGCAGTACCAGCCGTCGCCCGACGGACAGCTCGACGGCGGCGGCGGCATGGACCCGCAATAGTCCGCCGTGCCGGACGGCGCCACCACGCAGCCGTAGGCGCAGACCTGGTCCACCGAGTACGAGCCGCCGACGCAATAATAGAGCGTGCCGCCCGTCATACCCACCGTCTCGCCGCAATACCAGCCGTCGCCGGACGGGCAGCTCGTCGGGGGCGGCGCCGACCCGCAATAGTCGGCCGTGCCCGGAGGCGCTACGACGCAACCGCCGGTGCATACTTGTTGGGGCGTGAACGTCCCCGCCACACACGAGTACAACGTCCCCGGCGTGAGTCCCACGCTCTCCCCGCAGTACGCGCCGTCGCCCGAAGGGCACATTCCCGGCATGCTCGGCGGCGCCGGCTCGCAATAGTCGGCCGTCCCCACCGCGCTCACGTGGCAACCCCAGCCGCACACCTCCTGCACCGTGTAGCTGCCACCCGAGCACCAGTACAGCAAGTTCTCGGTCAGCCCCACCGACCCGCCGCAATAAGGGCCGTCGCCACCCGGGCAGGCCGGGGGCGTCGTGCCGGGCGGCGGCATGTAAGGCGGTGGGGCGCCTTCGCAGGTGAGGCGCATCACGTTGTCGCTCACCAGCGCCGGATCGCTCGTGTCGATCCCAGTGTACCCGGACAGCGGCTCGGGGACGACCGGCTCGCCGGCCGCGTTCATCAAGCGGAGGTGGATGTGCGTGCCGTTGGCGTCCGCGTCGCTCGCGCAGCAGCCGCACGCAAAGCCCGAATTTCCCATGTCCGAGATCAGCAATCCCTGGCACACGGGATCGCCGTCGTTCACGTGAACCGCCGAGTTGTGCATGTAAGTGGAAACGAAATCCCCGAGGTGCGTGATGATCACGCGCAGTCCGCCGCCGGAGCAGCCGGAGCAAGAGCCGTCGCAAGAGTTGTTGTCCGCGCACCCGCTCCCTGTCGACCCCGCGATCGTCGCCACCCCGTCGGCGATCGCCAGCACGGCGGAGCCCTTGCCGCAGCTCGGCTCGCTCCACGAAGGCCCGAAATCGATGGCGTAGCGGTTGTCGCCGGTGTGCGAGCCGAGCGAGTTGCCCGGGTCGCCGTCGTAGGCTTGCCAGATGTCGCGCGACACGCCCGCCGGATAAGGCAACTTCAGATTCAGCTCGGCCACCGTCAGCGCCATCGTCACCAGGTCCGAGCGGTTGCCGGGCGGGAGCCCCGGCCGCACGTTCACGGCCTCGAATTGCGCGGCGGCATGCACCGCCGGCTCGACTTCGACCTCCACTCCGCTGGAGACGTCCATCTGCCACGCGCGGCCGTCCGCGCCGTCGGTGCCGTAGACGATGACGCCCGGCTCCGACCAGCGCGGCCGCAGCGCGTGACCGGCCGTCGGCAGCGGCGTGACGACCCCGCTGGTGACGTCGTACAGCCACGCGTCCACCATTTCCGGCTCGGCGTTCGTCTCCACGCCGACCAGCAGCCGATAGCCGCCGCCCGGCTCGAAGTGCGCGGCGAACGGGAGCACGCCGGCGAAGATCGGCCCGTTGAGCGCGTTCGTCACCATGTCCCAGAGGTAGAGCTCGCCCGCCCACGTCACCAGCGCCACCGTCCGCCCGTCCGCGTGGATGCGCGCCGAGCGCACGCGCGCCGTGAGCGACGGGTCGGGCGCCGCCGAGCCGTCGAAGTACGCCAGCCGCAGCGCGCCGTCCGGCCAGCCCTCGGGCGTCGCCATCTTGTAGAGCACCAGCGAGTCGGTGAAGTCGAGGACGTTGTCGATGTTGCGCTCGGTCGTGAGCCAGTCGCGCAGCACCCCCGCGCCGTCGTACACCTCCAGGCGGTTGCCGTCGAAGCGCAGCGCCGGCCGCCCCTCGGCGGCAATGGACGGGACTGGCTCGGTCGAGACCCGGCCCGGCGAGCACCCGAGCCCACCCAGCCCCACCGCCACCGAGAACATGCCTGCGAGCCTACGTGTCATGCCGGCCTCCCTGTGCCCGCCGGCCATGGAAGCAAACGCCGCGCCGCAGCGCCGCCCCTCACAACTACGCGTCGGCACTGACGCCGCGCGCCCCACGCCCGCGCCCGCGTAAGGAAACCTTACGCCCCGCCGTCAGAAAACCTGACGCGGCCGCGCGCCGGCTCGAGCGCGCCCCGCCGCCAGGTCGTCGCGGCGCGTTCCTTCAGGCAAATGTCTCCTCGATCGCCCGCACGGCGGCGCGCACGCCGTCCTCGGCGCGGATCTTCTCGCCGAGCGCGCGCGCGCGGCCCTGCATCGCGGCGTCGTCGAGCACGCGTCGCAGCGTCGCGCCGAGGCGACGCGCGCTCAGCCCCCGGAACGCAAGCGGCGCCGGGCCCGCCCCCAGCCTCCACACGAGGCGTCCCCAGGCCGGCTGATCAGCGAGCAGCCAGCAGACGACCGGCGGCACACCGGCGCGCAGCGTCGCCGCGGTCGTCCCCGCGCCGCCGTGATGGACCACGCACGCCGCCCTCGCAAAGAGCCAGCCATGGTCGACGAAGCCATCGAGCCGCCGGATTGCATCGGGCAGCTTCGCCTTCCCCAGACCGCCCCAGCCCGTCTGCAGCACGGCGCGCCGCCCGATCGAGAGCACCGCGTCCACCACGAGGTCGGTCAGCGCCTGCGCGTCCAGCTCATGCATCGATCCGAACGTGACGACGACGGGCGGCGCACCGCCGTCCTCCATGAACGCGCGCAGCGCCTCGTCCGGCGCCCAGCCCGTTCCCCCCGGGAACCAGTAGCCCGTCTGCACGTAGTGTCGCGGCCACGCCGGGTCGCGCGCGAAGACGTGCCGGCTGAACGCCATCAGGTTCAGCCGCGGCGAATGTGCGCCACCCAGGAGCAGGTCACGCCCCGGCGCGAGGCCCGCGGCGCGCCGCACGTCGTTGATAGGCGGATCCGTGAGGCGCCGGATGAACAGTCCCGCCAGCCACCAGAGCGCGGCGTTGAGCGGCCCGCCGAGGTCGCTCCCCACCGGGCTCGCCGTGCGCGTGGCGCGCACGCCCGGCTGCAGATGGCCCATCGCCCACGGCTTGCCCAACTTCTCCGCGACAATCGCGCCCCCGATCGCCACCGTGTGCGTCACGATCAAGTCGACGTCGCGCGCCGCCTCCAGCAAGTCGGGCAGCGCCTCCGCCATCTCCGGCGCCATGCGTTGAAACACCAACGCCACCTGGCGCAGCGGATTGCGCGCCGCCAGGATCTCGGCCATGAGCGCGCGCACCTTGCCTTCGTCCCACGGCGGACGGCCCGTGCGAAACGGGACTCCCGCCGCGCGCGCCTTCCCCTCGTAGAAATCGGCCAGGTACACGTACGCGTCATGGCCCGCGTCGCGCAGCGCGCGCGCCAGCGCGAGGTACGGAACGACGTCGCCGTCCGACCCCGCCGAGGTGACGAGGATGCGCACGGGCGGAGGGTACACCCTCGTGCCGCCGCCGCGCCCGGCGCCGCGCGCTGCCTTCGGCGCGGCCTTCGTCGCCTTCGGCTCGCCGTGTCAGCGGCGCTTGGTAGGACGCCTCGCCCCCGCCTTCGGCGCGACCTTCGTCGTCTTCGGCTCGCCGTGTCAGCGGCGCTTGGCAGGACGCCGCGCCCCTGCCTTCGGCGCGGCCTTCGTCGCCTTCGGCTTCGACGCCGCCTTCGCCTTCCCCTTCGGCTTCGAGACCACCTTCGCCTTCACGACCGGCCTTGAGGTCGCCTTCGCCTTGGACGTGGCTTTCGCCGCGGCCTTCGGCTTCGGCGCCGGCTTCGACGCGGCCGCCGGGCGCGCCGGCACCGCCGGCGAGGCGCCGCCCCCTCCTGCGCTCTCCTCTCGCCCCGTGCCCGACGAGTCGGGCAGACGGAATCCCGGCCAGTCGACGCCCTTCTCGTAGGCGGCGGGCAGCGGCCGATCCGCCGGCAGGTTCACGATGGGGTCGTGCGTCTCGATGTTCCTGACGACCTGATTGACGATCTCGATCCCCCGCTCGCCGCTGATGTGCAGCAGCTCGCAGAGCGCGTCCAGCGCGCGCCCCTCCGCCTCCGTGCGCGTGAGGTCGGCGTAGAGCACCGCCGTCGCATACGCCAGCACCTCTTCGCGCTGCGCGTTCGATTCCACCTGCGCGCTGATCCGACGCATCGCCGACATGAAGTCGCCGTCGTCGCGCAGCCGTTCGGTCGCTTGCAGGATGTCCGGCATCGCCCGTTCCAGATCTCCGCTGAACCCCAGATCGGCGATGTACTGCACCTCCGCGACCGTCGCGCGCCCGTCGCAGTACGCGCACATGACCATCGCATCGAGCACCGCCTCCCCCGCCCCCTCCGGCGCGCGAAACGCGCCCATCGCCTCCGCGAACTCTTTCAAGTACATGCCCACTCCTTTGCGCGAGGTTCTCTGGTCGTGAGGTCGCGCGGCGTCCCGTCCCATACATCCACTCCCGTGCGTCCGTCCAGCAAATCGGACGCCCCCCCGCGCCATGGCCCCGCGCCCCACGAGCCGGCGCCCTCCCCAGCAGCCCGCCCGGACGCGCTGCGGTCCCTATGCCGAGGCGCAGGCTGAGCCCGCCGAGCTCGACACCTGCGGACAGCGGCGGCGGGAGGCGCCCTGCGGTCGGTCTGCGCGAAAATGGCCCCCACGCGGGCCTCCGTTTGTCGTTCTAGTAGCGCAACTCACGCTAAGGATGCTGACCCGAGTCGCAAGAGCAGGTTCGGACATTTCTCAGACTCAATCATCCCCTGCTTTTGCCGAGGTCACCTGAAAGAGGAGGTGGGCGCCACCGATTTCTATGTCCTCGCCACCAACAAGGCGCACCGGAGCGTCATCGATCGGGGATCCGTTCACCTTGGTATCCATGTGTCCAAGGTTCTTCAGCCAAATGGCGCCCTGGCTTACTTCGATCCGAAGGTGCTCTCGGTGTACATCTTTGCGCGCTAGCGACACGCCCGCGTCGACCGAGCGCCCGACAACAATGGCTCTCCCAAGCGTGTGAAGCTCGACCGTTTGCGTACCGCCAGCGTCGTCCGGATATCGCAGCATTGCAACACCGCCAGCCGCGGCCCGCCATTCAGGCTCCACTAGACGCCAGTCTACCAGGCGCAAGAGCCTGTAGAGTTCGTCTCGCAGCGTGCGCTCCTCGTCGGAAGCAGGGCGATCAGGCATGGAAGCCAGGGCTGCCTGTAGCTCCCGCAACGCCTCGACCAAGCCCGTGCTGCTTGACAGCGCTCGACGTGCGCGCTCGACCGCCCCATTTGCGGCTCGACAGCGGGCTTCGACGACCGGATCCATCATTTTGCCCCTCTTTGCGCTTCGGCTCCACCTCGACTCGACCGGTCGGACGTTCCGGGCCGTCTAACGCCGGAAATAAGGCTCTTCACCGGTTTGAATGCGCGCCTTGAAGGGGGCGAGTGTCCTCGAGCCCGCCTCAAAGCTCTCGCCGCCGCCTGAAGGTGCACATCGAGCAGCGAGGGATGAGGCGGTACGAGTGCTCGGGC
>DASYRF010000190.1:0-8368 GCA_036004705.1 Myxococcota bacterium
GGGCTGCGTGTACCAGGAGCCGAAGAAGATGCCCATGCGCCCGCGCGGCGGCAACACTCGCCAGAAGCGCCACATCGGCGGGCGCTGCCGTTCCTCGTCGGTGGGCTCCCACATCGCGTGGGTCTGCACGCCGCGTGCGTCCATCCACTCCAACAGCAAATTCACCGTCTCGGCCTTGCCGGCGCCCTCCACGCCGCCGACGAGCACGACGACCGACGTGCGCGATCCGGCCAGCGCGCGCTGCGCCGCCAACAGCGCCGCGCGCAGGCGCGGCACCGCGCGCTTGTACGCCTTCTTGTCGACGGCGTTTCCGACCTCGGCCGTTTCGAACATGGATGCAATCCTTGGCGGAAGCGTGAGGGAATCGAACCCTCCGCACCCGGCGTAACCGGGGGCCACCGGGTTTGAAGCCCGGGGAGGCCACCAGGGCCCCATCCGCTTCCGCCGCAAAGATACGCGAAGGGCGCGGCGAAGTCAGCGCGCGCTGAACGTTCCCCGTACGGCGCGCATCGGAAGGATCGCCGGATCGTTCGTGAGGTCGGAGGGAGGCTGCGCGGTCCTGGGGCGATTCGCCACACGGCCGGCGGGACGTGCCCTTCGCCCTCGCCGTCCGGCACCAAGTTCCCAACAGTTGCGCCCGGACCGCCGTTTGCACGGTGGCAGGCACGGAGGAAGAGGACGATGGTCTTGCCGCGATGGATCCGTGCGCCGCACACGCCCCACGATTCTGGGCGGCCGGCGCCGTTCGACCACTACTTCGCCGAGGCGCGCCGCGCGCAGGACGCCGAGGCGGTGCGGCACGCGCTCTCGCCCTCGGTGCCGCTGCCGGCGCCGCCGCCGCGGCCGCCGGCCTCCTCGCCATCCTCGCTGCCGTCCCAACCGTCGCCGCCGACGCCGCGCGCGCCGTCCGCGCAAACCGGACCCGCGCCTGATAATCTCGGGCCGTGCGAGACCTGATAGGCAGGGTCTTCGGCGGTTACCGCCTGGTGGAGCCGCTCGCCAGCGGCGGCATGGGCTACATCTTTCGTGCCGAGTCCGAGGACGGAATGCGGCGCCCGGCGGTGGTGAAGGTGCTGCGGGGGCTCTCGCCGCAGCCGCACGAGGAAGCGCGCTTCGAGCGCGAGGCGCGTGCCAGCCTGCGCCTGCGCCACCCCAACGTCATCGAGACCTACGAGTTCGGTCGCACGCCCGAAGGGACGCCTTACCTCGTGATGGAGTACTTGCGCGGGCGCGACCTGCTGCAACGCGTGGCCCGTGAGGGGCAGCTCGACGCGGTAGAGGCCGTACGCGTGGCGCGCGGCGCCGGGGCCGCGCTGGGCTATGCGCACGCGCAGGGCGTGGTGCACCGCGACCTCAAGCCGGAGAACATCTTCCTGCACGAGACCATCGGCGGCACCCCGCCGCCGCGTCCGACGGGCGGGCCGCGCCGTCCGCCCACCTGGACGGTGAAGGTGCTCGACTTCGGCCTGGCGCTGCTGGCCGAGGACCGCGTGCGGCTCACGCAGGTCGGCACGTCGCTCGGCACGCCCAGCTACATGTCGCCCGAGCAAGTGCGCGGGCAGCACGAGGAGTCTGCGCAGACCGACGTCTGGGGTCTCGGTGCCGTGCTGTACCACTGCCTCTCGGGCCGGCCGCCGTTCCAAGCAGAGACGGCGTTCGGCGAGATGGTGCGCGTGCTCACCGACGAACCCGTTCCGCTGGGGACGCTGCGCCCCGACCTGCCGGAGGACCTGGTCGACGCCGTCAGCCGCGCCCTGCGCAAGGATCCGGCGCAGCGCTTCGCGTCGATGGCGGACTTCGTCGGTGCGCTGGCCGCGCTCGCCGAGAGCGGACCGATCGTCACGCCCGAAGCGGTGGCGGCGACGTTGCCGGCCATGGCGGGCGGGGGCGCCGGCGGCCGAGGCGCGGCGGGGGCGGGGCCGGACCTGGGCGCGGCGTTCGCCGCCCGCGCCGCGGCCCTCGGCGACCCGCCGTCGTCGTGGGGCTTCGACGGCGGGATCTCCTCGACGCCCAGCGCCGAGCTGGCGGCACCGTTGCTGGAAGAGGTGCGCCTCATCTCCATCGTGGTAGGGAACGAGCTCTTCGACGGGCGCACGTTCGTCAAGGCGATGCGCGCGCACGGCGGGCAAGGCGAGATCCTGGCGGGCGGACGCGCGGTCGGCATCTTCGGCGGCCAGCACTGGGAAGGCGACGAGCCGGAGCGCGCCGTCACGGCGGCGCTGCAGGCGCTGGCGGGCGCGCCGCAGGCGGGACTGGGCGTGGGCACGGGCCGCGCCGTGCGCGACGTGGGCTCGGCGGGGGGCGCGGTGACCGGCGCGGCGGTCGCTTCGGCGGAGCGCGCCGCGGTGGCCGGCGCCGTCGGCGTCGACGAAGAAACGTTCCGGCGCGTGCGCGGCGGCTTTTCGTTCGTGGGGATGGGCGTGGCGACGGGCGTTGGGACGGGTGCAGGGGCGGGCGGCGAGGCGGGCGCCGGGGCGGGCGGCGGAACGGGCTTGGGGGCGGGCTCGGGGGCGGGCGTGGCGATAGCGGCGGCGGGGGCGGACGCAGGCGCCGAGGCAGCGGCGCCGGCGGACGGGGCTGGTCGCGCCGCGCACGTCGTGCGCGCGCCCAAGCCGCACGTCGGCGTCATCGGCATCCGCGGCGTCGGCGGGCGCGAAATCCCGACGGTGGGACGGGAGCGCGAGGTGGCGCGGCTGTCGGCGGCGCTGGAGGCCACGCTGGTCGAGCGGACCGCGCGCGCGCTGCTGCTGGTGGGGCCGCAGGGCTCGGGCAAGTCGCGCCTGCGCTACGAGCTGGAGGTGATCATCGAGGAGCGCCCCGAGCGCATTGCCTACGTGCAGGGACGCGGCGAGCCCGGCGGCGGCACCGGCGCCTACGCCGCGGTGGCCCACGCGCTGCGGCGGCGCGCGCGCATCCCGCTGGGCATCCCGCGCAACGTGGCGCGCGACCGCCTGGTAAAGCTGATGTGCACCGCCATCGCCGACCCCGTCGAGGCAGAAGAGGTGGCGCGCTTCGTCGGCGAGATCCTGGGCGCCAACTTCGCGCCCACGCCGGGGCTCCTCGCGGCGCGCGCCGACGCCGCGCTGATGCGCCACCGCGTGCGTGCCGCCATCGAGACCTACCTGCGTACGCTCGCCACGCAGATGCCGCTGGTGGTGGCGATGGAAGACTTGCAGTGGATCGACCCCGCGTCGCTGGAGCTGTTGGAGCGGCTGCTGTCGTCGCTGCAGCACTACGCCGTGCTGGTCGTGGGCACGACGCGCCCCGACGTCTTCGTCGACTACCCCGATCTCCTCGGCGCCGCCGTCGAGCGCGTCGAGGTCGGCCCGCTGGAGCCGGAGGCGTCGTCGGCGCTTCTCGGCGCGCTGCTCGAAGCCAAGCCGCCGCCGGCGCTGGCGGCGCGCCTGCACCGCCTGTCCGGCGGGAACCCGTACTTCCTGGAAGAGCTGGCGCTGCACGTGCGCGAGCGTGGCGCCGACCCCGCGGTGTCGGGGCAGATCGACCTCCCTTCCACGGTGCAGGGGACGGTGCAGTCGCGGCTCGACCGGCTCGGCGCGCAAGAGAAAGAGCTGCTGAAGCGGGCGTCGATCTACGGCGCGCGCTTCTGGGCCGAAGGGCTGGCCGCGCTCGGCGCCCCCGACTCGGCGGAGCTGCTGGCGCGGTTGCGCCGCCGCGAGCTGCTGGCGGCACCGGCAGTGGCGGCCGACGGCGAGGGCCTCCACGAGTGGGCGTTTCGCAACCCCATCGTGCGCGAGGTCGCCTACGGGATGCTCACCGACAAGCAGCGGCGGCGGCTTCACTCGGCGGCGGCGCGCTGGATCGCCGAGCACCTCGAAGACCAGCCGGCCGAGGTGGCGGCGCACCTGGAAGCGGCGGCGGAAAAGGAGGGCGCGGCGAAGTACTGGGGAGTGGCGGCGGAGCAGGCGGGGCGGCGCGGCGACGTCTCGGAGACGATGGCGCTGTCGGAGCGCGCGCTGGAGCGCGCGGAGTCGCTTTCGCCACGCCGGGCGCTGCGGCTGCGGCTGGTGCGCGAAGAGGCGCTGTCGTTCCTCGGGCGGCGCGACGATCAAGAGGGTGAGCTGGGGCGCGCCGAAGCGCTGGCGGACGGCGAGGGCGTCGATCCGGCCGACCGCGCCGAAGTAGCGCGCCGTTGGGCGCGGCTGTACCGCATGACCGGGCGCACGCAGGACGCGCGCGAGGCCGCCGAAAAGGCGTTGCTGCTGGCGCCGGACGTGGCGGCCAAGGCGGCGGTGATGGCGGAGCGCTCCGTGCTCGAGACGCACGCGGGCCGGCTGGAGGAAGGCGCCTACTGGGCCGCCGAGGCGCTACGCGCGGCCACCGAGAGCGGGTCGGAGCCGGCGCTCGCGCAGGCGCTGCACGCGCAGGGCATCTCGCGCGCGCGTCAGGGCGAGCTAAGCGCGGCCGTGGAAGCGTTCCAGCGCGCCGCCGAGATCCTGGAGCGGCTGGGGGACGCGCGACTGGCGCTGACGGCGCGCATGAACGTCGCCGCCGGCTGGTCGCGGCTCGGGCGGTTCGCGGACGCGGTGGCCGCGCTGGAAGAGGTCGTGGCCGCCTCACGCGCCGCCGGCAACCGCCAGGCGCAAGGGTTCGGCCTAGTGAACCTGGGTCTGGCGCGCTGGCGCCTGGGCGCGGCGGGCGCGCTGGAGGCGGAGAACGACGCCATCGCCATCGCGCGCGCCACGCATTCGCCGCGGATGTGGATCACTGCGCTGGTGTACCGCTCGACGATCCACGTGGAATGCGGGCGGGCGGCGGAGGCACGCGGCGACGCCGAGGACGCGCGCCGCATGGCCACCGGCCTGAAGGAGGGGTTGGAAGCCGAGGCGCGCACGGCGCTGGGCCGCGCCCTGTTCGCCGCCGGCGACGCACGCGGCGCGCTGGCCGAGGCCGTCGCCGCGCTCGCCGTGCGCGAGCGCCTGGGCGGCATGGAGGAGCTCGAGGCCGACCTCTACCTGTTGCTCGCCGACGTCCTCGCCGCGCTCGGCGACGAGGCTCAGGCCGCTGACCTGCTCCGGCAGGGCCACGCCATCCTGCTGGAGCGCGCCGCGCCGCTCCCGGACGCCGACCGCCAGCGCTTCCTGGACTCCATCCCCGCGCACCGCCGTCTCAACGCGGCCGGAGCCGGGGCGTCGCCCTCCTGACCGGCTACCGCCGGCACTCGTCCAGGCGTCGCCGCAGAAAGGCGCGCTCGGCGTCGTTGTGGGCGAGCGCGAGCGCGCGCTCGTACTCGCGCGCCGCTTCGTCGAGGCGGCCCAGCCGCCGGAACATGTCGGCGCGCGTCGCCGGCAGCAGGTGATAGTCGCGCAGCGCCGGCAACGACTCGAGCGCGTCGACGCGCGCCAGGCCGGCGGCGGGGCCCTCCACCATGCTCACCGCCACCGCGTGGTTGAGGTCCACGATCGGCGAAGGCGCGACGCCGCGCAGCCGCTCGTAGAGCGCGGCGATGGCGCGCCAGTCGGTCGCTGCCCAGGACGCGGCCTGCGCGTGGCAGCCGGCGATCGCCGCTTGCAGTACGTAGGGTCCAGGCGCGCCGAGAGTGAGGGCGCGCTCCAGCAACGCTCCCCCCGCGGCGATCTGCGTGTGGTCCCAGCGCGCGCGGTCCTGTTCGGGCAGTAGCACCAGCTGCCCCTCGGCGTCGGTGCGCGCCGCGCCGCGCGAGGCATGGAGCTTCAACAGCGCCGCGAGCCCGAGCGCTTCGGGCTGCTCCGGAAGCAGCTCCGCCAGCAAGTCGGCAAGTCGAATGGCCTCGCGGCACAGCTCGTGGCGCACCAGCGCGTCGCCGGCTCGGGCCGTGTATCCCTCGTTGAACACCAGGTAGAGGACTTCCAGCACCGCGGCGAGCCGCGCCTCCAGACCGCTGGGCTCCGGGGCGGCGTACGGCAGGCGCTGATCGCGGATGGTGCGCTTGGCGCGAACCAGCCGCTGCGCGATCGTCGGCTCGCTCGTCAGGAAGGCGCGGGCGATCTCCTCGGTGGAGAGGCCCGCCACCAGCCGCAGCGTCAGCGCGACCTGGCTCTCCTTCGACAGTGCCGGATGGCAGCACAGGAAGATCAAGCGCAGGCGGTCGTCGGGAATGCGCACGGCGCCCGGCGGCCCGGCCGCGGCCCCCCCTTCGCCTTCGCCTTCGCCGGTGTGCGGGTCCGCGAGCGCAGCCGCTTGCGCGCCGCGTCCGTCGGACGCCGGCTCCTGCGCCTCGGCTTGCTCGCGCGCGATGGCGTCGCGCCGATCGCCGAAGCGCTTCTCGCGGCGCAGATGGTCCAAGGCGCGGTTGCGCGCCGTCGTCATGAGCCAGGCCCCGGGGTTGTCGGGCACGCCGCTGAAGGGCCAGCGCTCGAGCGCCGCGACCAGGGCCTCCTGGACGAGCTCCTCGGCGCGGTCGACGTCGCCGACCAGGCGCAGCACGGTGGCCAGCACGCGCCCGTACTCCCGCCGAAACAGGTCGTCGACGACGCCGTGGATCACATTGGCTAGATACCAGATCCCGAAGGCGAAGTCGGCGCGGCGCGCGACGGGCGCCGCCGCGCTCGGCGTGCGCCCGGTCTACCGCTCGCGCGCGGGCGCGGTCCGGTCCATGGGGCCGGCCGCGGCGCGGGCGCCGGCGCCCGCGGCTATTCGCGCACCGTCTCGCCGATCGCCGCGGCGAGATCGAGCTGCAGCACCTCGATGGTGCCCGGGTCCGCGCCCGGGCAGGTCGCGGCGAGCGCCACCGCCGCGCCGAAGCTCTCCGCCTCGACGACGAAGTAGCCTTGCGCCGCGCGCGGGCCCGGCGGTCGCTCCGACACCGTCAACGTCCCGGCGCCCCGCGACACCAGCGCCGATTTCTCCGCCAGGCGCGCGCCAGCGCGAATGACGCCGCCCTGCATCCCGGCGGCCACCCAGTCCATGAAGCGGCGCGTCCGCTCGCCGAGCGCGCCGGCGGAAAGCGTGTCGGCGGGCGGCGACTCGCGTGCCGGCGCCAGCAGCAGCAGGAAACGTGGCATCGTCAGTACTGCACCACCGGGCGGACTTCCATCGTCCCGTGGGCCGCGCCCGGGCACTTCGCCGCCAGCTCGATCGCCTGCTCCTTGGTCTCGCAGTTCACGAGGTAGTAGCCGCCCAGGACCTCCTTGGTCTCGGCGAACGGGCCGTCGACGACGGTTCGCTTGCCGCCACGCACGCGCACGCGCGCGCCGGTAGCCTCGGGCTGCAACGCGTCGCCCGCCACGAAGTGGCCGCCGTCCTTCAGCATCTTGGTGTAGGCCATGTATTGCTCGAACACCTTCCCCAGCTCGTCCTTGGACATGTTCGCCCGCGCGCTCTCGTCTCCGTTGATCATCAGCAAGAATTGCATGTCGGTCTCCTGGTTCGGCGGGGGCTCTTCCCCCGGTGCCCGTATGTACACGACGCCGCCCGCCGGCGGAATCGACAAACATTTTTCCCGGAGGGTCCGTGCGTGCGGGGGCTTCGGACTCAGACGCAGAGGCGGCGAATTTTCCGCAAAGTCGGCGGCGACGCCTTCCGCGTGCCGCGACTCAGGCCAATATCTCGGCGACGCGCCGCCACGCCGTCGGATGAAGCAGGTAGCCCACGTGCGTGAAGCCCGGCAGCTCCACGTTGTTCGCGCCCTCGACGCGCGCCGAGCTGGCCGGCAGCAGCAGCGGGTCGGCGTCGCTCCAGAACGACACCAGCCGCGGGAGCGCCGGCGGGCCGGCCCAGGGAAGCTGGCGGGCGAGGCGCGCCACGACCGGCGAGCCGGGGCGCAGCGCGCGCGTATGCTCGGTGTCGGCCCAGCGCGCCAGGTGCGTGCCGGCGTGCGGCGTTCCGAGTGTGACCAGCGTGGCGACACGCGCCGCCGCCGCGGCGTCCTCCAGCGCGAGGCGCGCCACCAGCCCGCCCATGCTGTGGGCGACGACGTCGATGCGCGCGCCGTCCGGGAGCGCGTTGCACGCGGCGACCGCGGCGACGAACGTGGCGAGCTGTTCGCCGAGCGCTTCCAGCGGCGCGCCGCCGGGGAGGGCCACGGCGTAGGTGCGCCGCCGGCCCGTCAGGCGGAAGTAGCCGCGCATCGGCCAGAAGTCGCCGGGGTGGCCGCCGAGCCCGTGCACGAAGACCACCGGGCGGCGGCCGTCGTCAGGGACCGGCGCGGGGCCGGCGCGGGCCGGCACGAGGCGCGCCAGCCCCAGCAGCGGCGCCTGCGCGAAGTTGCGGCGCACGTCCGGGTCGACGGCGTGGTAGGCAGCCGCGAGCGCGCGCCCTACGCGCGCCGCCGCCGCGCCGGCGCTCGCGCCTACGCGCCGCCACAGCGGCACGTAGGCGGCGACGGGCGCTTCTTCGGGGGGCATGCCCTCAGTCTAGAACGGCCGCAGCC
>DASYRF010000191.1:0-11659 GCA_036004705.1 Myxococcota bacterium
CCTGACCGCCGCGCACCTGCTCCGGCGAGAGGTAGGCGATCTTTCCCTTCACCGTCCCGTAATGGGACTGCTCCGTGCGGAGCGACGCCTTGGCCACGCCGAAGTCGAGGATCTTCGTGAAGCCCGAGTAGGCCACGATGATGTTTTGCGGAGTCACGTCGCGGTGCACCAGCCCCAGCGCCTCGCCGCGATCGTCGATGAAGCTGTGGGCGTGCTGCAGCCCGCCGCACAGATCGGCGAAGACGCGGCACAGGACGGGTGGCGGCAGCCCGCGCTCGCCCGCCGCCAGCGCCGCCTTCACCATGTGGCGCAGGTCCTCGCCGTCGACGTGCTCCATGGCGATGAAGTACGTCTCGCCGACTTTCCCCAGGTTGAAGATCTGCACGATGTTGGGGTGATTGAGACGCGCCGCCACGCGCGCCTCGTTCAGGAACATCGCCACGAACTCGGGCCGGTCGCTGTACTCGGGGAGGATGCGCTTGACGACGACGAGCTTCTCGAACCCCTCCAGCCCCATGTGCTTGGCGAGGAACACCTCGGCCATGCCGCCCACCGCCAGTCGGAGCAGCAGGACGTAGTCGCCGAAACGGCAGGGCAGCGTCTCGCCCACTTGCGGCCTCGGCGCTTGTCGGAGGCCGACTTCCACGCGCCTCCCAGGATACCACCTCCTCGCGGGGGCGGACGGCCTTACAATGGGGCATGTCGATCGTCCGCAGTGGCGCCCGCAGTGGCGCCCGCAGTGGCGCCCGCACCGGCGCCCGCGCCGGCGCCCGCACCGGCGCCCGCACCGGCGCCGCCGACCCGACCGTGCCGCGCGCTCTGGACGCCCGCGTCGCGGCGCGCGAAGGCCTCTCTCGGGCGCGCGCCAAGAAGCTCATCGAGCGCGGGAAAGTGTTCGTAGACGGCACCGCCGTGCTCGATCCGGGCGCGCGTCCCGCCGAGGGCGCGGCGATCGACGTGCGCCTGGCGGCGCCCACGCCGGCGCGCGGCGCGGAAGCGCGCGCCCGCCTGGAGCCGTGGCGACTGCTGCACGTGGACGGCCAGGTCGTCGTGGTGGACAAGCCGGCGGGCACGTCCAGCGTTCCCTACGAGCCGGGGGAGCGCGCGCTGGCGCAGCTGGTGGAGGAGGAGCTGCGCCGCACGCGCCGGACCGGCCCGCGCCGGCACCTCTGCGTCGTGCACCGTCTCGACAAGGGCACGAGCGGCGTCATGCTCTTCGCCCGTAGCGTCCCCGCGCAGCGCGCCCTGCAGCAACAGTTCCGCCTTCACCGCGTCGGGCGCGTCTACTACGCCGTCGCCCACGGCGACGTCCCCGAGGGGCTGATCGAGAGCCGCCTGGTGCGCGACCGCGGCGACGGGCTGCGCGGCTCCACGCGCAACCCGCACCTGGGGCGCCCGTCGGCGACCGAGGTGACGGTGGTGGAGCGGTTGCAGGGCGCGACGCTGGTGGCGTGCCGGCCGCACACCGGCCGCACCCACCAGATCCGCATCCACCTCGCGGAGGCCGGCCACCCGCTCGTCGGCGAGCGCGTCTACGTCCGGGAGCTGGTGGGGACGCCCATCGAGGCGGAGCGCGCGCTGCTGCACGCGGCGGAGCTGTCCTTCGCGCACCCGACCGAGGAAGGCAAGCGCTTGAGCTTCCGCTCCCCGCCGCCGGCGGACTTCCTGGAGACGGTCAAGGCGCTCGGAGGAACGTGGGCCGGCGACGCCGTCACGTCGCAGCCGCTGGTGCGTGCCGGACCGGTACGCGTCGCCGACCTGCCCAGAGGCGGCGGCCCACCCGGCTCGCGCGCCGCCGCTCGCGCCGCCCGCGCCCACCGACGCTGACGCGCCGGCAAGCGCGAAGAAGCACGCGTCAGAACCGGCGGAGCGCGCCGTCCGCGTCCTGGACGGGGCCGGACCCGGATCCGCTCTCGACGGCGGCGACGACGCCGTAGTGCTCGGTGACGAGGTGACAGGCGGCGAAGTGATCGCCGAGCGCGCCGGGGCGACGGATGTGCACGAACTTCGGCACCTCGAAGCGGCAGCGGTCGATCGCCTTGGGGCAACGGGTGTGAAAGTAGCAGCCCGACGGCGGATTCAGCGGGCTGGGGATCTCCCCCTTCAGCACCTGCCGCTCGCGTCGCTCCTCCACCTCCGGATCAGGGATGGGCACCGCCCCGATCAGCGCCTGCGTGTACGGGTGGAGCGGCGAGCGGTAGATGTCGGAGTAGCTGGCCAGCTCCACGATCTTGCCGAGGTACATCACGGCCACGCGGTCGCTCACGTGACGCACCACGCTCAGGTCGTGCGCGATGAACAGGTAGGTGAGGTTCCGCTCCTTCTTGATCTCCTGTAGCAGGTTGAGAATCTGCGCCTGGATCGAAACGTCGAGCGCCGACAGCGGCTCGTCGGCGACGATGAACTCAGGCTCCGCCGCCAGCGCCCGGGCGATGCCGATGCGCTGCCGCTGCCCGCCGCTGAACTCGTGCGGGTAGCGCCGAACCCAGCGCGGGTCCAGCCCGACGCGGTCCATCAGCTCCTGCACGCGCCGCATGCGCCGCGTCTTGTCGGGCTCCAGCCCGTGCGTCTCGATGGGCTCGGCGACGATAGCCCCGACCGTCATGCGCGGATTCAGCGACGCGTACGGGTCCTGGAAGATGATCTGCATCCGCCGCCGCACCTGGCGCAACGCCGTACCGCGCAGCTCGGCCATGTCCACGCCGTCGAACTTCACGGCGCCGTCGGTGGGACGGTGCAGCTGCAGCAGCGCGCGCCCCACCGTGCTCTTGCCGCAGCCCGACTCACCCACGAGCCCCAGCGTCTCGCCGCGCCGCACGCTGAAGCTCACGCCGTCGACCGCGCGCACCACGCCCACGCGCCGCTGGAAGATCGTCCCCTTGTAGATGGGGAAATGGACCTTCAGCCGCCGCACCTCCACGAGCGGGCGCTCGCCGGCGGCCACGGCGTTGACGCCGGTGGCCGACACTTCCCCCTCGGGCAGCCGCGGCGGAACGACGGGCTCGGGCGGGGCGGCGCTCACCGCGCACCCCCTCCTTCGTCCGCCGGAGACGGCGTCGAAGGCGCGGCCGGCGCGGCCGGCGCGGCCGGCGCTGACGCCGGCGGCAGCGCCGCCGGCCCGGTCGGCCCCGTCTTGCGCCCGGCCTCCGGCCGCGCGTCGGCACGCCAGCACGCTACGCGGTGCGACACCGCCGACGGCCCCAGGTCGCGGTGGCTGAATCGCCCCGATCCGGTCGTGGCGTGCCGGACCTCGAACGTCGGCGGGTACGCCACGCAGCGCTCCTCGGCGAACTCACAGCGCGGGCGGAACGAGCAGTCCGCGCCCAGCTGCGTCAGGTCGGGCGGCTGGCCGTCCACGGGGCGCAGGCGTCCCTTCTGATCCAGGCGCGGCACCGACCCCAGCAGCGCCTGCGTGTACGGATGCGTCGGATGCTTGAACAGATCGCGCGCGCTGCCGTGCTCGACGATGCGGCCCGCGTACATCACCGCGACTTCGTCCGCCATGCCCGCCACCACGCCCAGGTCGTGCGTCACCAGCACCACCGCCGTGCCCATCTCCTGCTGCATCTTGCGGATGAGCTCCAGGATCTGCGCCTGGATCGTCACGTCCAGCGCCGTCGTCGGCTCGTCGGCGAGCAGCACCTCCGGCCGGCACGCCAGGGCCATCGCGATCATCACGCGCTGGCGCATGCCGCCGGAGAACTGATGCGGGTAGTCGTCCATGCGCGCCGCGGCGTCGGGGATGCCGCACTGCTCCAAGAGCTCCAGGGCGCGCGCCCGCGCCGCGGCGCGCCCCAGCCCGAGGTGCAGCTCCAGCACCTCGGTGATCTGGCGCGACACGCGCAGGTACGGGTTCAGCGACGTCATCGGGTCCTGGAAGATCATCGAGATCTGCCGCCCGCGGATGGCGCGCTTCTCGTCCTCGGTCTTCTTGAGCAGATCCTCCCCGTGAAAGAGGATCTGCCCGCCGGCGATGCGGCCCGGCGGCGTGGGCACGAGCCCCATGATGGAAAGGTTCGTCACGCTCTTCCCGCACCCCGACTCGCCCACCAGCCCCAGCGTCATCCCGCGCCGCAGCGCGAACGACGCCCCGTCCACCGCCTTGAGGACGCCGTCCTCAGTGTCGAAGTAGGTCTTCAGCCCCTCGACCGTCAGGATGGGCTTCTCGACCGTGCGCGCCGCGACGGGCACGCGATGCTCGCCGGTCGCGCGCACCACGCCGCGGAACTCGCCGGTCGGCGCGCGCGCGCGCCGCACCGCCGGCATCGGGCCGGTGTCGGGCGGGGGCGGCTTGCGCGGCGAGTCGGGCACGTCCCTCTACTCCGGTGAGCGCACGGTGCGAAGCTGTGGGTCGAGCGCGTCGCGCAACCCGTCGCCGAGGAAGTTCAAGCAGAAGAGCGTGGCACCCATCACCAGCGCCGGGAAGACCAGCATCCACGGATAGACGACCATCGCTTCCGCGCCCTCCTTCACCAGGCTCCCCCAGCTCGCCAGCGGCTCGCGCACGCCCAGCCCCAGGAACGAAAGGAACGCTTCGTACAGCATGACCGACGGCAGCGTCAGCGTGGTGTAGACGATCACCGGCCCCAGCGTGTTGGGGATGAGATGGCGGGTGACGATCTTGAACCAGGGCACGCCCAGCGCGCGCGCCGCCTCGACGAACTCGCGGTTCTTCAGCGACAGCACCTGCCCGCGCACGATGCGCGCCAGCACCAGCCAGGAGACGAGGCCCAGCGCGGCGAACAGCAGGACCAGCGAGCGCTTCAGCACCGCCATCAGCACGATGACCAGCAGGATGTACGGAAGCGACATCATGATGTCGACGAAGCGCGTCATCAGGGCGTCGACGCGTCCGCCCGCGTACCCGGCGACCGCGCCGTAGAGGACGCCCACGACCAACGAGACGGAAGTGGCCACGGCGCCGACCATCAGCGAGATCGCCCCGCCGGCCATCACACGCACCAGCAGGTCGCGTCCCAGGAGATCCGTGCCGAACGGGTGCGACCACGACGGCGACCGCGCGCCGTAGGAGATGTCGACGTGGTCGATGGTCCAGCCGGCGATCCAGTACACCAGCCACGGGCCACACAACGAGAAGACGACCACGACGGCCACCAGCACACTGGCCGCCACGGCCATGCGGTTGCGGCGCAGCCGCTTCCAGGCGTCGCGCCACAGGCTCGTTCCCTGCACCAGCTCCTTCTCCGCCACCAGCGGCTCGGCGGCGGCCGGCGGGGCGGCGGGCGCTCGAGCGGGCGCAGCGGCCGGCGTGGACGCGGGCGCCGACGCAGGCGCGGGAGCGGGCGCAGGCGCGGGGGCGTCGGTCACGCGTACCTCACGCGCGGGTCGAGCCAGGTATAGGCGACGTCGACCGCCAGGTTCAGCAGCATCACCACCGTCGAATAGAAGACGACGACCCCCATCGTCATCGGGTCGTCGCGGTCGAGCGCCGTCTGCACGAAGTAGTAGCCCAGCCCCGGCACCTGGAAGATGGACTCGACCACCACCGTCCCCGTCAGCAGGCGCGCCACGGCGGGCCCCAGCCACGTCACGACCGGCAGGAGCGCGCCCTTGAGCGCGTGGCGCCGGATGACCGTCGCCTCCGACAGCCCCTTTGCGCGGGCCGTGACGATGAAGTCCTGACGCACCACCTCCAGCATCCCGGCGCGCGTCAGGCGCGCCAGGTAGGCCGCCTCCACCAGGCCGAGCGTCGCCGTCGGCAGGATCCAGGTGTCCACCCCCTGCCAGCGCGCCGGCGGCAGCCAGGCGAGCCCCAGGGAGAACACCAGCACCAGCACCGGGCCGATGACGAACGACGGCACCGAGATCCCGACGAAGGCGAGGCTCATGGCCCCGTAGTCCCAGGGCGTGTTCTGGCGCACGCCCGACAGCAGCCCAGCGCCGACGCCGAAGAAGAGCGCGAAGCAGAGCGCCATCACGCCCAGGTGGGCCGACTGCGGGAAGCTGGTGGCGATGATCTCCGCCACCGTGAGCCCCGGCCGCTTGGTCGAAGGCAGGTCGAGCCGCACCAGCCCTGCTACGTAGCTCAGGTACTGCTCCGGCCAAGGCGCGTTGAGGTTGAACTTGTCCTCGACGTTCTTCTTGATCTCGGGCGGCAGGTTGCGCTCCGCGTCGAACGGCCCGCCCGGCGCCGCCTTCAACATCAGAAACGTGAACAGCGACACGAGCAGCAGCATCGGCGGGATCGCCAGCAGCCGGCGCACCACGAAGCCGAGCACGGCGGCGCCTAGCCCTCGAGCCCGGCGAGGCGGTTGGCCTCGGCGAGGTCGATCGACAAGAATTTCCAGGGGTGCTTGTCGATGATGTTGCTGCTCCAGCCGTGCACGTACGGCTTGCGCAGCTCCGCCCACACGTTGAAGTAGATGGGGATGATGGGCAGCTCCTTCACCAGCAGCGCCTCTGCGTCGCGCAGGATCGTCATCCGCCGCGCCGGGTCCACTTCCACCGCCGCCCCGCGGATCAGGCCATCGTACTCCGCGTTGGACCAGCCCGTGTTGTTGTTTCCTCCGTTGGTGATCCAAAGGTCGAGGAACGTGTTCGGATCCAGATAGTCGCCGATCCAGCCCGCGCGCACGATGTCGTAGTCGAGCGAGTTCATCGACTTCAGATAGGTCTTCCACTCTTTGTTCTCGAGCTCGATGTGCACGCCCAGCACCTCGCGCCATTGCGCCTGCACGGCGGCGGCGATCAGACGGTGAACCTCGCTGGAGTTGTAGAGGAGCGACACCGACGGAAAGCCCTTGCCGCCGGGGTAGCCGGCCTCGGCCAGCACGCGGCGCGCCTCGGCGGGGTCGTAGCCGGGCGCGGCGGGCGGGACGTAGCCAGGCAGCCCCGGCGGTACGACGGTCGCCGCCGGCACCTCGCCCGCGCCCTTGATCTTCACGATCTCGGCCTTGTTGATGGCGAGGTCCAGCGCCAGGCGCACGCGCGGGTCGTTGAGCGGCGGGCGCGTCACGTTGACCCGGTAGAAGTAGGTCTGCAGCGAAGCGGAGATGAACAGGTCCTTCTTGCTGCGCAAGGTCGGGATGAAGGCAGGCGGGAAGTCGTTCCCGACCACGAGGTCGGTCGAGCCGGCGCGGTACATGTTGGCGCTGGTGGCGAGGTTGTCGATCGAATACAGGATCACGCGGTCGAGCCCGACGGTGTCGTGGTCCCAGTAGGTGGGGCTCTTCTCCAGCACGAAGCGGTCGCGCACCCGGTGCTCGCGCAGCAGGAAAGGCCCGTTGCCGACGATGTGCTCGGGGCGCGTCCAGCGCGGGCCGAACTCCTCCACGGCGTGAGCCGGAACAGGCAGCAGCGTGGAGTGGCTGGTCTGGTAGAGGAAGTAGGGAATCACGCCTTCGAGGCGTACCACCAGCGTCCACGGGTCGACGGCGCGCACGCCGATGAGGTCGGTCGTGGCCAAGAGCGCGTCGGCGCGGATCCAGCCGCCGGCGGCCGGAAGCGGCGAGGCCGCCCGCGGCGCGGGCGCGGCGGCCGGCGGGAGCGCGGAGGGCGCCGGCATGGGCCCGGGCCCGGGGCGCGCGGCGGAGCGGCTCGGCGCGCCGGCCGCGGCCCCGCCGGCCCCGCCCGCCCCGCCCGCCCCGCCCGCCCCGCCGGCCCCGAACGGACGCGGAGCATGTCCGGCGGCGCCCGCCGCGGCGGCCGCGGCGCCGCTCGGCGTCGGGGCGAGGCTGCCCGCGCCGGTCCGCGCCCCCGCCGGAGCGGTCGCCGGCGTCGCGGCGACCGGCTCGTCCAGCCCGCGCACCTTCAGCCAGTACAGCTCGCCGCGCGGGTTCAAGAGCCGCCCCGTCTCCACCCAGCCCACGCGGTCGCGCTTGGGGAGGGCCACGCGGGTCCAGTCGCCGCTGACGTTGGTCCCCAGGATGAACAGGTCCTCGCCGCGCTCGGCGTCGTCGATCGTCTTGGCGTTGGCGTCGGGCAGCGCGCGCAGCGGCGTGGGCGCCGCCACGGTGCGCCCGTTCGTGTTGGGGAACGAGTCCTCCACGGCGGCGCGCGGGACGAAGCCGCGCACGTCGGCGCGATCCGTGTCGAGCAGCAGCGTCTCTAGATCGCCCGGGTCGGCGGCCAGCAGCTTGCGGACGCGCAGCCATTTCACCGGCGCGGCGCCGCCGGCCGGATCGGGACCGTCGACCGCGTCGCCATCGCGCAGCAGCACGCCGCCCTTGGCCACCTTGGCGAGCAGCACTCCCGCGGCGCTGGGCGCGTCCATCACGCTCAGGGCCTCGGGGGCCACCAGGACGTTCGACTCCAGCACCTCGACGGCCGCGCCCGTGGGAACGGGGGTGAAGGCGCGCGTATCGGCCCACGGCGGTGCCGGCGAGAACGTCGCCCCGGTGGCGACGACGCGCTTGATGCGCCCGGTGTTGTAGCGCTCGGCGTTCAGGACCGCGTAGAGCTGCTGCGCGTAACGCGCGCCGGTGATGGGGTTCAGCACGCGCTCCCACGAGTAGACGAAATCCGCGGCGGTGACGGCGCTGCCGTCCGACCAGCGCGCGTCCTTGCGCAGGTGAAAGACGTAGCCGCGCGCGTCGGGGAACGCGTCCCAGCGCTCCGCCACGCCGGGGAGCGGCTCCAGCGTCTGCGGATCGTAGATGGTGAGCCCTTCGAACAGGGCGTCGGCGACGCGCCCGTCGGGCTGCCCGGTCAACAGACCCGGGTCGATGTACTCCGGCTCGGTCTGGTTGTTGAGCACCAGCACGTTCTCGGTCTTCGAATGGAAGTGGCCGAAGTAGTCGCCCTTCAAAGAAAGGCACCCCGCCGCGAGCGCGAGCAGCGGGAGCAACAGCGCGCGAGGCGAGGGGCGTCGGCGACCGAGCATCGGTGTCGGGGGAATCGTCCCCCGGAAGCGAGACGCGATTAAACCGCCCCGAGAGGGTTTGTCAAGCGGTTTCGCTACTTTGGCGCCCTACTCCCGGATGGCGGCCATGCCGCTCGCAGGCCCGGCCGCGGCGCCGGCGCGCCGCGACGACAGCCGCCGCGAGCAGCGCGAGGACGGTGACCGTGTCGCGCGCCGCGCGGGAGCGCGCGTCGCCTCCACGGGCGCCACCGGCGACCGCTGCGCCGACCGCGCACGCGTTGCACGTTCCGCCGCCGTTCCCCGGCGTGAAGCCCGGCTCCTCGCAGCGCCCCGGGTCGTCGGCGAGCGGGTAGACGAAGCTGACGGCGGCGACGTCGTCCGCCTCCAGCGACCGCTTCTTCAGCTCGCCGAGCGGCGCCTGCCAGTACATCGTGGCCTCGATGAGCGGCGGGTCGGTGTCGCAGTTGGGCGCCTCGCCGGGATTCAGGCCGGAGCCGGGCGCGTAGCAGTTGTGGCCGATGCCGATGAAATGGCCGGCCTCGTGGGTCACGGTGTTGGCGACGTCGGCCTGCACGACCAGCGGATCGGTCGTAATAGTAAAAGTGAAGTCGGCGCCGTTGAGCTCCATGTCGGCGCCCTTGATGACGCCGGTGGGCGGGTCGAAGAACACCTGCGTCAGGGCGATGGCGCCCGTGGGGCGCGGGTTCTCGGGGTCGCCGGAGTTGGTCCAGTCCGCTTCGATGAACTTGATGACGTCCTCGTCGGGGCCGCCGCCCATCCAGCCGGCCGACAGTCCCGCCTCGAGCCCGTTGTACTGGAACGTGATGTAGGCGTCGGGGGCGCTCTGCCAGGCGTTGAACGATCCCACGACGGCCGAGGCGAGCAGGTCGAGCGGCAGGTCGTCGCTGCCGGCGGCGTCGAGCGTGAAGTAGGCGCAGTTCGACGGCCACCAGAGCGCGACGCCGTCCGGGGTGTGCATGCGCGTGAACGCGCCGGCCGGGCGCGGCGCGGCGGCGAGCGCGGCCAGCACGGCGGCGGCGGCGAGGGCGCGCGCCCCGGTCACCGCGCGCCTCGCGCGGCGCGGACCTCGGCCTTCAGCGTACGCAGCGTGCCCGCGCCCGGCGGTCACCGCGCGCCTCGCGCGGCGCGGACCTCGGCCTTCAGCGTACGCCGCGTGCGCGCGCCCGGCGGTCATCGCGCGCCTCGCGCGGCGCGGACCTCGGCCTTCAGCGTACGCAGCGTGCGCGCGCCCGGCGGCGGCACCGGCACCAGCGCGCCGTCCGGGCCGCGCGCCATCAGGCTGAACGCCCCTGCCGCGGAGACGCAGAGGCGGTCGTCCGGCGCCAGCGTGGCGGGCGGCGCGCCGGGCGCTGCGGGCGGCGGCACCGGCGCCAGCGCCCACTTTCCCTGCGCCCAGCCCACGGCCCCGAGCCGCGGACCGAGCCGCTCCAGGAAGAGCACCACCTCCTCGCCCGTGCGAAGCTCCGCCGCGCCCAGGACCGTCATGCCCATGTCGCCGACGACACCGCCGCGCGTGAGCACCTCCACCGTCTGGCCGGGGACGAGCGCGGCGCTGGGCGTCCCCTCCGTGCGCGCGACCACCTCGGCGACGCGCACCGTCACGAGCGTATGGATGCCCGTGCCGGCCGAGTTCCATTCGGCGCGCGTCGCCTCGACGCGCCCGACGATCACGACCTCGGAGGCGCGCGCCAGATCGGCCACCTCGAGCCGCAGCGCGGACGAGGCGGTCGCGTCGCGCAGGCCTGCGCCCAGGACGCTCGCGGCGACGACGCCGGCGAAGAGCACCAGCGCCGTCGCGCTCCTGGGCCGGCGCCCGCGCCCGCGCGCCGCCGCGCTCATGAGCGCGTGTGCTTCGGCCCGCGTCCCAGCACGGGGAAGGCGGGGAGCGGCTCGATGGGCGTGTCGAGGCGCGGGTAGGCGTCGTTGCCGTCGGCGTCCGTCGTCGGTCCCGCCTCCAGCGCCACGCGCGGCGGCACGTTGCGGAAATGCACCACGCGGTTTTTCCCGCGCGACTTGGCGAAGAAGAGCGCGCGGTCGGCGCAGTCGATGAGCGCCTCCACCGTCAGGCCGCAGGCGGGCGCCGTGGCCACGCCCACGCTGATGGTGCTGCGCACCACGCCCCGCGCCGTGTCCACGCGCAGCTGCTCCACCGCGCCGCGGATGCGCTCGCCGTACACCAGCGCCGCTTCGGCGGGGGCGCGCGGCAGCAGCACGACGAACTCGTCGCCGCCGTACAGCCCCAGCACCGTGTCCTTGCGCGAGACCTCGCGCAGGTTCTCGGCGATGGCCGCCAGCGCGCGCGACCCGGCGATGTGGCCGCGCTGCCGGTTGATCTCGCGCAGGTCGTCCACGTCGGTCATCAGCACGCTGAGCTGGTCGCCGTAGCGCCCGGCGCGATCCAGCTCCTGGGCGAGGTGCTCGCGGAAGTGCGAGAAGATGCGCAGCCCCGTCAGCTCGTCGGTCGTGGCCAGCAGGTACAGGCGGCGCGAGCTGAGACCCAGCACACCCAGGACCGCCAGCCCTGCCGCCGCCAGCAGCACCACCACGACCGCCCAGGGGCGCAGCCCACCGCCCGCCCCGCCGCCGCCGAGCGGCCAAGCAGCGGCGACCGCCGTGCCCACCAGCAACACGAGCAGTCCACCGAGCGCGATGCGGATCCGCACCAGGGGACTCATCCTTCCATTGTGATGGGGTGCTCGCGGGGGGTCAACCCATGGGTCCGCGGACGCGCCTGAATCCCGAAGTCGAGGCGACGCCTACGGCGTGCCCCGACAATTCGGACGGACCTTGATCCCGAAGTCGAGACGACGCCTTCGG
>DASYRF010000192.1:0-6778 GCA_036004705.1 Myxococcota bacterium
CGCCCGCGCGCGCGATCGTGGGAATGCGGAAGGAACGGGGTCGGGTTACACCAGCAGAGGAGGGTGTAGACGATGCGAGCATGGACGTTCGGCGTGGTGGGCCTTTCGATCGCCGCCGCCACGATGATAGGGGGGTGCCGCGGTTGTACGTGCGGGAGCAAGATGAACGACTCCGACGGCGCGGCTGACGCGACCGCCGACGCGGCGACCGACGCGGCGACCGATGCCATGTCGCCGGACTCCGGCTCGCCCCCCTGCCTCACGGGGACCGTGCCCACGCTGGGGCTCGACGACACGGTCGACTTCTCCTTCTGCCCGCCTGACCCGCAGATCGCCGACCTGATGGGCCTGTACGCGCTGAGCGAGGCGACCGTGGTGGGCGCGTTCGAGTCGGATCCTGCCAGCGCGCCGCGGGCTCCTTACGACTTCGCCGGGTTCGGATCGCGCTGGGTCGCGGCGCAGATCGACAACCCGACCGGAGTGATCACGGTGCGCGTGCGCTCCAGCGCGCTCGACGTCGCCCTTCTGTGCATCCAGCCCGACGGGGCGATGTTCTTCGTGCACGACGACTTCGTGGGTACGTCCACCGACGCGGGGCTCAACCTGCTCATCGCCGGCACCTGGACGTGCCTGGCGACGACCTCGCCGCACACCGACCTCGTTCCGGCGAACATGCCCCTCGGACCGGCGCGCTTCGAGATCACGGCCAACTAGCGCGCGGCGGCTGCGCCGCCTTGCCGGCTCGGTACCCGGGTGGTAGCGTAGCGCCACCTCCTGCCGCCGCGGCCGGGAGGCCCGACCATGGTGCTGGGACTGCGCAAAGAGGCCCGCCCGCCGCGGCAACGTGGTGCGCGCCGGCGGCGCCTTCGCCTCAACCTGGGCAAGGCGCTGTTCATCCTGCCCAACCTCTTCACCTGCGCCAGCATCTTCTGCGGGTTCTACTCCATCATCAAGAGCTTGGGTGGCCGCTCGCCGCTGGACCTGCATCGGGCGGCGGTGTTCATCGTGTTCGGCTTCGTGTTCGATCTCGCCGACGGGCGCATCGCCCGCGCCACGCGCACGCAGTCGTCGCTGGGCATGGAGCTGGATTCGCTAGCGGACATCGTTTCGTTCGGGGTGGCCCCGGCGATGATCGCCTACAAGTGGTGCCTTCAAGCGTTCGGCTTGCTGGGCGTGGTGGTGGCCTTCGCGTACTGCGCCTGTGGCGCCATCCGCCTGGCGCGCTTCAACGTCCTGGCCTGGCGCGCGGGTGGCGGGGGCGGCGCCTACTCCCTGGGGCTGCCCATCCCGGGCGCGGCAGCGATGATCGTCGGGACGGTCATGACGCACGACTCCACCGGCGCGACCGAGGTCGCGGGCAAGACCGGCATCCTCGCGCTGGTCCTGGTGTTGAGCTATCTTATGGTATCTAACGTGCGCTTTCGCACGTTCAAGGACCTCTTCAAGTCGCGTAGCAGCACGATCATCTTCATGGTCGGGGGCGCGGTCCTGGGCGGCCTGCCGTTCGTGTTGTTCGCGGGCAGGCCCGAGCCGGCGTTCGTCCTGCTGGTGGTCGTTTCCGGCTGGGTCATGACGGGCCTCGTCGAGGAGATCATCTTCTTCCGCCGCCGGCGGCAAGAGGCGGCCGCGGCGGCCGCCTCGGCGGCGATCGCCGGCGCGTCAGACGCGCCACACGAGGCCGGCGGCGGCGCCGGGGCGCCCCCGGTCGTCGCGGCGGAGGGCGCGCACCAACCGCACTCGGAGGGGCGAGCTGGAGCGGGAGGGGCGGATCCTTCGGCGGGCGGCGCGGGGGCGGGCGTGGACGCGCGCGGGGCGGAGGAGGGGGGTGCCCGCGCCACGCCCAACCCGAGCCCGGGGCCGAGCACGCCCACGGTGTAAGCCTGGGCGTCTGCGAGCGTTGTCATCGTGGGCCGACGCGACGGGTCGCCGGCCGGCGGGGCCGGGACGGACGCCGGAATCGACGCGCAGATCGCGGCAGAACGTGCCGCGGTGGAGCGTCTAAAGGCGGGCGACGTCACGGCGATCGACGCGCTGTTCCAGCGTCACGCCGACGCCCTGCTGCGGCGTGTCATCAGACCGCGCTTGCCGGACGACGCCGCCGCGCAGGATGTTCTGAAGGAGACGTTCTTGACGGCGATGAGGCGTATCGAGACGTTCGAGTGGCGCGCGGGCGGCGTGGGTCCCTGGCTGCGCCAGATTGCCGTCAACAAGGTGACGGACCTGCACCGCGCGCGCAAGCGCGAGGAGCGGCTCGCCGGCGCCTACCAGGAGTACCTGGAGCAAGGCGGTCTCGGCGATCCGGACGGCGCCCATGCGGAGGCGGTGCTGGGCGACGAAGAGCACAAGGCGCGGCTGCGTGCGCGCATCGGGGAGACGCTGGGCGCGCTCCATCCGCGGTACGCGGAAGCCATCCGCCTGCGCCTCGTGGAAGAGGAGCCCCGTGCGCGCTGTGCGGCGGCGCTGAGCGTGACGGTGGCCACGTTCGACGTCATTCTATTTCGCGCGCTCAAGGCTTTCCGCAAGCGCTGGGGCGGCGTGCGGGAGGCGGACGATCGCCAAGAGGCGGACCGGGAGGATCGCGGCGGCGAGGGCGGCGAAAGCGGCGGAGACCTCGAGGTCGATATCGAGGGCGGAGGAGAGTGATGTCCGAGCGTGGTGCCGGCGGTGGGGACCGGGGAAGCGGCGACGATCGCGGGCGCGCGCGGGAAGCGCGAGCGGCGCGGCTGCTGGGCGACGCGGTGGACGCGCGCCTGACCGGCGTCCCGACGACCGCGGCCAAGGTCGGCACTGGAGCCCAGGACGCGCTGCCGGACGAGGCGGCCGACGCCGAGGTGTCGGCGCTGCTCGGCGTGGCGAACCTGGTGCGCGACGGCCTGCGCCCGCCGGAGCTGGACGAGCTCACCCGGCGGCGCTTGCGCCGTGCGCTGGCGGCGGCAGCGAACGAATCGATCTCTGCAGACGCGCGCGAGCGCGAGGGCGCTGCGAAGGACGAGGCCCGCGGGGGCGTGGGGGGCAGCGCTCCTGGCGCAGGCGCGCGCTCGTTGGCGCCGCGTCGCGTGCGAGCGCGTTTCTGGGCAGGCATCGCGGCGCTGGCCGCGGTGGCGCTTCTGGCGGTGTCCGCGACCTCGCTGTTGCTGCTGGCGCCGGCCGGCAAGAGCGCGGGGCCGGCCGGGGGGCCCGTGTCGAAGAACGCGGCCGGGAGCTTGCACGATACGCTCGTGGCCGCGACGCCGCGGTATCCTGCGCCGCCCGATCCACGGGCGCTGTGGGCGCCGTCCGTGCGTCCCGCCGACCGGCTCGACGAGGTGCTCCGCTACGGCGTCAGCACGCTGCGTGAGGACGAGTTCCAGGCGATGCGTCGCTTGTACCTGGCGCGGGGCGGCGCCGAGGCGGATCCGGCGCGCTCGGTGCACGGTTCTGCGCTGGCCGGGGCGAGGTCGACGGGGCCGTCAGGGCGGTCGGCGTCGTCCGCGTGGTCGGCGTCGTCCGGGTCGATAGGGTCGTCACTGGCCGTGGTGGCGCTGGTGCAGCGATGAGCGCGACGAGCTTCCGGGCCGCGGCGGTGGGAGCGCTGGCGGCGCTGGCGCTGGCCGCCGGCGCGCTGGCCTCCTGCGCGGCTGATCGGACAGCGGGCGCGCCCGCCACCGCCGCGCCGGCCGCCGTCCCTTCCGGCGCAGGCTCCGCGGCGGAGGCACGCGGCGCCGCTACGGCGGCGGCGTCCGTCGACGAGGCGCTGCTGGCGTACCTCGCCACCGCCCGCGCGCGTCACCTGCGTGCCGATCTGCTGGAAGAGAAGGGAGACCTCGCGGGTGCGCGGGCAGAGATGGAAGCGCTCGTCGCCCTGCCGCTCGGCGGAAGCGCGGCTGCGCGCGACGCCGCGCAGGACGCGTGGGCGCGGCTCGCTCGCCTCGACGTGGACGCCACGCCGCCGCGCCTCGATGACGCGGAGCGCGCAGTCGAGTCCGGGCTGGCCGTCTCGCCCGAGGAGACTTTCTACCGCGCCAACCTCCTGATGGCGAAGGGCGAGATCCTGGAGGCGCGCGGCGCCGCGGACGCGGCACTCGACGCGTACGAACAGAGCATCGCGATCAACAAGAAGGTCCTGGAACGCCTGCGGACGGAGCGATGAGCCCAAACGCCCCCTTCGGCATCGGTCGTACACGCGCGTTCGCGCTGGCCGCGCTCGCGGCCGCCGTCTCCTCGTGCGGCCCGGGAGAGATCTACTCGCGCGTGGCGCGCGACCCGGCGTCCTACAGCGAAGACGAGCGTCTCGCCGAGATTGCGCGCCTCGACGCGCTCATCGACACGGAGGCCTCGCGCATCGGCCTCGTCCGCGCCGAGCACGGCCGCACGGTGACGCTGATCTCCGAGCCGGGAACGGCGCGGACCACCGCGGGGAGCCGCACCGCCGCGCCGGCGCCGGGCACCGGCAGCGCGGCGGCGGGAACGAGCGGCGCGGAGGCCACCGGCACCGGCACCGGCGGCGGCGCCCGCACGGCCGCGCCGCCCGAGTCGTACTCCGCGGACGGCGACGGCACGGTCAAGCACGCGGGCGCCACCCCAACGGAGGTTGCCCCGACCTCCGGCGGCGCCACCGTGGGGGCGGGCCCCGAAGATCGCGACGGCAGCTCCGACGAAGAGGCGTCGGGGTGCTGCGGCGAGCGCACCTGGTGCGACAAGGTGTGCGACAGCGCGCGCGCCATCTGTGAGGCGGCCGAGAACATCTGCCGGATCGCGGATTCCATGCCCGGGCACGCGACCGCGCGCGCCCGGTGCGAGCGCGCGCGGACCGATTGCGACGCAGCGCGCGACGTCGCTCGCCCGTGCGGTTGCCGCTGGAGCAAGCCCTGAGAAGTAACTCGTTGTTGCCGCACGGGAATCGGTCAGGCACGGTTCTGGCAGAAGTGGGTTGACAGAGGCCCCCCTCGCATGTACATTACGCCGCTCTTTAAGGCGCGGCGTGAGGACGGTCGTCCAAAAATTGTCAAGCGTTGAGTGGTGCAAGGGCGGCGTTGCAAAACGTCCGGCGCTCACCGGTGTCTGCCTGTTCGTCCCGAAGGAGTAATGCGTGAAGGACATCTTCAATTTCTTCGAGAAGCCGAAGGATCCCATCAGCTTCACCGCCATCCGCATCGGCCTGGCGAGCCCCGACAAGATCCGCCAGTGGTCGCATGGCGAGGTGAAGAAGCCCGAGACCATCAACTACCGTACCTTCAAGCCCGAGCGCGACGGTCTCTTCTGCGCGAAGATCTTCGGCCCGGTCAAGGACTACGAGTGCAACTGCGGCAAGTACAAGCGCATGAAGCACCGCGGCATCGTCTGCGAGAAGTGCGGCGTCGAGGTCATCCAGTCGAAGGTGCGCCGCGAGCGCCTCGGCCACATCAACCTCGCCACGCCCGTGGCTCATATCTGGTTCCTGAAGTCGCTGCCCAGCCGCATCGGCAACCTCCTGGACATCACCCTGAAGGAGCTGGAGAAGGTCCTGTACTGCGAGGAGTACATCGTCCTCAGCGAGGGCGACCTCCCCGCCAAGGAAGGCATCAAGAAGGGCGATCGCATCAGCGAGGAGCGCTACCACCAGCTGCTCGACGCCTACGGCGAGGACTCGTTCAAAGCGGGCATGGGCGGCGAGGCGGTGCGCGACCTGCTGCGCGACATCGACATCCACAAGCTGTCGGAGGAGCTGCGCAAGGAGATGCGCACGGCCAAGTCGGAAGCCAAGCGCAAGAAGATCGCCAAGCGGCTGAAGGTGGCCGAGGCCTTCAAGCTCAGCGGCAACCGGCCGGACTGGATGATGCTCGAGGTCATCCCGGTCATCCCACCCGATCTGCGGCCGCTGGTGCCGCTCGACGGCGGGCGTTTCGCCACCAGCGATCTCAACGACCTGTACCGGCGCGTGATCAACCGCAACAACCGGCTGAAGCGTCTCCTGGAGCTGAACGCCCCCGAGATCATCATTCGCAACGAGAAGCGAATGTTGCAGGAGGCGGTCGACGCGCTGTTCGACAACGGCCGCCGCGGCAAGACCATCACCGGGCCCAACAAGCGTCCGCTCAAGTCGCTCAGCGACATGCTGAAGGGCAAGCAGGGCCGCTTCCGCCAGAACCTCCTCGGTAAGCGCGTCGACTACTCGGGCCGGTCGGTCATCGTCGTCGGCCCCGAGCTGAAGCTGCACCAGTGCGGGCTGCCCAAGAAGATGGCGCTCGAGCTCTTCAAGCCGTTCATCTATCACGAGCTCGAAGAGCGCGGCTTCGTCACGACCATCAAGTCGGCCAAGAAGATGGTGGAGAAGGAGCGCCCCGAGGTCTGGGACATCCTCGAAGAGGTCATTCGCGAGCATCCGATTCTCTTGAACCGCGCGCCGACCCTGCACCGGCTCGGGATCCAGGCGTTCGAGCCCGTGCTGATCGAGGGTAAGGCCATCCAGATCCACCCGCTGGTTTGCGCGGCGTTCAACGCCGACTTCGACGGCGACCAGATGGCCGTGCACGTGCCGCTCTCCATCGAAGCGCAGATGGAGGCGCGCGTGCTGATGATGTCGACGAACAACATCCTCAGCCCGGCGAACGGCAAGCCGATCATCCTGCCCTCGCAGGACATCGTGCTGGGCCTGTATTACATGACCCGGCCGAAGCCGAACGCGCGGGGCGAAGGGCGCGTGTTCTCCGGCGCCGAAGAAGTGCGCATGGCGTACGACCACGGCGAGGTGGACCTCCACGCCGAGATCAAGTGCCGCATGATCGTGGGGCCGAACGACCGCAAGCTCACCGACACCACG
>DASYRF010000193.1:0-14211 GCA_036004705.1 Myxococcota bacterium
ACGGCGAGCGCGCCGAGCTGGACGAGCTGGCGGCGCTCGAGGCCGCGGTGCGGCCCAAGGTGCTGGAGGCGTACGGACTGCGCTCCACCTACGCCAAGGAGCCGGTCCCTGTGCTGCACACGCCAATCTACGGCAAGGACGTGCTGCCACCGGCGCTGACGTCGCCGGGACGCGCGGGCGTGGACGCGGCCCCCGGACCGGTTCCGCCGGCGCGGCCGGACGCGGTGCGCGCCGTGCTGGGCATGGACCCCGAACACCTGGCGCCGCTCGACGTGCCTTTCGAGTGGCGCGAGCCGATCCTGCGCTTCGTGGACTTCTTCCGGGGGAAGGGGCGCAAGCTCGTCGAGCGCTGGGCTGCGCGTAGCGGGCGCTACTTTCCGATGATGCAGGAGACGTTCGCCAAGGCGGGCCTGCCGTTGGACCTGCTGTACGTGAGCTTCGTGGAGAGCGGGCTCAACCCGAAGGCGCTGTCGGGGGCAAGCGCGAGCGGCCTCTGGCAGTTCATGCGCGTGACGGGCGGGGCGTACGGGCTGGTCAGCGACTACTGGCTGGACGAGCGGCGAATCCCGGAGCGCGCCACCGAAGCGGCGGCCAAGCACCTGAAGGCGCTGCACGACCATTTCGGGTCGTGGGACCTGGCGCTGGCCGCGTACAACGGCGGCGGGGCCACGGTGAGCAACGCCGTCAAGAAGCTCGGCACGAACGACTTCTGGGAGCTGGCGCGCTACGACACCCTTCCCGAGCAGACGCGGATGTACGTGCCCAAGGTGCTGGCGGTGGCGTTCGTCGCGAAGAACTTGGAGGCGCTGGGCCTGGGACCGGTCACGCGCGAGCCGCCGCTGCGCTACGAGTACGGGCACGTTCCCGGCAGCGTGGACGTGGCGGTCGTGGCCAAGGCGGCGGGCGTGCCGGTGGACGCGGTGCGCGAGCTGAACCCGGAGCTCAAGCGCTGCTGCACGCCGCCCGACCGCACCGACTACCGCGTGCGCTTGCCGGAGGGCACCGGCAAGAAGTACGCGGAGGCGATCGGCGCCCTGTGGCCGAAATCGAAAGTGGAGTTCGTGCGGCACGTGGTGAAAATGGGCGAGACGCTGAAGAACATCGCCAAGCGCTACGGCACGAGCCCGGCGAAGATCGCGGCGATGAACACAGTGCACCGCGACGGCGATCTGCACCCGGGGCTCGTGCTGGTGGTGCCGCGCAAGGCGGACCTTCCGCCGCCGGCGCTGCTGGCGAGCGCGGACGACGCCGGCACCAAGAGCGACGCGGTCGTGGTGATGGTCCCGCCGGAGGAGTACCGCTACTCCGACCGCGTGGCGGTGTTCTATCGGGTTCGGGGAAGCGACGACCTGCTGGGCATCGCCGAGACGTTCGGCGTGACGCCCGAGGAGGTCGTCATGTGGAACGCGCTCGACGCCGAGTCCGAAGTGATGACCGGGATGGTGCTGCGCCTGTACGTGAAGAAGGACGCCGGGGAGCGCGCGGTGCTGCTCGACCCGTCGCACCTTCGCGTCGTGGTGCGCGGCAGCGACGACTATCTGGCGATGACCGGGCGCAAGGGCGGGCTGCCGATGCCGGTGGGGCTGACGGTGCCGGTGTCGACGCCGACCGGGCCGGGCTCGCCGGCGGCGCTGGCGAAGGGCGGCGGCGTGCACGTCGTGCGCAAGGGCGACTCGCTGTGGAAGATCGCCAAGCTCTACGGCGTGGACGTGGGGACGCTCAAGGCGGTCAACGGGCTGAGCGGCCGGGACCCGATGCTGATGGTGGGGCGCAAGCTCATCGTCCCGGGACTGGCGCCGGCCAAGCCGGAGCCGGCGAAGGCTGTGCCGGCTGCTCCGAAACCGGCGCCTGGCGCGCCGCGCGCGCCGAAGGCGGCGACGGCGGCGAGCGCGCCGAAGACGCCGGCCGCGGCCGCCGCGCCCAAGCCGGCGACGGCGGCGAGCGCGCCGAAGACGCCGGCCGCGGCCGCCGCGCCGAAGCCCGGGACCGGGGCCGCGCCCAAGCCGGCGCCTGCCGCGCCGGCGCCCGCGGCCGCCGCGCACTGAGGCGCCGTGATCGGCGTCGAAGAAGCGCTGGCGCGCGTGCTCGCCGAGGCGAAGCCGCTGCCGGCGGAGCGCACGGCGCTCGTGGCCGCGGCGGGACGCGCGCTGGCGGAGCCGCTGGTGGCCAGCGCCGATCTCCCGCCCTTCGACGACAGCTCCATGGACGGGTGGGCGGTGCGCGCCGCCGACTTGGCGGCGGCGACGCCGGGCGCCGAGGTCACGCTGCCAGTGGCGTTCAAGGTGCACGCCGGCGAGCGGGCGCCGCGCGCGCTCGCACCCGGGGAGTGCGCGCGCGTGTTCACGGGCGCGCCGCTGCCCGACGGCGCCGACGCGGTCGTGAAGCAGGAGATCGTCACGGCCGGCGAGGCGGGGGCGCGGTTCGCGCGGCCGGCGCGGGCCGGTGAGCACGTGCGGCGGCGCGGCAGCGACGTCGCGGCCGGCGACACGGCGCTCGCCGCCGGCGCCGCGCTCGGCCCGGGCGAGCTGGCGCTGCTGGCGGCGCAGGGGTGCCCGTACGTGACCGTGCACCGGCGCCCGCGCGTGGCGCTGCTGGCGACGGGCGACGAGCTGCGCGACCTGGGCGAGCCGCCGGAGCGCGGACACATCGTCGCCAGCTCCACCTACGCGCTGGCGGCGGCGGTGCGCGCGGCGGGCGGCGAGCCGATGCTGCTGGGCATCGCGCGCGACGACCGCGCCGACGCGCGCGCGCGAATCCACGCCGGGCTCGGGTGTGACGTCCTGCTGACCACCGGAGGCGTCTCCGTCGGCGACCACGACCTCGTGAAGGACGCGCTGCGCGAGTCCGGCTGCCAGGAGCGCTTCTGGAAGGTGGCCATCAAGCCCGGCAAGCCAATCTTCTTCGGCGTGGGGCCGTCGAGCGGCGGGCCGCCCCCCGGCGCGCTGGTGTTCGGCCTTCCCGGCAACCCCATCTCCACGATGGTGTGCTTCGAGGTGTTCGTGCGCCCGGCGCTGCGGGCGCTGGCGGGGCACGGCGTGCTGCACCGTCCGGTGCTGGAGGCGCGCCTGGAGCGCTCCGTGCACAAGGAGGCGGGGCGGCGCGAGTACCTGCGCGCCAGCGCGCGCGTGGCCGGCGGCCGCCTGCACGTCCGTCCGCTCGACCAGCAGTCGTCGGGCGCGCTGTCCTCGATGGTGGGCGTGAACGCCTTCGTCGTGTTCCCCGAGGACGCCGTCGCCCTGCACGAAGGCGACCTCGTGCGCGCGATGCTGATCGACGCCCCGCTTCCCGCCGATCCCGCTGCCTAGCCAGTTGCCCGCGATCGCGCGGGCGACGCCGCCGCGCCGCGAGACCTCCCGCCCGCGCGGGACCTAGTAGGGGTCGGTGCGGTCGAGCGCGCGCCAGGTCGGCCAGTCCTCGGGGAGCACCAAGAACGAAGGGGCGAGGGCGCCGTCGCCGTCGGCGTCGATCCAGACGGGGTTCGTGACGGCGAACGGCAGCAGCGGCGCGGCCACCGCGCCGGCGCGGACGTCGGCGAGCGTGAGCGTCGCGGGGTCGCTCTCGTTGTAGGTCACGCCGGGCCAGAGCGGCGTCGTCCCGGTGGCGACGGCGACGTACCAGGCGTCGGCGAGCGGCGCGACCGCGGTGACGAGCTCCAGCTCGAAGCGCATCTCGCCGGTGGTGCCGGCGGGGACGAGCGCCGGGGCCACGGCTTCGCTGCGGACCAGCACGCCGTTCTCGTAGAGATCGATGCGGTCGACGTCGACCCAGTCCGCCGCCTGGAGGCGCACGACGATCTCCGCGGCGCCGGCCGCGGCCGACGCGTCGAGCGTGCCGCCGAGCCCCACTTCAGCGCCGCCGCCGCTGGGGCGCGCGGCGATCGTCAAGAACGGCCCGAAGCTGACGGTGCTGGCGCCGGCGCGCAGCGCGGCGGCCAGGTCGGCGGGGGACAGCGTCGCGGGATCGTCACCTCCCACGCCGATGAAGTTGCGCGGCCAGCCGCTCGACTCGACGTAGACGGTGTGCGTGTCGGAGTTGCCGGTGGCAGTGAAGCGCACCCCGGCGTTCAGGAAGTTGAACCAGTCGCTCAGCCCCTGGACGTTCGCCCAGGTCATCACTTCCATGGTGTCGAAGCGCTCGGACAGGAGCTGCGCGTCGGGGGCGAGGCGCACTACGACGGGGTCCACCGCCATGGCGCCGACGTGCGGCCCGGTGGCGTCGAACGTCAGGTCGATCTGCGTGAAGTAGTTGCCGAGCCCACGCGCCGGCAGCGCGCGCGGGTGGTTGATTTGCGCGATGGCGGGCACGCCGGCGGCGAGGTCGGGGCGGAGGTCGATGATGCCTTCGACGTCGCGCCCCGAGAAGTCGTTCGCCCCGCGGTTGTGCTGCAGCGGGTCGGGGACCAGCGGAAAGAGGTTGAAGTGGCCGTAATCGGGCGTGGCCACCTCCTCGCCGACGATGGACGTGATCCACGGCTCCGCGCCCACGTCGCCGATCACCGGCTCGTAGTCGGTCAGGAAGGCCTGGTCGGTGGAGACGATGACCTCCACGCCCTCGGCTGCGGCGTTGGCGACGCGCGCGGCGTGCAGCACGGTCGAGTCGGGGCTCATCTGCGCGTGCACGTGCAGGTCGCCGCTCAGGTAGCCGGTCGTGTCGAGCACGCGATGGAGCGTGGCGGCGACGGGCGTGATGGCGCCGGCCGCGACCGTGAGGGGCAGGCGCACGAGCGAGTACTCGGGACCGCGCGTGACGACAACGTCGTAGTCGCCGGGCTCGAGCGTGAAGGCGAACGTGCCGTCGACGGAGTCGTGCGCGGCCACGACGCCGGGGGCGATGGGGTCGCGCCCCGTGCCGTGCAGGACGGCGCGCGGCGGCGAAGGGTCCACGCCCAGCACCGTCAGGCGCGCGGGGAGCGGCAGCCCGTCGTCGCCCACGACCGTGCCGGCGAGCGCGCCGGTGCGCGGCAGCGGAAGCACGAAGTCGGGCACGCCGCCGCCGGTTCCGCCGTCGGTGCCCGCGCCCGCGCCCCCCGCTTCGACGGCCGGCACGTCGAACGCCACGCGCGCCGGCTCCGGCCCGCCGCCCGCGTAGGGGCGGCCGGTCTGTCCCGCCACCAGCGCCACGTGCGCGCCGCCGCGCAGGCAGAGCTCCACCTCGCCGCCCGCATCGCTCACCGTGTGCGTGAGGACGTCGCCTTCGGTGCCGTCGCCGGCGAGCGCGATTGCGCTGACGTCGGCGCCGCCGATGGGGGCGGCGCTGTCCTCTTCCTGCACGAGGCCGCGCACGTGCACGCAGGCCGGCGCGCCGCGCGCGCGCGCCGCCTCTTCTTCGACCTCCGCGAGCGTGCCCCCCACGACGAACCACGTCTCGTACGAGACGGAGGCCCCGGGCGCGAGGCGCACCGGCGCCGTGGACGGGAAGCCGAGGAGCTGCACTGCCATCGCGTCGTGGAACATGACGTAGGCGCCGCCGATGGAGATGATGAGGCGGTCGGTGACGCCGGCGGCGACGGGGACGAGGGCGTAGGCCACGCCGTCGCCCTCGAAGCGCAAGAAGTCGAACGCGCCGAAGAGCGGCGACTCGAAGCCGCCGGCGCCGGGGAGGAAGGCGTCGTCGCGCCCGCCGTGCACCAGGTAACCGAGCGCCACGGGCACGTCGCCGCCCGCGGCGGCCGGCGCGGTGGCCGTGAGCGTCGTCAGCATCGTCACGTGGCGGTCGTCGGGCGCGAGCACGTAGTCGACCTGCACGTCGAGCGGCCACGGCTCGTCGAGCCCCGGCATGAGCCCGCCGGGGAGGACCGTCGCCACGGTGGTGTTGGGGTTGATGTAGTCGCTGAGCACGTAGGTGCCGCGCGCGCGCACCGCGGCGGGCGCGCAGCCGCCGCCGGCGGAGAGCACCGTCACTTCGGCGGCGTCGCTGGTACCGACGATGTCGACGAGCAGGCCGACTTCGCCGAGCGCATCGCGCCCGGGGTCGGCGGCGGCGCCGCCGCGGCGCACGTCGGCGTCGAGCAAGTTCCCACCGTACGGGTTCACGGCCACGTTGCGGCCGGGCCCTTCGATCACGACGCGCAGGTGGTCGTTCTCCAGCACGAAGTCACCGGGAAGGCCGATGGCCATGGGGCCGGCCACGAGGTCGGCGGGCCCGGCGGCGACGCGCGCCGAGGCCGGACCGTCCGTACAGGCCCCGAAGCCGCCGTCGCCGGCGTCGGCGGGGGGGGCGGCCGCGTCGCTTTCGCCGCGCGGACCGCAGCGGCAGCCGGCGAGGAGCAGGGCGAGGGCCGCCGCGACGAACGTCGTCGTCATCGCCGCCGCCGCCGCCGTACTGGAGCCGGTGCGCGCCTGCTGGAGAGCCCGATCGCGCGCCCGCGCCGCATGCCGCGTTCATAGCACGGCGCGCTTGGTGCCGGCGCCCGTTTGGGCGGAAGATGGCGCGTGGCGGGGAGGCTCCGCCGGGAGGAACCATGCGCGTGCATCGCGGGCTGGGGCTGGCCGCCGCGGGAGCGGCGGCGGCGGTAGTGACGTTGGCGTCCGTGGCCGCGGCGCGGGCGTTCTGCGGCTTCTACGTGAACAGCGCGGGGACGAAGCTCTACAACAACGCCACCACCGTGGCGCTCATGCGCGAGGGCACGCGGACGGTGCTCTCGATGCAGAACAGCTACGAGGGACCGCCCGAAGACTTCGCGATGGTGGTGCCGGTGCCGGTCGTGCTGAAGAAGGCCGACGTGAAGACGCTGCCGCGCGAGATCTTCGACCGGCTCGACGCGCTGGCGGCGCCGCGGCTGGTCGAGTACTGGGAGGCCGACCCGTGCGCGCCCTGGGGCGTGGACAAGGACGGCGCCGGCCTCGGCGGCGTGGGCTACGGAAAGGGCGGAGGCGGCACCGGCGAAGGGACCATTGGGCTGGGCGTGACCGTGCTCGCCAAGTTCGCCGTCGGCGAGTACGAGATCGTGATCCTGTCGGCGAAGGACTCGGTGGGGCTCGACACCTGGCTGCGTCTCGAAGGCTACAAGATCCCCGCAGGCGCGGAGCCGCTGCTGCGGCCCTACGTGACGGGCGGCTCGAAGTTCTTCGTCGCCAAGGTCGACGTGACGAAGGTGAAGATGGAGGACGGGCGGGCGAAGCTGTCGCCGCTGCGCGTGCACTACGATTCGCCGGAGTTCAGCTTGCCGGTGCGGCTGGGGCTGGTGAACTCGTCGGGGACGCAGGACCTCATCGTGCACATCCTCGCGCGCAACTCGCGCTACGAGGTGGCGAACTATCCGAACGTGACCATCCCGACGAACCTGGACGTCGCGGAGGCGGCGCGCGACTCGTTCGCGCCGTTCTACGCGGCGCTCTTCGACGCCACGGCGGCGAAGCACCCGGGCGCGGTGGTGACCGAGTACGCCTGGCAGGCGCTGTCATGCGACCCGTGCCCCGTGCCGCCGCTCGACGGATCGGAGCTGGCGACGCTGGGGAGCGACGTCCTGCCGCGCGGCCACGTCGTGGGCGGCGGAGACGGCGACGAAGCGGAGGGGCTGGAAGGCGACGAGGCGTTCGTGCTGACGCGCCTGCACGTGCGCTACGGCGCCGACGCGCTCGGCGAGGACCTGGTGTTCCGCAAGGCGCCGGCCATCGTCGGCGGCCGTGAGGAGGTCGACAAGGACGGCAAGCTGGAGCACGGCGCCAAGCTGGACGAGGTGAACAACTTCCAGGCGCGCTACGTGGTGCGCCATCCGTGGACCGGGCCCATCGCGTGCACCGCGCCGCGCCGCGGCCTCTGGGGCGGTCCGCCGGCGGGACCCGCAGACGCAATTGGGCTGCCCCTCGAGGGCGGCGGCACGTCCGCGAAGCCGGCGCGCGACCTCGCCACCGCCAAGCGCGGCGCGTCGCTGGCGTCGTTCGTGCGCTCGGACGTGCCCGAGCTGGGGCTGCTGGGGCTCGGCGCGGCCGGCGGGTACGGCGCCGCGGCGTCCCCGGGGGCCGGGACCGGGACGGGCGCGGGCGCCGCGGGAACGGCGTCGGGCACCGCCGCGCCCGGGACGACCGCCGGCGGCGCCGAAGGCGCCAGCGCGAGCGCCGGCGCGGACGTCACGGTTGCGCCCGGAGCGGGCAGCGCCGCGCCGGCGGCTGGCGGCTGCGGATGCCGTCTCGCCCGTGCGGACCCCGCGCGCGCGCCGGTGGCCGGCGCGCGGGCGGCGCGTCTCGCCGCCGGCCTCGGCGCCGTGTCGTTGCGGGTGCGCGGCGCGCGCCGCCGCCCGCGGCGGCGATGAAGCTGCTGACCTTCCAGGCCAAGCGTTTCCGCTGGAAGACGCACAGCCCCGGCCTCGAAGACGCCCCGCCGCTCGACCTAGAGGACCAAACGACCGACGCCGTCGTCGCCTTCTTGCACGTCGAAGCGCGCGACGAGCCCGCCGACGCGCGCGCGCGCGCCTTCCGCCACACGCTGAAGCACGTGAAATGGATCGCCAACAAGCGTTCCCTCGAGAACGTCGTGCTGCACTCGTTCACGCACCTCGGCGGCGAGAACGCCGCGCCCCCCTTCGCCCGCGCGTTCCTGGAAGAGCTGGCCGCGCGCCTCACCGACACCGGCTACGCCGTGAAGCTCACGCCCTTCGGCTGGTTCTGCGAATGGGACCTCGAGGTGTACGGCGACAGCCTCGCCAAAGTCTGGAAGGAATTCTAGGCCGCGCCGACGCTCGTGCCCCTCCCTCACACGGCCAACGTCACGAGGCGCGCGGCCCCTTACACGGCCAACGTAACGATGCGCGCCGCGACGCCGGCCCCGCTCACGTCGAGCAGCGCCACCGCGACAGGCAGCTTGAAGCGGCGCGGCCCCGCGCTCCCCGGGTTGAGCCACGTCACCGCACGCTCTTCGCGCACCGACGGCTGATGCGAGTGGCCGCTCACCACGACGCGAAATCCCGCCGCCGCCGGGTCGAGGTCCAGCGCGCCCACGTCATGCAGCACGTAGAGGAGGTGCCCGCCCGCCTCCACGACGTCCGTCTCCGGCAGCGCCGCCGCCCAAGGTCCGTGGTCGTTGTTCCCCCGCACCGCCCGCACCGGCGCGATCGCCCCCAGCGCCTCCAGCACGTGCGCGCCCCCCACGTCCCCCGCATGGACGATCAGCTCCACGCCCCGCAGCGCCTCCAGCGCCTCCGGCCGCACCAGCCCGTGCGTGTCCGACACCACCCCCACGCGCACCCGCTTCCCCACCGCCGCAGCCTATCATCCCTCCGCCCCACGTCTCAGCCGCCCCTCCACCCCGACGCCGACGCCGAGCACGACGCCGAAGCCCCACGCCGACGCCGAGCACGACGCCGAAGGCCCACCTGGCGACGGTCTACACGCTGACACGCAACGTACCGCCGGCGGCCGCGGTCTGCCTGTAGAGCCATGCCGCCGCGGTCATCCTGGAGATCTCGCGCAACGGTGGCTCGGCGGCTCGGTGACGAAGGGCTCGTTCCGCGTCAAGACGTAGCGGTGCCCGGCTGCCGCAGAGCCTCCGCGTACCGCGTCATCGGGCTGCGCCCTTCCCCAGGACGCGTTCTCGTTCAGGCCGACCGGCGGATGGTCGCGAGCCAGGCCCGCACGGACTCGGGCGGAAGGTCGGTCAGGTTCGTATCGAAGCGAGCCGGCACGATGGTCTCGACCGTCCAGCCACGGGCGGGCGCGAACGTCTCGTGGATCTCCGGCTGGGTCACGCGCCGCGGACCGCCCCACGCGGGCTCGTGCTCGCTGAAGCACATCATTAGATAGGCGCCCCCCGGACGAACCGCGGCGGCGAGGCTGGCGGCGAACACGGGCCGCTCCGCGTCGCCGAAGACGTGGAAGAGGCCCGAGTCGATCGCGGTGTCGAAGGTGCGGCCCAGGGTCTCGAGGCGCAGCGCGTCGTGCACGAGGAACGTCGCGACGGCAGTGCCGGCGGCGCCGGCCGCCGCCGCCAGGCCGCGTGCTTCCGCCTTCTGCCGCGCCTGGTCGATCGCGGCCGCCGCCATGTCCACGCCGAGCACCGCATGGCCACGCGCCGCCAGGTAGAGGGCGTGCTCGCCCGTGCCGCAGCCCACGTCCAGGACCGTTCCCTGGATCGCCCCGCGCGCCTCGAGGTCCACGAACCCGGGCTGCGGCCGCCCGATGTCCCACGGCGGCGTCCCCTCCGCGTACGCGACATCGAAATGGGTCATGCTGCCTAGTCTGCCACGATCTCGACCAGCCGCTCGGACACTCCACGCGGCGCACCACCGTTCGACGTGCTCCCAGTCGATCGGGGCGCCGACAGCTGCGCGGCGTCCAGGACTGCCACGACGTCCGACACGTCCCGCGGGCGCCCGGCGAGCGTCTTGTACACGACCACCCGCGCCGCCGGCCGCCCGGCTCCTCCGGGCGAAGCTTCGCGGCTGCGGAGGCGACCGCCCGGCGGGGGAGACGCCTGGCCCAGTCCGAGCCAGACCCCTTCGGATCGTGTTATCATGACCCTGCCAAAAGGAGGCTTCCTATGACACGCGGCCTGACGTCGCTGGCGTCGGTGTTGGTGGTTGGTTGCCTCGCCCTCGCCGGCTGCAAGTGCAACAGCGGCAAAAGGACTGACGGCGGCGGTTCCCCCGACGGGGGCGGGATGGACGCCGCCGCGTGCGTTTCCATGGGCGACACGTGCGGCGCCGCGGCCCCGTGCTGCGCGGGCCTGCAGTGCATGACGTCGTTGTGCGTCGCGACAGGGTGCGCGGCGGAAGGGGCGGCGTGCATGCAAAACGGCGACTGCTGCACGCTGAACTGCGACGCGGCAGGGAGCTGCGGTCCGCTCGTGTGTCTCGCGGCGGGGGAGGCTTGCACCGGCGACGGCGAGTGCTGCACCGGGAGCTGCATGGGCAACCTGTGCGTCTCCGCCGGATGCGCCGCGCAAGGCGAGGCGTGCGGCGCCGGCGGCGGACTCTGTTGTTTGGGGCTGATCTGCAGCGGCGGCGCCTGCGCTCCGGACGTGAACTGCGGCAGCCTCGGCGCCACGTGCACGACGGGCGCGGATTGCTGCAGCGCCACCTGCATCGACTCCGCCGGCGCCCCGTGCGCCGGAGGGGCTTGCACGTGCGGCACGAGCGGCTCGTGCCTCCCCTCGGGCGAACTGTGCAGCTCCGACGGGGAGTGCTGCAACAGCCTCTGCGATACCGGGCTCGCCGGCGGCACCTGTGCCGAGCTCGGCTCCTGCGGGACCGCCGGCGAGCCCTGCTCGCCGGAAGGCGTGAGCGGCGGTTCCTGCTGCTCTGCCGCATGCCTCGATCCGACCGGCAGCGGCGACCCGCGCTGCCAATACCTCGGCGGCTGCCGCATCCAGGACGAGCTCTGCGAGACGAGCGCCCAGTGCTGCTCGGGCGTGTGCGCGGAGCAGGGCATGACGCTCGACGGTCGCCCCATCATGCGATGCGCCAACAACGGCTCCTGCCAGCCCGCCGGCGAGGTCTGCTTCCAGGGGGCAAGCGCGAACTGCTGCCCGAACGGCGGCGGGGACTTCGGCTGCGAGACCACCTCGACGGGCATCGACCGCTGCTTCGGCGGCGAGGGCGGCTGCACGCTGGCGGGAAGCGCCTGTACCAGCACCGCGGAGTGCTGCATGGATCCGTACCCGACGATCGAGTGCCAGCCCGGCCCGGATGGAATGACCAACGTCTGCTGTCTCGATAACGGCATGGGCTGCGCCTTCGGCGACTTCTGCTGCTGTGGGATCTGCGCGCCCGACAGCACCGGCGCCCTCGTCTGCTGTCCGGGAGGCGTGATGTGCGTCGCGCCCGGCGGCGCGTGCACCGCCGACGCCGACTGTTGTACCGGCTGCTGCGACGACGTCACCGGAACCTGCACGGACGACGCTGGGATCTGCGGCGGCTGCACGCTCGGACAGCTCGGCGACGTCTGCACGAGCAACGCCGACTGCTGCAACAACGTCGACATGGGCGGCCCGGTCATATGCGACACGGGCAGAGAGTTCCCCCACTGCGTGCTCATGTGATGGTAGGACCGGTCGCTCGCGGCCGGCCCGAAGCTCAGCGCAGCGGGGGAGGATCCCATACGCCATGAGGGCAGGCGAGGGCGCGCAGGTCGCCCGCCCGAGTGTATCGAGCGCCGCGTGATCGCCTCGGTGACCTCCGGTCCGCCGCGTTTGTCGCCAATCGCGGCGCCGCAGCCGCGAACCGCCGCAAGCATGGCGTGAGCTTCGAGGAGGCGCAGAGCGTCGTCCTCGACGAAGACGCACTGCTGATCCCTGACGAAGCCAACGACGACGAGGATCGCTTCATCCTCCTCGGGCTGAGCTTCTCGCTGAGGCTTCTGGTGGTGTGCCACTGCTACCGCAGTGGTCTCGACGTCATCCGCATCATTTCCGCGCGGCCGGCGGACCGCACGGAGCGACAGGAATACGACCGCCGGAGGACCCGATGAAGAAGCGCTACGACTTTTCGAAGGCGACTCGGAACCCCTACGCCGGGCGCTTGAAGAAGCAGCTCACGATCCGGCTCGACGCCGAGACCGTGCAGTACTTCCAGGGACTCGCGCAGGAGGTAGGAGTCCCGTACCAGACGCTCATCAACATGTACCTTCGAGAGTGTGCCCAAGAGCGCCGGCGGCCAAGCTGGGTCGCGGCAGGAAAGCGGCGCGCCGCCTAAGACTGTTCTGACGAAGAGTGTCGCTTGACCGATCCGCCCACCGAGCGTGCGGGGCCGGGCGACACGCCCGGGCCCGCGCGCGGATCTCACGGTTTTCCCTGCGCCTCTTTGTTCACCTGCACGTCGGTCCAACGCCGAAGATAAGCTGCCGCCCCAACGCGACGGCGGATCGTGGCACGGCGGAGTGATGGCACGCAAGGTCGATCGAAGCGCGACGGTCGTGGGGCGGTCAGCTTCAGCCGTCCGTTGGGCGAGCGCCTCGTGGAAGGTCGACGCGCGGATCCGGGCGGGCCGATTCGGGGCGGCTGGAGCGGCTTGCCGATCCAGCGCGAAGGGAGGCGGCTCTTGGAGAGGCGCGGGGCCGGCCTTGGCCGGGCCCGCGCCGGCAGTTCCCGAACCCGTTCCGCGAGGGCCCTGGCGGGAAGCCTCGCGGCTCGCCCGCGTCAGCTTGTCGTCGTATGTCAGAACTGGTATACACCTACGGTGACGCCGGCAGACAAGCCTCTGGTGTGGCTGCACGGCGAGGTGAAGTCGCCGCCCTTGGGCCCGGACGCGCGGCGGGAAGCCGGGTTCCGGCTGCGGCAGCTGCAGAAGGGAATGAGGCTGGAGATGCCGCACTCTCGGCCGATGCCGGTGGTTGGGGTGAGGTGCCACGAGTTGCGTGTACGGGATCGCGGACGCGACTGGCGCCTCGTCTACCGGGTCGATTCGGACCGTGCTGATCCTCGAGGTCTTCGAAAAGAGGACGCAGAAGACGCCGCCGGCGGTGATCCACGAGTGTCAGCGACGGCTTCGAGAGTACGACCAGGCGGTGAAGGAGGGCTGATGGACGGGCGAAAGCGAAAGCGTCTGGAGCGCGCCGGCTGGAAACTCGGCAGCGTACGAGAGTTTCTCAACCTGTCGGACGAGGAGGTCGAGTACATCGAGCTGAAGCTGGCGCTCGCTGCAGCGCTACGAGCTCGCCGTATCTCAAGGAAGCTAACGCAAGCGGAGGCGTCGAAGCTTCTCCACTCGAGCCAATCGCGCGTCGCGCGCATGGAAGCGGGTGACAGGTCCGTGAGTCTCGACTTGCTCGTGCGGTCGCTTCTCGCAATGGGGGCGAGCCGGCGGGACCTGGCGCGGACATTCAGCGCGAAGTCACGACGAGCAGCGTAGGAGTCCGGGCCATTTGACCAAGTCCGCGAATCGTTCGCGAGGTCGACTTGCGGACCATCCAGGCGCTCCTCGGCCACGCGACCATCTCCACCACCGCGCGCTATACCCACGTGCAGCGCCATCAGGTCACCGCCACGAAGAGCCCGCTCGACCTGCTCGTGCCGCCGGCCGCCGGCTCGCCGTCCGCGCCGGACACGACCCCGACCTCCGAGGAGGTGCGCGCCGCCGCGCCCAAGACCGACGAATAGGCGGCCGTGCCCCGGCCGTCGCCCACGCTGGGCGACGTCGCGCGCCGCTTCGGGCCGGCCCTCCGCGCCCGCCGCGGTGCGCGTCTCACGCGCGCCCAGGACCGCGTCTTGCGCGCGCTCGCGCGCTGCCGCACCCCTGCCGCCGGCGGCCGCCTCTACCGCTGCGACCGCTGCGCCGCCGAC
>DASYRF010000194.1:0-18528 GCA_036004705.1 Myxococcota bacterium
TCCCCGTCGTCAGCATCGACAACATGCAGGTGATCAACCGCTGCCTGCACGACGAGGACGTCACGGGCGGCGACGGCTTCGACTTCCAGCTCGTCAAGACGGCGGTGAAGGTGAAGCTGCCCGGCGCCTACCATTACTTGATCACGAGCTTCTTCTTTCCGCCGGTACGCAAGCGGCGCACCACGCTGGTGCCGCCGATCCTTCGCCCGCAGATTCTGGCGGCGCGACGCGAGCCAGGAGAGCACGTGCTGGTCTACCAGACCGCCGCGTCCAACCAGGCGCTGGTGCCGGCGCTGCAGCGTCTCGACGCCTGGCAGTTCCGGGTCTACGGCATGGGGCGCGAGGGGCGCGAGGGCAACGTCACGCTGTGCGCCTTCTCCGAGACGGGGTTCGTGGAAGACTTGCGCACCGCGCGCGCCGTCATCGCCGGCGGCGGGTTCTCGCTGATGAGCGAGGCCGTCCACCTGCACGTGCCGATGCTGTCGGTGCCGGTCGAGAAGCAGTTCGAGCAGGAGCTCAACGCCCGCTACCTGGCGAAGCTGGGGTACGGCGCCTGGGCGCGCGCCCTTGATGCCGACACGATCGCGCGCTTCCTCGACAATGCCGGCGCGCACGCCCGCGCGCTCGCCGCCTACGAGCCGCGCGACAACGCGATGCTCGTCGCCTGCGTGGACGAGCTGATGCGCGACGTGGCGATCGACGAGCCGGCCCCCGACCGACTCGAGGCGGAGGCGATGGGCAAGTGGTTCGGCAAGCCCCTCGACGGCGAGTTCGCCGACGACGTGTGACGCGCGCGGCCGGCGCGCTCGTTGCGCGGTGCGGGGACCGGTGTTATGTTGGGAGCGTGCGGCAGTGTGCTGAAATAAGCTGTTGTTCCCCATATTTACGAAAGACCAACCGATGCGCTTGCTTCTCGGGCTCCTGAAGGGCGCCGTCGCCGGAGCGGCGGTGGGGGTCGGCTTCCACTTCCTGAACGAGGCCCACGACTGGAGCTGGCTGCCTTGGGTGATGTACGGACTGGCCGGCACGCTGGTGGGCGTCGTGTGCGGCGCGCCGTTCTGGAAGTTCGACAACATCTTCACGACCGGGCTCAAGGCGCTGGTGGGGTTCGGCGTGGGCGTCGGCCTCTACGCGGTCGGACGACTCGACGCCGTCAACGCTTCTCTGCCGTTCGCGTTCCTGGGCGAGGGCGACACCGAGGCGGGCGCTCACCTGGTCAACGAGTACCCTATCTTCGGCGCGGCGATCGGTTTGCTCTGGGGCTTCCTGCTGGAGCTGGACGAGTCCGTCGGCGGCGACAAGAAGGACGCGGGTGGCGGCGCCACCGCGGCCGCGAAGCCGGCGCCCAAGACCTAGAAACGCTTCGAGGGTCCGCGCCGGCGTCGGCGCTTTGAACGCCCCGGCGGGCGTGCTAGAGGACCGGCCGTGCCCGCCGACCGCTCCGTGCCCGCCGACCGCTCCGCGCCCGCCGACCGCTCCGCGCCCCCAGCCCCAACGCCACGGCCGGCGCCACGGCGATCGGCTCCGCCGCCGCCGCCGCCGCGGGACGTCCGCTTCGGCGGTGGGCGTCCGTCCCTGCTGGGGCGGCTCGGTGGCCTGGTCGACGAATGGATCGCCCGCCGCGTCGACCCTGACGACCGCCTGAAACAGATCCAGACGCCCACCAACGAGTTCGGCTTCGACTCGTTCGGCTTCAATCGCGACTTCGTGCGCCGCGCGCTCCTGCCGGCACGATGGATCTATCGTCACTATTTCCGCGTGCAGTGCTTCGGCACGGAGAAGGTGCCGCCGGTCGGGCGCGTCTTTCTCATCGCCAATCACTCGGGCCAGCTGCCGCTCGATGCGGCGATGATCCTGCTGTCGATGCTGTTCGACAAGCAGCCGCCGCGCATGGTGCGCACGATGGTGGAGCGCTGGGTCGCGCAGATCCCGTTCTTCTCGTACCTGTTCGCGCGCTGGGGCCAGATCGTCGGCATCCCCGACAACTGCCGCGAGGTGCTGGAGAACGAGGAGGCCATCCTCGTCTTCCCGGAAGGCGTGCGCGGCATCTCCAAGACGTTCGACCGCGCCTACGAGCTGCAGGAGTTCGGGCTGGGGTTCATGCGCCTGGCGCTGGAGCTGGGCGTGCCCATCGTGCCGGTGGCCGTCGTCGGGGCGGAGGAGCAGGCGCCGGCGCTCGCCAACCTGACCCGGGTGGGTGACATCATCGGGGCGCCGGCCTTTCCCGTCACGCCGACGTTCCCGTTGCTCGGGCCGCTGGGGCTGCTGCCGTACCCCGTGAAGTACCGCATCTATTACGGCGAGCCGATGCGCTTCGACGGCGACCCGAACGACGAGGACGACACACTGCAGGAAAAGGTCGACGCGGTGAAGGCCGAGATCCAGGCACTCCTGCAGCGCGGGCTCGCCGAGCGCGAGCACATCTTCTGGTAGGGCGGAGGGAGGGCGCGTGGCGGGGCCGGAGCAAGACGAGCGCAGCGGGCAGCCCAACGGAACGCCCGGGATCGGGCCCGACGAGCCGGTGGTCATCGTCACCGGCGCGGCCGGCAACCTGGGGCGGCGCCTGACGCGGCGCTTGCACCGCGATTACGGCGTGGTCGGCATCGACCGGCGCCCCTTCCCCAACCGTCCCAAGGACGTCGCGCTCGAGCAGATCGACATCCGGCGCAACCGCGCCGAGAACGTGTTCCGCCGTTACGCGGGGCGCATCAAGGCCGTGTTCCACACCGGCATCCTGCACGACATGCGCAAGCCGGCCTCGGAGCACTACTCGTTCAACCTGGTGGGCACGACCCAGGTGCTGAACTTCTGCGTGCGCTACAAAGTGCCGAAGTTCGTGTTCCTGTCGAGCGCCAACGTGTACGGCCCGCACCCGCACAACGCGCAGTTTCTGACCGAGGACGCCCCGCTGCGCGGCAGCGAGGGCTTCCCGATGATCCGCGACCTGGTCGCGGTCGACCACGCGGTTTCGTCCTTCCTCTGGAAGCGGCCTGAGATCGATACGGTGATCCTGCGGCCGGTGCACATCGTCGGTGCCGTGAAGAACGCGCCGTCGAACTATCTGCGCCTGCGCTACGTGCCGACGCTGCTCGGCTTCGACCCGATGGTGCAGATCATCCACGTGGAAGACGTGGTCGAGGCGATGGTGCTGTCGGCGCGGCCCGGCGTGCGCGGCATCTTCAACCTGACGGGGCCGGGCGAAGTGCCGCTGTCGGCGATCCTGAAGGAGCTCGGCAAGGTTCGTGTGCCTGTGCCGCATCCGCTGGCCAAGCCGTTGCTGCGGTTCCTCTGGAACAGCCGCCTGACGACCTTCCCCGAGCCGGAGCTCGACCACATCCGCTTCATCTGCATGGTGGACGGCGCGCGCGCACGCGAGGTGCTCGGGTTCGAGGCCAAGCGCAGCCTGCGCGACACGATCCACGCCGCCGTGGAAGCGGGACCGCTGGCCGTCCCGCGCTGAACGCGCCGCTCGGGCGGCTGCAACGAAACGTTTGGATGAGTCGAGGCGCGCCGAAGGCGTCGCCTGCGACTTTGGGGAACGTTTCACGTCCTCTGAGCCACATCCCCTGAGAAGCGCGCGCCACACTGTTGCGGCGCCGACCGTGAACGGCGGTTGGCGCCGGCGTCCGCTGACCGCGCCAAGCCCGCGAAACACCCCGCCTCGAACGCTGGATCGCCGGTTGCATCAGCGCCCTGGCGCAAGGGTACGCCGTCGGAGGCCGCAGAGCGGGTCACCGGAATTAGCCGGAGGCGCCGTTCGGACCGCGACGGGGAACGGGCGGTCGGGCCTCCGGCGGACCCCTCTTTTTCCGAGCGCCCCTCTCTGGTGCGCGCGACGCAGGGAGAGATCCACATGCGTACGATGCTGGTGCGTCCTCTGGTTGGTGCGTTCCTGTTGGCGGCGGCGACGGCCGTGACGCCGGGCTGTTTCTGCGGCGCGTTCTTCGACGACGACTGGAACGGCGGCGGGGGCGGCTTTGGCGACTGCAGCAGCGACAGCGATTGCTGGGAGGGGTGCATCTGCAGCGGCGGCGAGTGCGTGGAGACGGGCTGGTGCGCGACGGACGCCGATTGCGAGGGCGCCGCCTGCGACGAGAGCCGCAATACGTGCATGGGCGGGGCGCCGGGCGGCGGCACCCCGGACCAGTGCGGCGACGACCAGTGCGCGGAAGGGTGCTGGTTCGACGCGGCGAGCGGCGTCTGCGTGGAGACGATGACGTGCAGCAGCGACGCCGACTGCAGCTCGGGGTTGGTCTGCCAGGCCGACCGCGCCACGTGCGTGCCGGCCGACCGCGCCTGCGATGCCCCGGCGCCGATGCCGGGCGAGTGCGCCGACGACCTCTGCCCCGCGGGGAGCTGGTGGGACCCGAACAACGGCGGCTGCGTGGTGACGGCGCCCTGCGCCGCGAGCGGCGACCCCGTCTGCTTCAGCGACGAAGTCTGCGACGTGGCGGAGTCGACGTGCGTGCCGGCCGACCGTGTGTGCGCCACGCCGGCCGCGCCAAAGCCTACGCCCACGACCTGCGTGTACTCGGTCGAATGCCCCGAGGGGGCGGAGTGCGTCGACGGTGTGTGCACCGTGCCCAACACCACCCCTCCGGGCGGCGGCACCACGACCCCTCCCGCTTGCACGTTCAACTACGAGTGCGGGACGGACGGGACCTGCGTGGACGGGCGCTGCCACACCAACTGCGCCGACTCGAGCACCTGCCCCATCGGGCAGATCTGCGGTGGGGCCGGCTTCTGCGAGGACGACCCGATGCCGACGCCCGAGTGCACGGCCACCGCCGACTGCACGAACGGCGGCTACTGCGTGAACGCGATCTGCTACCCGGCGTGCATCGCCGACTCGGAATGCGGCGCCGAGGAGTTCTGCAAGCGCAACGTGTGCCGCCCCGACTTCCGGCCGCGCGCGCAGTGCCTGTTCAACAGCGAGTGCGGCACCGGCGAGGAGTGCGTCGACGCCGTGTGCCGGCTGCGCTGCTGGGGCGACAGCTGGTGCACGTCGCTTGGCGCGGGCTCGGTGTGCGACGTGGCGTGGTGCACGTTCCCCGAGGAGTCGTCGGCGAACTGCGGGCCCGATCTGCCCTGCGCGGACGGCCTGAGCTGCGTCAACGGCAGCTGCACGGCGATCTAGCCCGGGGGCCCGTGCGCGCGGCGAGTACGCCGTGCTCCGATGCCCCCGGACCCCGTCGGCGGGGCGGCCAAGCCGCCTCTTCCGCCTCCGCCCCCGGACCCCGTCGGCGGGGCGGCCAAGCCGCCACTTCCGCCTCCGATCTAGCCCGGGGGCCCGTGTCCAGAGTCAGCCGCTGCATTTCACCACGCCGAGCACGTTCAACAGCACGGCTGCGGCGACGAAGACGAGCACCGCGGCCCCGTAGAGGAACATGTTGCGGCGCTCCCACTCGCGGCGACGGTCCTTGCGCGCGCGCAGCTCGGCGATCTCCTCGTCACGGCGGGCCTTCGCGGCGCGTGTCTCGCCTGCGTCGACCTGGGGACGGTAGGGCGTCCCGGCGGGGCGCTGCAGCGCCGCATCGGCGGCGGCGAAGGCTGCCGGGATCCGGGCGGCGATCGTCGCCGCCAGGTCGATCGCCTCGACGACGCGCTCCGGCTCTTCGATCCAGCCGCGCTTCTCCAGGCGCAGCCAGGCGTTCGCCGGGGCGATGGCCACCGGCGCCAGGGCCAGGAGCCGCGCGCGCACGTCGGCGTCCAGCAGCGCGAGCGCCACGTCGGAGGGGGCCGCCTCCACCAGGAACGCCTCGTCGAACGCCGGATCGCCCGTCTCCACGTCGACCGTCAGCGCTCTCGCTTTCAACCGGCGTTCGTGCCGGCGCTCGGGACGTAGCTCCAGCACCAGCGACGTCGCCGGGCGTATCACGTCGATCTCGGTCCAGGCCTCCGCGCCGGAGCCGGAGCCTCGGGTGGTCAGATGAAACGTTACTTGTAGCCCGTGGCGGCGTCCCTTGGCGCTGGAGTCGCCGCCCTGCGTCTTGCCTTGCAGCGCCTGGGCCGCCGTGAAGAACGCGTCGAACTTCTTCATCTGGGCGCTCGTCACCTGGCGCACGAGCACCGTCACCACGAGCACCGCGACCGCCACTACCCCGAGCAACGCCGCGGCCGCGATCAATCGCTCTCCGGGTTCTCCAGGATGCGGCGCTCCACTTCGCGAATGCGCTCCTGCATGACCTGGTTGCCGGGCTCCCATTGCATCGCGATGGCGAGCTGCAGGCGCGCGGCGCGCAGCTTGCCGTGCTGCATCGAGCGCTCCGCCATCTCTAGGAACTTGCGCCCCTGCGGCGTACGGGTGGTGGCCGCCGCCTCCGCCGGCGGAGCCGCGCCTTTGGGCGCCGCCAGGACCGGGGAGTACGCGGGCATCTCGCGTGTCGGCATGTCCGGCCAGGTGGGCGGGCCCGCGAAGCTGGCATCGTAGACGGCCCGCTGTCGTGGGTCGGTCAACACGCTGAACGCCTTAGACATGCGCTTGAAGATCTCGTGGATCATGCGCCGGTCCTGGGCGTCGCTCAGCTGCACGAAGCGGTCGGGGTGGTAGGCGATGGCGGCATCGTGGAAGGCGCGCGTGATCTCGTGCGGCGGCGCGGTCGCCGCAACGCCCAGGATCTCGTAGTGCGTCGTGTGGTCGAGGGTGGCGTACAGGCGCCGCACCTGCGCGCGAAACTCCGCCCAGCTGCGCCCGCCGGCGGCCGGGGCGGGCAGCTCGGCGGCGGCGGGAGCGGTCGCGCCGGCGTCGTGCGAGGGGGCTTGGGGCAGAGGACGGGCGGTGCGTCCGCCCGCGGCGCCCGCGCCCAGCCGCGCCCTCATCGCCGCGTCGATCTCTTCGCGCGCCTCCGGCACACCGGCCGGCAGCGCCAGCAGGCCGTCCGCGCCCGCCTCCAACGCCTGCGCGCGCAGCTCGCCGGCGCGGCGGCGCGTCACCAGGACCAGCGCGGCGACGTCTGCGCCCGGCTGCGCGCGCAGGCGCGCGCACGTGGCGGCGAAGCGCGCTGGCTCCTCTTGCCATACGAGCACGACGTGCGCGCCGAACTCGCGGAAGGCGGCGCCCCAGTCCTCGTCGCTGCGCGGGAAACGCACTTCGAACTGGTCGCTGGGGAGCATCCCCAGAAAGACGGCGCGGCGCACCGGGCTGTGCTCCAGAACGAGCGCGCGGATCACTTGCGCCCTCCCCGCAGCTCGCGATGCCGGGCGGCGTGCTGCGCCACCTGCGCTTCGTCGAGCTCGGCGCCGACGTGCACCTGCCCCGAGCACAGCTTGCCCGAGCGCAGGTCGCGCGCCGTCACGTTCAGGAGGCCGTTCGTGTCGATCTCGAAGATCACCTCCACGTCTATCCAGCCCGCCGGCGCCGCCGGCAAGCCGTCCACCACGAACTCCCCCAGCAGGACGTTCTCGTCGATGCGCAGTCCCTCGCCCTGGTGGATCTGGATGCGGATCTGCGTCTGTCCGTCGCGCGAGGTGGAGTAGACGCGGCTCTCCTGCGCCGGAATGGGCGTGCCGCGTCGGATGATGGGCTCCACGAAGCCACCGGCGGTGGCGATGCCGACTGACTTGGGCACGACGTCGAGCAAGAGCGACGAGGGCGGCGCGCTCGCCGACTTGGGCGCCGGGGCAGAGAGCGCCGCCGCCTGGATGGCCGCACCAACCGCCACCGCGTACTCCGGCGAGATGCCCGACCGCGCCGTGCGGCCGAAGTAGTGCTCCGCCGCCTGCCGCACCAGCGGGATGTTCGTGCACCCGCCCACCAGCACCAGCCCCTGCAGCGCCGCGACGTTCAGGCGTGCGTCGGTCAGCACGGTGTCGCAGATGTCGAACGAGCGCTGCACGAGGTCCATGCCCAGCACGTTGAACTGGTCGCGCGTGATGCCGAAGCGCAGGTCGGTCGGCCCGGTCGGGAGGTGCGCCACCTCGTGCAGCCGCACGTTGATGGCCTTCTTGGTGCTGAGGGCGCGCTTGGCTTTCTCCGCCACGAACAGCAGGCGCTGCCACTCCACGGCGCGCGTGCGCACGTCCACGCCGGTCTCGCGACGGAACTGCTCGGCGGCGTAGCTGGCCAACGCGGCGTCGAAGTCGTCGCCGCCGAGGAAGGAGTCGCCGCCGGTGGCGAGCACGTGGAAGACCCGCCCGCTCAGGTGCAGCAGCGTCACGTCGAACGTTCCGCCGCCGAAATCGTAGACCGACAGGTACTCGTCGGCCTCCTTGCCATAGCCGAACGCCAGCGCCGCCGCGGTGGGCTCGCTCACGAGGCGCATGACTTCCAGACCGGCGATGCGCGCCGCCTGCCGCGTCGACTCGCGCTGGGGGTCGGTGAAGTTGGCCGGCACCGTCACGACCGCCGACTCGATCGTCTCTCCCAGGCGCCGCTCGGCCACTTCTTTGAGATGGCCGAGGATCATGGCGGAGATCTGCGGCACGGCGTAGTCGCGCCCGCGCACCGTGAGGATGGGAAAGCCGTTGGGCGCCTCGCGGATGGCGTAGGCGGCGGAGGCGGTGGCCACGCGCACAGCCGGCGAGTCGAACTTCTGCCCGATGAGGCGCTTTGCCGAAGCCACCCCGTGGGCGGGATCGCTCGCCATCTCCTCGGCCGCGCGCACTCCGACCAGCGGCTCGCCCTCCTCTGGGAAATAGACGATCGACGGGTGGGCCAGCACGCCCTCGGCATCGCCGAGCACCACCGGCTTCCCCTCGATCATCGCCGCGACCGACGAGTACGAGGTCCCGAGATCGATGCCGACCGCGCGCCCCATGGGGGTCAGGGCACGACGCCCAGGGTGCGCTCGGCGTAATCCGTGCCCCCGCGGCCGTCGCGCAGCACGAACCAGAATCGCACCGTGTCGCCGGGCTGGGCGCTCGGCCCGTCGGCCTCCGTCGCCGGCGCCGACTGCCAGACGTCGCTCATCCCGGTGGCGTCGGGCCCGTCGCCCACGGCGCGGATGTTCCCGAAGCGCCCGGTCGTGCCGAAAAAGCTCGTGATGAGCGTCTCGGTGCGCGGCTCCTCTACCCCGTTCACCAGCTCCGTGTAGCCCTCCACCGAGCCGGACGCGGCCACTACGGTGAACGTCGCGGTCTGGCCGGCGCCGATGCAGGCGTTGGCCGTCACTGCGCCGCAATCGACGAGTGTGTCGGGGAACGGCGTCGTCGTCGCTCCGCCGTCGAAGCTCAGATTCACCTCCGTGATGACCGGGTTCTGGTTGGGGACGACCGAATCGGACACGGTGATGCGCTTGATGCCGATCTCCACCGTGTCGGGGATCTCGTCGAAGCTGGTGGCGGTGCCGGCGTCGCCGCCGCCCGTGCCTGCGTCGGCCGGAAAACAGCGCGTCGGATCGCCGCCCATCGTGGGATCGCCGCCCGAGCAAACGATGAGGCTCGCCACCGCCAGTACCTGCTCGCCGGCGTCGGCGCCCTGCAGTGCGTCGATGGGCACGTCCACCGTCGCGGTCGGCCCGAACTGCGGGTCGGCCACCGTGCCGCCGCTGCCGCTGAGCGACTCCGCGCAGGCCGAGGCGCCGGCCACGGGATCGGGCGTGCAAACCGACCAGATCATCAGGGGCGCCCCCGCCGGATCGAAGATCGAAGCCGTCACCACTGACGACTCGCCGGGGGCGACCTCGGGCGGCTCGGCCTTGATGGCGAGGATGCGCACGCTGTCGACCAGCGACGGCGGGTCGAACTGCGGAAAGCCGCAGCCCGCCGGTGAGCCGGCGGTGGCGGCCGCGCCGACCGCCGCCAGCAGCAGCAGCGGCGCCGCAGCGGGGGCGCAGGCGCGGGCGAGCAGGCGAACGCGCGTCCACATGGCTAGAACGCTCCTTTGAGGCCGAGCGAGGGGATGAAGGGCAGTCCGTGCACGTAGGCCGCGTTCTCGAAGTCGAAATCGTAGATCTCGCCCTCCGGGTTCTTGCGATTATAGACGTTCTGCACGTCAAGGTAGACCGCCAGCGACCAGGTCTTGAAGGTGAAGGTCTTGTCCACGCGGACGTCGAGCTGGTGGAAGGGCGGCACGCGCGTGCTGTTGAGACGGCCCGGCACGAACAGGAACCCGTCGGCGTCGGCGTCGTAGATGCCGCCGAGGAGGGGCGTGGAGGGCGACCCGGTCACGTAGCGCCAGCGCGCGCCCACCTCGAACCCCCATGGCAGGCGGTAGTGCGCGACCAGCGCCAGGATGTGCGTCTGGTCGAAATCGAACGGATACGGATCCTCGCCGGGGCGGTCGATCCGCGTGGCGCGTGAAAGCGTGTAGCTGACCCAGCCGAAGAAATCGTGGCCGAAGCGGTGGCGAAGGAGCACCTCCAGGCCGTAGACCGTGCCGCGGCCCAGGTTGATATCCGGGGCCGGCGTGCTCAGCTCGGCGGGCGTGGGCGACACCAGCAGGTGGCGCATGTCCTTCCAGTAGCCCTGCACGTCCAGGTCGATGAGGTCCGTGATCTTCACCTCGAAGCCGACCACGTATTGCCAGGCGTACTCGTGGCGGGCCGCGGGGCTGCCGAACGGCTCAACGACGTTGGCGCCGGTGGGAGGCTGCGAGTAGCGGCCCGCCGAGCCCTTCAGGGTGAGGCGGTCGTGCGCGCGGAAGCGCACGGCCACGCGCGGGTCGACGGTCGCGTCGCGGTCGAACCAGTAGTAGTCCATGCGGACGCCCGGGACGACGAGCAGCGGCTTGAAGGGCGTCCACCGTCCCTCGGCGTAGAGCGCGTAGTCGAAATAGACGTCGCGGTCGGCGAACTCGAAGATGGGCGAGGTGGAGAGCGGCTCGGGAACGCGGTCCTCCTCGAAGGGGATCGGAGAGCGGAAGCCGACACTGTACCCGGCGAGCTGGGCGTCGAGGCCGAGCGCCAGGCTGAAGGAATCGCTCAGCGTGGCCGTCAGCTCGTCGCGCACCGCGACGTCCTGGATCTTCACGAAGAAGTAGAAGTCGATGCCGGCGGCGAACGAGAAGGCGCCGGTGCCGGCGGACACCATCATCTCGTTGGTCAGGCGCGGGGCGAGGCGCGTCTTCCAGCGGGCGATGGCGCGATGGAACCAGGTGACGTTGTTGATGTCGCCGCGGATGCCGGTGTCGGGCAGGTCGGCGTCGCTGATCAGCAGCGACACCTTGTCGACGCTGCCGAAGACCATCAGGCGGACGTCGTCGTGCTTGGTCGGCACCCAGGACACGATGGTCTGGTAGTCCCAGTAGCGCGGCGCTACCGTGAAGCGCGCCCCGTCGTCGAGGTTGAAGAGATCGAAGGCGACCGGCAACACGGCGTCGATGTAGCTGCGGCGGTAGCCCGCCATGAAGCCGAGGTTGGGCGTGACCGGGATGGGGCCTTCGAGGAAAACCCCGGTGTCGAAGACGTTGGTGTCGAGGTAGCCGTGGAATCGGTCCGCGTTGGCGAGGCGCGGCTCGACGTCGAGGACGCCGCCCATCGCGCGGCCGTAGCGGACGCCGAAGCCTCCGGGAAGGAAGTCGAGGCGCTCCATCATGTCGGAGTTGATGATCGCCCTGAGCCCGCCGAAGTGGTACAGGCCGAGGATCGGGCTGCCCATGAAGAAGTAGCGCGTGTCCTCGGGGTCGGAGCCGCGCACGACGATCAGGCCGAAGTCGGCGGGGGCGCGGGCGACGCCGGGCAGGATCTGCACGACCTTGAAGGCGTCGCCGTTGGTGCCGGGGATGCGGGAGATCTCCTCGCTGGACACGTCGCGTACGGCGATCTCGCGCACGGCGCGCTTGTCGCGCACGGTGGTGCGAAAGCCGGTGCTGACGGCGGCGAGGTAGTAGGTGACGTCGACTTCCTTGCCGGCGGGAAAGTCCTCGGCCTCCTCCACGCGCACGAAGCCGGGCGCGGCCACCACGACCGTGTGGCGCCCCGGGGGAAGGCGCAGGGCGAACTTGCCGCCGGCGCCGGTGACGGCGGCGACCCCGAGCGAGGGGACGGACACCTCCGCGTCGGTGATGGGGTCGCGCAGGCCGCGCACGAGCACCTCGCCGACGAACGAGACCTCACCGGGCGCGCTGGGCGCGGCAGCCGGGGCAGACTCGGGCGCCGGCGGCGTCGGGCCGCTTGCAGGGGCGGAGGCGGGCGCGGCCGGGGCGGCTCCCGGGGCGACGGCCGAGCCGGGGGCGGGCGCCGGAGGAGCGAGGGGCGCCGGAGGCAGCAGCTCGAAGCGGTACGGGTAGAGGATGCGCGAAGCCGCCGGCACGCCGTCGACCGACGCGGGCTTGAAGCGGAAACGGCGCGCGGCCGCGACGGCCGCTTCGTCGAAGCCGTGGCCCGCGGGAGTCTCGACCTTCACGTCCGTCACGCTGCCGAACGCGTCGATGTCGATGCGCAGCAACACCACGCCCGTGCGCCCGGCGTGCAGCGCCTCTTCGGGATAGACCGCCTTGACGAATTCGAGGAGCTCCGGCCCGTGCGCCTCATGTGCCTTGGGCGCCGGACGCGAGGACGGCGCCGCGGGCGCGCCCGACCCGGGATCGGCCGCTTGCGCCACCGCGGGCACGGTCGCCGCCGCCGCCGTGAAGATCAGCGCCAGCGCGAGCGATGCCGCCGGCGTGCCGGCGTGGCGCCGATCCGTGCGCCGCGCCGCGGAGAGCTTGGCCCGTGCCTCGCGCATCGCCATTGCCAGGAAGAGCCGGCGCGCTGCGGCCGCCGATCCTCCTAGTCCAATATGAACTCGTACTCGTAGCGCGGGATGATCGTGGCCACCGGCTTGTCACCCTTCATGGCCGGCTCGAAGAGGAACTCCTTCACCGCCTTGACCGCCGCTTCGTCGAGCCCGTGGCCCAGCCCCGTCACGACCTTGACGTCCTTCACCGTCCCGTCCACCCCGACGTGGATCTTCAGCACCACGATTCCTTCGACGCCGAGCTCCTTTGCTTCGGCGGGGTAGGGCGCGCGCACCTCGCGCTTCAGCTTGGGCCACCGCGTGACCTCGGCGGGGCTGACCGGCTTGTCCGGCTCGGGGGCGGCGGTGACCGGTGGGGCCGTCCCTTTCCCGCCGCTCTCGCCGTCGGCGGGCCGCGCTTTGCCCAGCTTCGAGGCATCGTCGGTCGTGACGCTGGGGTCGACGCCGAGGCTGTCGCCTAGTGGAACCTCCACGCTGCCGCTGCCTTCCGTGGCGCCCGGAACGATGCCGAAAAACACCGGCGGTGGCGGTGCGTCGGGCGGCGGCGGCGGCTCGTCCGCGGCGGGCTTGGCGAGCGGGGCGGCCGGCTTGGGCGGCGCGGGCACGAACTCCGGCTTGGGCTCGGGCGGCGGCGGCGGCTCCGGCTCCTTCAGCGCCGGGTCGGGCGGCGGCGGCGGCTCCGGCTCCTTCTTGAGCACCTCGATCTCGATGGAGCTGTAGGAGCGCGGCGGGATGGCTTGCGGCAAGAACACGACCGCGGCGACCAGCACGCCGTGCACCGCGACGGTCAGGGCGGCGGCGGCGAGCGGGAACTCCACCAGCGTGTGCGCCGCGGCGAGAAGCCCGGCGAGGAGAAACGTACGCCGTCTGTCTGTGGCCGTCGCCGCGCGCACCGTCTCTAGCCTCCGTCTACCGAGATCGCGAACTTCGCCACCCCCATCGTCCGCACGACGTCGATGACGCGTACGACCAACCCGTGGCGCGTCATCTTGTCGGCGGTGATGACCGCCTGCAGCGTCCGTCCCGCGGCCAGCTCGCTCTTGATGAACGCCTTCAGCCCCTCCTCCTCGGTGCGCTTGCCGTTCAGGTACAGGTCGCCGTTGCGGTCGAGCGCGATGGCCAGCGTGGCGACCCCAGTCGGGCCGCCGCTCTTGGCCTTGGGCAGGTCCACCTGGATGGACTGCGGCGCGATGATGTAGCTGGCGGTCACCATGAAGATGATGAGCAGCACCAGCGTGATGTCGACGAGCGGGGTGACGTTGATCCCGGTGATCATGTCGTCGGCGTCGTCGTCCAGCTTCGCTCCACCAGCCATGGTGCCTCAGCGTCCCGCGGCGGCGGCGGTGGCGGCGCTGCGCGGGCCCGCGCTGACGTCGCGGTAGGGCGCGCCGGCGGCGGGCGCGCGCGCCAGGCGCGCCAGCACCACGTGCACCATGGCCTGCGCCTGCATCGACTCTCCCCTGATGCGGCGCTGCAGGTAGTTGAAGGACATGACCGCCGGGATGGCCACCAGCAGCCCCACCGCGGTGGCGACGAGCGCCTCGGCGATGCCCGCCATGACGGACGAGGCGCCGGCGGCGGCACCGTGTCGGGCCAGATCGGCGAACGAGCGGATGATGCCCAGCACCGTGCCGAACAGCCCGATGAACGGGGCGTTGTTGCCGAGCGTCCCGAGGAACGCCAGCCCGCGCTCGAACTTGGGGCGCTCGCGCGTGAGGGCGCCCGCCGACGCTTCCTCCACGGCCGTCGCCCCGTCGTGATAGTGGGCCAGCGCCTCGGTGAGCACGGTGCCCGCCAGGCTCGGTACTGCCTTCGCCGCGGCCATGGCCTCGTCCACCTTGCCCTCGGCGAGCGCCTGATCGATGGCGTGTGCGAGCTTGTCGTTGTCGCTGCGGCGGCGCCGCACGTAAAGGAAGCGATCGATCATGACGGCGACCGAAGCCACGCTCAGCACGAGCAGGATCCACATCACCCACTCGGCGCCGACCGTGTCGAAGAAGCGGCTGAGGTGCTCGGTCAGGAACGACCCGCGCGCCGCGCCGTCGACGCCCTCCACCGCCGTCAGCGACGGGTCCGCCGCTGCGGTGAATGCGGCGGCCGCCGTCAGCGGCAGGCCGGAAGCGGCCGCGGTGAGCGGGACCTCGGCGGTCCCGGCCGTCGTCGCGGCGGCGGCGGTGGCGGCGGCGGTGGCCGCGGTGTCCCCGGCCGGTGCCACGGACGGACCGGCCGCGGCGCTGGCGGGGGTGATCGTGAGGTCGGGCATGCTCGGACGCTCTTTCCTTGGCTGGCGCTCGGCGCAATCCGTACTTGGGCTAAACCTGCCGAAGCGCCTGATTCTTCCCCCGCAAGCTCACTAGCCTAGCGCGTCCCGCCCACGCGGTCACGCCCGCGCCCGCCGCAGCCTTTCGGCCAGGGCCGCCTCGCTCTCCGGCCCGGCGCCGGCGATCCCGGCGTCCGCGCCTTGCGTCGCGACCGGCGCCGCCCGCCCGCAGCCGCCGCAGTCGTCACAGGCGTCGATCGCGCGCTTCACGCCGATTCCCCCGGCGAGCCCGATGATGCGATCCACCTCGGCGCGCGGTAGCGGCGCCGTCGGCCCGAGCGCTCGGGCAAGCACGGTGATGCGCGCCGTATGCTCCAGCGCCTCTAGCCGGTCGTAGGCCTGCTCCAGCCCCTCGCCCATGGTCAGCGTGCCGTGGCGCTCCAGGATCACGGCGTTGAACGCGCGCAGGTGCGGCTCCATCGCGCGCGGCAGGTCTTCCGTCACCGGCGTGGCGTATGGCGCGGTGGGAATACCTGTCGCCCCCAGCGCGAACACCACCTCCGGCATCAAACAATGCGCCAGCGACACGCCGGCGAGAGACAGGGCGATGGCGTGCGGCGGATGCGCGTGCACGCACGCCCCCACGTCCGGTCGCACGCGATACGTCCACAGATGTAGCGCCATCTCGCCGCTCGGCTTGCCCTGCGCGCGCCGCGGCCTGCCCTCGGCGTCGGTACGCACCACGTCGCCGGGACTCAAGCGGCCCTTGTTCACGCCGCTGGGCGTCACCAGCAGGTCGCCGCCCGGCCCGCCGAGCCGGCACGAGACGTTGCCGTCCGCCGACTGGATGAACCCACGCCCGTAGGCGCGCGCGCAGATCTCGATGACTTGCGCGCGCAGCGCCTCCTCGTCGCGCCCGCCCGGCCGCGTCCCGTTCATGTTCTCCTCCCGCCGCTCCCGCGCCGCGCTTTCGGCGGGCGAGGCTGCATCCGCGCCCCGCGCGGCAGCTTCCCGGTGCCGCGGCAGCGGTCGCACTGCATGTGGCGCGCGCCCCAGCACTTGATGCAGCGCTTCCCGCAGTTGTCGCATTCGGCGCGCCCGGTCGCGTTGCAGCCCGGGCAGGAGATGACGGCCGCCGCCAGACACGCCAGGCACGGCGACTGCCCCTTCCCCTTGCAGGACCGGCAGACGCGCATGCCAATCCCGTTCGGGTCCATTTCCTTGCCTTGCCCGCCGCACAGCAGGCACGGCGAGCCGCCCGACCCGGCGCAGGCGGTGCAGCGCACGTAGCCGCCGCCGTAGCAGCGGTTGCAGGCCCCCACGCCCTTTCCCCCGCAAAGCCCGCAGCTCGCGCACGCCGAGCACCTGACGTACCCCGACCCGCCACAGCCACCGCAGTTCGGCAAGAAGGTCGTTGCCACGACGCCTCCTTCTAGCACGTTCCTGCGGCCCGCCGCCGCGCCAGGTACGGGGACAAACAGTGATGGCAAGCCGTTTGTCTGCAGCACCTCGTCAGCGGACCCTCCGCTCGCCGAGACGGACGCGGAGCTTGTCGAAATCGGGCGGAGGCGAGCCGGTTGGCTCGCGGTCGATGCGCGGCACGCCGCCCCACACCAAGTACACGAGCCGCTCCTCCTTCTGAATGGCGACGGTGGTCAGCGGCATTTCTACGTCGATGGACTCTCCGGCGCCGGCCTCACCTTCCTTCTCGATCGCCACGGTGGGAGCCACGCCCGGCAGGACCACGTCGAAGTCACCGTCGGGATCGAGCCGCTCGAGGTGTATGAGCTCGTTACCGGCGAGACGCGGCACGGCGAGCCCCGGCGCGGCGCCGTTCCAGAACTGCAGGTTGAAGGCGGGGAAGGGCTTGCGCTCGACGGTCGAACCGTCGCGGCGGCGGTTATAGAGCCGGTCCCAGAGCGCGCGCATGCTTTCCGGCAGACCGGAGAGGTTGCGGCGGTCCCAGAACGTGCGCGGCACCCAGCCGAGGCCGGTTGGCTTGACGGCCTCCTCCCAGCGCATCGGGTCGATGACGTAGCGCTCGGGCGTCAGGCGGTCGCGCGGGTCCTCGATGTTGGGAAGCGCCATGCCGTCGACCGTCAGTGCCGGATTGCGAAACGCAATGCCCATGCCGAGCGGGTTGCGTGGGTAGGGCATCGGCTGGCCCTCGGGGCCCTTCGGGTCGGTTCCACCGTAGGCGTATTCCCAGCGGACCCAGATCGACTCGAAGGGGCGCGGCTCGGAGAAGAACGGGTCCATGTTGGGGCGCTGCTGCACGTAGCGATCGCCGAGGACGAGCACTTCCTTGCGCTGCGTGCCGATCTGCACCGCGGCGGTGGCCTCGCGGGTGGTGGTGCCGCGGCGCGCCCACGCACGGGCGTTGACGACGACGTCGGTGAGCGGCTTTAGGGGAACGCCGTCGCGCTCGTGCTGCAGCGCCGTCTGGCCCGGCTTGCCGAAATACACGTCGCCCTCGAACAGCGGATAAGGCGCCTCGGAGGGGCGCAACGGCTCGCCGGAGACGAGGTCGTACGTGCGCTTGACGACGACGCCGGCGCGTGTGCCCGGCCCCTCGTGCAGCGGCTCCCACAGGAAGAGGCTGTGCAGGTAGGGGGCCGGCGGCATCGGCGCGTCAGCTCGCCCCGGCGCTGCGCAGCAGGATGGTGATCTCTTCCCGCAGCTCGTGGACCGACACGGTGTCGCCTCCCGCTGCTTTGTCGAGCCTAGCGGCGTGAATGGTCGCGGCACCGAGCCGGGGAAGTCAAGCGCGGCAGCGCGGGCCTCGACGGTCGCGCATGTGAATCTTCCCCTCGGTCGATGGTAGCTTGGCGGCGAATGACGACCGCGCCGGTGAAGCGCCTGGTTCTGGTAGTGGAGGACGACGCCGCCATGGCCACGATGCTGGCGCGCTGCCTGAAACAGTGGGGCTACGGCGTGGAGACGGCGCCCGACGGGCGCGCCGCATGGGCGCGCTTGGAGACCGGCCCGCCCGTGGACGTGCTGTTGACCGACAAGAACCTGCCGGGGATGTCGGGCGTGGAGCTCACGCGCGCGGCGCGGCGGGCCCACCCGCGGCTCGTGCTGCTGATGATCACGGCCGACGCGTCGGTGGACAGCGCGCGACAGTCCATCGCGGCGGGTGCGAGCGGCTTCCTGGTGAAGCCGTTCGAGGACCTGACGGACTTGCGGCGCGAGCTCGAGGCGGCGGTGGGCCGCGCGCAGCAGGGGGCGCGCGCCGCCGACCTCACCGCCGTGAGCGCGGCGTTGCACCGGGTCGGGCGACACGGCCGCCGCCCCTGCGCGGTCGTGGCGGGGGCGCCGAGCTTCGACCGAGACTTCCTCGCCCAGCTGCTGCGCGACGACGGGCTACGCGTGGCCACGGCCTCCAGCACCGACGAGGCGCGCACGCTGGTCGACGCCGAGACGGCCCTGTTGCTGGTGGTGACGCCTTTTCCGGAGCAGGCGCGGCTGGTGCACGACGTGGGTGCGACGAATCCAGGCGCATGGATCGTCATGGCCGGCCCGGGGGGCGGACCACCCGACCTCGACAGCGCGACGAACGTGATCTGGATCGCGGCCTAGCGGCCGTCGCGGCGCCGGCCGCCGGGGCGCCGCGCCCGCGCGCGACGAACGTGATCTGGATCGCGGCTTAG
>DASYRF010000195.1:0-9006 GCA_036004705.1 Myxococcota bacterium
GCGCGACGAGATCGCCCGCCGCGCCGGCTGAGTCGAGGCGCACCGAGGCATCGCTGACGGCGCCGACGCCGCGCGGCGCGGCGCGGGCGCTACTTGCAGACGTCGGGGCCAAAGCGGGTGACGTTGCCGGCCAAGTCGGTCAGCGTCACACCCACGCAAGTGTCGCTCTTGTCGAAGTGCAGCAGGCCCTCGAGGACTTCCGGCCCGACGGCGAGCTGCTCCGCGACCGGCGCGCCCTTCAGCGAAAAAGTCAGCAGCACGAAGGGGCTGAAGTCGTCCTTGACGCTGCCGTAGGGCAGCAGCCGCGCGGAGGAGAAAAAGCCTTCGCGGCGCGCCGGGCCGACCTTGCCGGCCGGCGGCTTGGCGTCGCGGGCGTCACCGACGGCCGCCTTGTACTTGCCGTAGCCGTCGATGTCGACGTCGAGCGTCGCGCCCGCGGGCCAGGCGCCTGCCGCCGGCAGGACCAGCACGAAGTGTGTGCCGCAGCGCCCGCCCTCGCTGGGCCAGGAGTCGATCGTGACGGCGAGCCCTTTGCCGCCGTTCGTCACGCGCACTACGGGCGTTCCGTACGTGTAGCCGGTGAAGAGCAGCGCCGCGTTGGTCGGCGTGTTCCCGCCCGGCGGCGCCCGCAAGGCGAGCGACCCGCCGCACGCACCGGCGGCTGCGTCGCCCGCGCCCGCCAGCCACGCCGCCGCCGCGGCCAGCAAGCCCGCCGCGACCAGCGCCACGACCGTCGCCATCGTCTTCCGCGTCATACGCTCACCCTCTCCGGTCGGCGTCGCGGGCGCCAGCGTATCACGACGCGACAGCCACCGACCTCACGGCTGAGCGCGGCAGGCCGTGCTTCCACGCGCGGCCACGGCGCGAGATACGCGAGGCGAGGTGCCCGTTCGGTCCCGCGCCCGCGCGCGCTCGTTTCTCCGCGGGAACGGATCGACGTGCGATGTCCCCCGGCCGCAACGCGCCAACGGCGTGAAACGCCGGCAATGTCGCGGGCCGCGCGCCACGTCGGCTGGCACGGCCGATGCTCTGTTCCGCGCCGAGGAAGCAACGGGAGGGCTTCCGCGGACGGGCAGGAGGTACCATGCAGGCGCATCTTCCGCTGGATCGCAGCGCGACGGCGGCCGCGCGCGAGGCGCTCCTTCACGAAATCTTCGAAGTGCAGGCCGACCGGCGGGGGACGCGCGTGGCGGTCGCGGTCGGCGACGAGCACACCAGCTACGACACGCTGGAGCGCCGCGCCAACCGGCTGGCCCGTTACCTCCGCCGGCGTGGCGTGCGGCGCGGCTCGCTGGCGGCGTTGCTGCTCCCGCGCGGCGCGGACGCCTACGCCGCGCTGCTCGGCGTGCTGAAGGCCGGCGCCGCCTACGTGCCGCTCGACCCGGAATACCCCGATGAACGCGTCCGCGACGTGCTCGCCGACTGCAGGGCCGCCGCGCTCGTGACGACGGCCGGCCGTGCCCGCCCCCACGCCTCGTTCGGCGGCGCGGTCGTGTGCGTCGACGCGGACGCAGCGGCGATCGGCGCGGAGAGCCCGCGGCGGCTCTCCCGCGGCGAAACGGGCGCCGCCCCCGGCGACCTCTGCTACGTCATCTATACGTCGGGGTCCACCGGCCGCCCCAAAGGGGTAATGATAGAGCATCGCAGCGCCAGCCATCTGGTACGTTGCGAGGGTGACCTCTTCGGCGTGCGGCCCGAGGATCGCGTCTATCAAGGCTTCTCGCTGTCGTTCGACGCCTCCGTCGAAGAGGTGTGGCTCGCGTTCCAGGCCGGCGCGACGCTCGTGCCCGCGACGCCCGACCTGGCGCGCGCTGGGCCCGACCTGGGACGGCAGCTGAGCGCGCGTGGCGTCACGGTGCTGTCGTGCGTACCGACCCTGCTGGTGATGTCCGAGACCGACGCCCCGACCGTGCGGCTGATCGTCTTTGGCGGCGAAGTGTGCCCGCCGGAGCTCGTGGAGCGCTGGGCGCGGCCGGGACGCCGCGTGGTGAACACGTACGGTCCGACAGAGACGACGGTCATCGCGACGTACGCGGACGTGCGCCCGGGCGGACGCGTGCCGCTGGGCCGGCCCGTGCCAGGCTACCGCGTGCACGTGCTCGACGACGCGCTGCGGCCGGTGCGGCGCGGCGAGGCGGGCGAGATCTGCGTCGGCGGCATCGGCGTCGCGCGCGGGTACGTCGGGCACGCGGAGGAGAACGCGGCGCGGTTCGTGCCCGACCCGTTCGCCCCCCGCGACCAGCCGCGGGCGCGCCTCTACCGCACGGGGGACCTCGGCCGCGTGGACTCCGACGGAAACCTCGAGTTCCTCGGCCGGCGCGACTCCCAGGTGAAGGTGCGCGGCTTCCGCGTCGAGCTGGCGGAGATCGAATCGGCGCTGCTGGAGGTCGGCGGCGTGCGCGCCGCGGCCTGCGCGGTCCGCGCCGACGCGCCCGGCGAAGAGCAGCTGGTCGGCTACGTCGTGCCGCGCGCCGGCGCGGCGATCGACCAGGAGCGCCTGCGCGTCGCACTACGGCGCCGGCTGCCCGCCTTCATGGTCCCCGCCCTCTTTCAGAAGATGCAGGAGCTGCCGCACCTGCCCAGCGGCAAGCTGGACCGCGCCGCGTTGCCCGCGCCGACGCCCCCGAAGGCGCCCAAGCCGCGCGACGCGCACACCGGCTCCGGCCGCCCGGCCGCACTGGGCCGCACGCCCACCGAACGGCGGATCGCGGAGGTGTGGGAGGCGCTCTTCCGCCCGCAGCCGGTCGCGCTCGACGATGATTTCTTCCTCGACCTCGGCGGCCATTCGCTGCTGGCAGCGCGAATGGTGTCGGCGCTTCGCCGGGATCCGCGGTTCGCCGGGGTGGCGATGCTCGACGTCTACGAGCACCCGACGATCGCGTCGTTGGCCGCCACCGTCGACGCGGCGACCGGGCCCGCGCAAAAGTCGGCACGGCCGCGGCGGGACGCGCTGCCCGCCCCCCTCGCCGCCGAAGCGAACGCCGCCCGCGACGCGGCCGCGCGCCGCCGGCACGTGGTCGGGGGCCTGCTGCAAACGGGCGGCCTGTACCTCGTGTTCGCGTTCCGCGCCCTCCAATGGATCACGCCCTATCTGGTGTTCTTCATCCTCCTCGCGGCGGGGCACACGGGGGGCGTGGCGGCGGCGTGGGCGCTGGCGGCGACGGTCGCTGCTATCCCCATGCTGATCTTGGCCGCGATCGCGGCCAAGTGGATCGTGCTCGGGCGCGTGCGCGCCGGCCGCTATCCACTGTGGGGCGCGTACTACTTGCGTTTCTGGCTGGTGCGGAGCCTGATTGCGGCGGTGCCGTTGGAGCGCCTGAGCGGCACGCCGCTCTTGCCGTGGTTCTACCGGCTGTTGGGGGCGCGCATCGGCCGCAACGTCCACCTCGAGACCGATCGCCTCGTCGCGTTCGACCTGATCACCGTCGGTGACGGCACCAGCGTGGACGAGTCGGCGTCCCTGCTGGGCTGCGCGGTCGAGCAGGGGGCCCTGGTGCTGGGTCCCGTGCAGGTGGGCCGCCGCTGCTTCGTGGGAGCCCGCGCCGTGCTGCGCGAAGACACGGCCATGGGGGACGGCGCGCGGCTGGAAGACCTGTCGTTGCTGCCGCGCGGCGCGCGCGTGCCCGCCGGCGAGACGTGGGCAGGGTCGCCGGCGCGCCGCTCGAGCGCCGTCGGCCCGGCGGCGGCGGCGCCGGCGCCGGCTCGGACGCCGGCGCGCCGCGCGGTGACCGCGGCGCTCTACGCCACGGCCGTCGTGCTGGTCCAGGTGGTGCCGCTGGCCGCGTTCGTGCCGGGCATCGCGCTGCTCATGCAGCTCGATCCGCTGGCGGACCCGTGGCTCTACCTGGCGGCCGCGCCGGCGGTGGGCGCGTCGTTCGTCGTGCTGCTGACGTGCGGGGTCGTGGTCGCGAAGTGGCTGCTCGTCGGCCGCGTCCGTGCCGGCACGTATCCGCTCGACGGCAGCCTCTACGTGCGCAAGTGGATCGTGGACCAGTTGCTCGCCGTGAGCCTCGACGCGGTCGGCTCGCTGCACGCCACTCTGTATCTGCCGCCCTGGTACCGCGCGCTCGGTGCGCGGCTCGGGCGGCTGGTGGAGCTGTCCACGGCCGCGTCCGCCACGCCCGACCTGCTGGAAATCGGCGACGGCGGCACCGTCGCCGACGAGGCGTCGCTGGGCGCCGGACGCGTTGAGGGCGGCTGGCTGACCCTGGGTCCGGCGCGCCTCGGGCGGCGCGCCTTCCTCGGAAACGGCGCCGTCCTGCCCGCGGGCACTGCGCTCGCGGACGGCGCACTCGTCGGCGTGCTGTCGCTGTCCCCGCCGGCCGGGCCGGCAGGCGCGGCGCGGCCCGGCGGCTGCTGGCTCGGGTCGCCGCCGGTGCTCCTCCCGCGCCGCCAGCCGAGCGCGGCCTTCTGCGAGCAGCGGACGTACGACCCGCCGCGCTGGCTGCGTCTGGCGCGCGCCGCCTTCGAGATCCTGCGCGTCACGCTGCCGCCGGCAGGCTTCATCGTGCTCACGACCACCGTCGTCACCGCGACGGTCGCGCTGCGCGAGCACGCCGGGCTGGGCGTGGCGCTGCTGGCGCTGCCGGCCGTCTACGCCGCGTGCTGCGCGGCATTGGCCCTCGCCGTGGCCGCCCTGAAGTGGGCCGTGCTGGGGCGCTTCCGCTCTTTCGAAGTCCCGCTCTGGACGCCGTTCGTCTGGAGGCTGGAGATGGTGAACGCGCTCTACGAGTTCATGGTGTCGCCGCTGGCGCTGGAGGCCTTGCAGGGAACGCCGCTCCTCCCCTGGTACTACCGCCTTCTGGGAGCGCGGATCGGACGGCGCACCTACTTCCACACGACGGGGCTGATCGAGTTCGACTTGGTCGAGGTCGGCGACGAGGCCGTCGTGGGCGAGGACTGCGTGCTGCAGTCCCACCTCTTCGAGGACCGCGTGCTGAAGGCGGCGCCGGTGCGCGTGGGCAAGCGCTGCGAGATCGGGGCCGGGTCGGTGGTGCTGTACGACACCGTGATGGAGGACGGGGCGCGGCTGGACGCGCTCTCGCTGTTGATGAAGGGCGAGACTCTTCCGGCGGGCACGGCCTGGGCGGGTGTGCCGGCGGCGCGGGCGGGACGCTGGAGCTGAGCCGTGAGCGCCGCGCCGACCGCACGCTACGAAGTCTTTGCGGCGTACGCGCGCGCGCGCGCGCTGGTGCGTGAAGGCGCGGTGGGCGGTGCGCGTGTGCGCGCCGCGCTCAGCCCGGCGGAGCGCGCGGCCTTCGCGCGGCTGCGTCCGGCCGGGGCGCGCCGCGACTACCTCGCCGCACACACGCTGGCCGCTGCGATGCGTGCGGCCATGCGAGCAGCGGAGGCAGGCAGCCGTGGCGGCCCACCGCCCGCCGGCGCGAGGGTCGCGGACCGGGGCGCCGCCGGGCCGCTCGCCCTGAGCCTTTCGCACGCCGGCGGCGTGGTCCTCTGCGCGGCCGGGCGCGGCTGCGCGATCGGCGCGGACGTGGAGAGCCTGGCCAACGTCGGGCACGAGCCGCTGGCCCTGACCGACGAGGTTCTCGCGCCGTCGGAGCAGCGTGCGTTGCGGGCCTGGCCGACGCCGGTTCGCGCCGCGCGCCTCGCCTGCAGCTGGACCGTCAAGGAGGCCGTCGCCAAGGCGACGGGGCTGGGTGTGGGCCTGCCGTTCGCGTGGATCGCCGTGCGCTGGGACCAGCGCGGGGCACCGCGCGTGGAGCTCGACGCGCGGCTCGTGCATGACGCGCGCCGGTGGTGGCTCTGGCAGTGGTGGCCGTCGGCGACGCACGTGGCCACGGTCGCCGCCTGCGCACCCAGCGCCGCGCGCGTCACGATCCGCGTCGAGCCGCTACTTGGCGAGGACGGGACCGGCGCTGGCCGCGGCGAGCGCGAGGCCGGCGAAAGGAAGCGGCCCGACCTTGTAGCGGTCGTGCGTGTACCACTGCACCAGCAGCACGACGCTGACTTCGCGCAAGGGCCCTAGCGCCGGCACCCAGAGCGCGACGGCGGGCCCGACGCGATGGCTCACGTAGCGCGTCGCGTCGGCGTAGCCCAGGCTGTCGTCCAGGCCCACGAGCACGGACGGCCGCGCGTCGCCGGCGCCGGCTAGCACCTCCAGCATCAGCGCCGCGTCGTTCAGCACGACCACGTCGTCGCGCGCCTGCGGCAGCAGGTGAAGCTCGTTGTACCAGTAGTCGAAGGCGGGGCCAGCGGCCCAATCGGCGCGGAACCACCAGCGCTCCACGCCGAGCGTGTCCTCGGCATACAGGCGGCCGAGCGCGCCGCGCAGCGTGAGCGCCGCGGACGCGCGGTGTCCCCAGTCGGCGGTGGCGTTCGGAATCGGCGCCCCGAGCGCGTCCTCCGCGAACACGCAGCGCGTGTCCCGATCGACGGCGAGGAGCGGCGGGTCGCAGTCGGCCAGCGGATGCAGCGCACCGAGCACGCCGAAGTAGGCGAACAGCTGATAGGCAACGGTGAGCGTGAGGAAGGCGGCGGGCTGCAGCTCGACGTATGGCCCGGCGTGAACGAAGACGGGGCTGGAGGAAGCGCGCAGCCCCAGGCCCCACAAGCTGTGGGCGAACGGCGCGCGCGTGGAGCGGTAGAGCCGCCCGCGCAGCGCCAGGTCCAAGTCGAGGAGCAGGCCCGAGGGGTTGAGCGTGCCCAGGAGCTCCTCCTGCAGGCGCAGTGCCAGTCTTGGGACGGCGGTCTCGGGCTCACCGGCGTCTGCTTCGTCCGCGTCCGCGCGCCAAGACGCGGCCGGCGCCGGGGCCGGCGGCGTGAACGGCCCGCTGGACGGCGGCGGGCCGGCCGCCCGCGCGAGCAGCGGCCAACAAGCCACGAGCGCCGCGAGGGCCGCCGGCACGCCGTGCGACGCCGGCGTGCTCCTGCCTCCGACCCCGCGGAACGCTCGCGCCATGACCGCGCGCCTTTCCCATCGACGCGCCCCGAGCTTAGTCTAACGCCGCCGGCGCGCTCGACCGCGCCGCGCCTGCCCGTCGCTCCCCGCCGGTGGCCTCCGCCCCAGGGCAAGCGCCCCACCAGCGACGCGGAACAGTGCGAGGGCCACGACGCCCGACACGTTCGGGCGTCCAGCGCCGCGTCAGCGACGGCCGGGCGACCCGACCTGACGCACACGGGGAAGTTCTGGCAAGATTCAGCGAGAGCCCGTGCCGTCGCCCGTTCCGACGAACTTGCTTCCCGAGCCGTCTTCCTTCGTGGGACGGCGCCGCGAGCGCGCCGAGCTGGAGCGCCGGCTCGCGGACGGTGCGCACCTGTTGACGCTGGTCGGGCCGCCGGGCGCCGGCAAGACCCGCCTGGCGCGCGAAGTGGCTCTGGCGCTGGCCAGCGGCGCGGCGGCACCGGCCGGCGGCGCCTGGTTGTTTGCGCTCGAGGACGCCCGCGACGCGGCCGACGTGGTGCGCGTCGTGGCAGGTGTGCTCGGCCTGCAGCTCGGCGGCGCGGGGGGCGGCGGGTGCGAGACGCACGACCGTATCGCGCGGGCGCTCGGCAGCTTCGGCCCGGTGCTGCTGGTCCTCGACAACTTCGAGCAGATCCTCGCCGCGGCACCAGCCACCGTGGGGCGGTGGCGCGCGGCGGTGCCCGAGGCGCGCTGGCTCGTCACCTCGCGCGAGCCGCTCGGCCTCCCCGACGAAGAGGTCTTCGAGGTCCCGCCCCTCGACGAGGTGTCGGGCGCGGCGCTCCTGCTGGATCGCGCGCGACTGGTGCGCCCCGATCTCGCGGCCGGCGGCAGCGGTGCCGACCCGGCGGTGCTCGCGGACATCGTGCGGCGCCTCGACGGCTTGCCGCTCGCCATCGAGCTGGCCGCCGCCCGCCTGGCGGTTCTCTCGCCGGCCGAGCTGAGCGCGCGGCTGCGCGAGCGCTTCCGCCTGCTACGCGCGGCGCCGCCGGGCACGGGGGCAGCGGGCGCGGCGGCCTCGCGGCGCCGGACGGTGCTGCTCGACTCGATTGCCTGGTCCTGGGAGCTGCTGGATGAAATGGAGAAGGCGGCGTTGCGCCAGTGCGCCGTCTTCCGCGGCGGCTTCACGCTGGCGGCGGCCGAAGCGGTGCTGAAGCTCAGCGACGGCGGTTGGCCGCTCGACGCGGTCGAGGCGCTCCGGCGCAAGTCCCTGCTCAAGGCGCAAGTCGCGGACGCGGCCTCGGGCGCGTTACGCTTTTCACTCTACGAGAGCGTGCGCGAGCTCGCCGGGGCGCAGGTCACCGGCGACGGCGAGCGCGACGCGGTGGCGGCCCGTCACGCCCACCATTTCGTCCGAGAAGGCGAAGTACGCGCCGAGATGGTCGAGGGCCCCGACTGCGCTGCCGCGCTCCAATGGCTCCAGGCAGAGGCCGACAACTTGCTCGCGGCGCACCGCTGGGGCGTCGCGCACGACGACCACGTCGCGGCGCGCGCGGCGGCATGCTTGGACCCGCTGCTGGCGGCGCTGGGGCCGGCCTCGACGCGGCAGGAGATCCTGGCTGCCGGTTTGGCCGCCGCCGATCGCGCCGGCGCCGCGCGCCTCGCCGCCACGCTCTTGCGCAGCCGCGGGCACGACCGCTTCTACGCGGGCCACTTCCCGCAGGCCGAAGCCGAGCTGGTTCAGGCGCTCGCGCGACTCGAGGCCGCCCCGGACGCGGCCCTCGAGAGCGACCTGTGGCGGCTTCGCGGCGTCGTGGCGCAGGCACAGCTCCGCCGAACCGACGCCTACGCCTACCTCGAGCGGGCGCTGGCGATCGCCGGGCCCGGGGCGGAGCGCGGCGGCGCCAGCGAGCTGGCGGCAGGCTTGGCCCACAACAGCCTTGGCGTGGTGTTGCGCAAGGAAGGAAGGCTCGCGGAGGCGGGCCGCGCGTTCGAGGAGGGCCTGGCGATGGCGCGCCGCGCCGGCGCGCTGCGCCATCAAGTCGGCATCCTCGTCAACCTGGGCACGCTGCGCCGCGACGAGGGCGGCCTTGACGACGCGCAGCGGCTATTCGACGAGGCGCTCACCGCCGTGCGCCGCGCCAAGG
>DASYRF010000196.1:0-17221 GCA_036004705.1 Myxococcota bacterium
CGGCTGCGGTGGGCGCAACGGCTCCACCGACGCGGGCGGTCCCGGCACCGACTCCGGCGGCGGCGGCGGCCCCCCCGACAGCCTCGACATGCGCATCACCACGCTGAACGTGCAGACGCCCACGACGCTCGGCATCGTCAACGGCATCCTCGCCAGCGCCATCACCGGCAACAGCATCAACATCCTGCTGAAGAACCGCATGCTGAACGCTGCGGCGACCGTGACGGTGGCGGACGGCGTGCCGGGGGCCACCGCCGGCGAGTTCGCCTTCCCGGCGTGCGACACGGCGGCGATGCTGTGCAACGACGGCATCACCGTGTGCACGGCCGACCCGGACTGCGGCGTGCCGGCGATGTTCACCGCCACGCTCGACCCGGCCTACGGGAACTTGATGACGACGTCCCAGCAGACGGTGGTGCTGAACATCGGCGTCGACACCAACGGCGACATGATGAACGACCTGCTCATCCCGTTGAACCTCGTGAACGCGAGCTTCGACGTCTACTTCGACGCCGGCTATACGGCGATCGAGGAGATGAACGCGAACGGGACGAGCACGCTGGCGGGCGCGCTGACGGTGCAGGACGCCTGCGCCATCAACGTCGACCTCGGCGGCGGCACGACGCTGAACGTGCTCGATATCCTCGACGGGTCGGGCATGGGCACGGTGGCGCCCACGCTGGGCTGCGACCTGGCGGCGGGCTTCTGCCCCGACGGGACGACCGCCTGCACGTCGAACGCCGATTGCCCCGCCTGCGCGGCCGGCACCGGCGCCATGAACGTCCAGCCCGACACCGACACGAACGGCGACGGCACCAACGACGCGTACCTCGTCACCTCGCGCGTCGCCGCCGACACCGTCATCATCACGAACTAGGGCGCCGGATGCCCGCGGCATCCAGCGCTTCGCCGCGGGGCCCGCTGTGGCTGGGCCTCCGCTGGCAGGTCCTCGCCCTGCTCGGGGCGGTCCTGGCGGCGGGGGCGACGTCGCTGCTCACGAGCGGCGGCCGGCGCGGCGCGTGCGGCGACCAGGTCGGGCCGGCGCTGGCCGGCAAGGCCGCCGAGCTGCACGGTCCGCCGCCGGGCGGCGGCGCGGCGGCGGGGCTCCTCGGCGCGGCCACGCCGGCCGGCGACGCGCTGTTCCGCGACGACTTCGAGCGGCCGGCGCTCGGGCCCGACTGGACGGCGGCGGCGGGCGCTCCCTACGCCATCCAGGGCGGCGCCGTGCACGTGAAGGGCGCCTACAACAAGGCGCTGTGGCTGGCGCGCCCGCTGCCCGAGGACGTGATCGTCGAGCTCGACGCGTGGTCGGCCTCGCCCGACGGCGACGTCAAGGTCGAGGTCTTCGGCGACGGTGCCACGCACGAGAGCGGCTACAGCGTGATCTTCGGCGGCTGGGCGAACACGATCACCACGATCGCCAAGATGAACGAGCACGAGCCCGGGCGCCTGGAGATGCGCGACTCGATGGTGATCGGCCAGCACTACCATTGGCGCCTCGTGCGCGTCGGCGACGTGCTGGAGTTCTGGGTGGACGGCGTCTTGAAGCTGTCGCGCAGCGACCCCGCGATGCTGCGCGGCCCCGGCCACGACCACCTCGCTCTCAACAACTGGGCCTCCGACAGCTGGTACGACAACGTCGTCGTCTACGCCGCGCGCCTCCCCGCCGGCCCCGCCGCCCCCGCCGTCCGCCCCGGCAGCGCCACCCCGCTAGGCGCCCCCGCCACCGCCGAGCCCCTCGAGTCTCCCGGCGCGCCCTACTGACCCGCGCGTTGCGCGTGTCAGTAGGGTCGATCAGGGGGGGGCCTGCCCGCCCCCCCTCGCCCGGCAAAGCCGGGCGAGCCTCCCCCCTCCGCGCGCTTCCCGCGCGGGGTAGCACCGCGGACTGACCGAGGCGCTTGCGCACCAACGGGCGACGGGCCTGCGCGGCGCGTGCGGGTGCGGGCGCGCAGGGCCACGGTCGCGGCGCCGAGGGCGAGGAGCAGCCCGAGGGGCGGCAGGGCCGAGCCGGGGGCGCCGGGGCGGCGCACCGCGCAGGCGGGGACCTCGGCTTCGCCCATGTCGCGGCCGTCGTAGGTCCACGTCACGGTCTGCGTGGGGTCGCAGTCGGTGGCGCCGTCGTGGCTGAGCACGGCGCGGTGGCCGGCCGCGCGCAGTACCGTCTCGCCCGAGAGCGGCTCGCTGCTGCAGACGCCGCGCTCCCAGACGACGTCGATCGACTCGACGTCCGTCACGCCGTCCACGCCGTCGCCGAGCGCGCCGCGCCCGTTCCAGACGACGCGCGCGGCCTCGGCATGGCCGTCCTCGTCGGCGTCGCCGCCGCCGGCGGCGGGCCGCCGGCCGCCCGACTCGACGAAGTCGCCGGCGAAGCGCTTCACGGTCGTCGACGTGCCGGCGGTGCCACAGGTGCCCGGCTCCAGAACCGTGTGGTCGAGGCGCTCGTCGAGCTCGAACGACACGAGCCCGCCGCCGTCGTCCGCGGCGCTGCCGCGGCCGTCGAGGCGATCGACCGCGAGCGTCGCGCTGCCGTCGTCGTCGCAGGTCGAGGCGCTGCTGACCTGCACGTCGTCGAGGACCAGCGCGAACGTGCGCGACTCCACCGTGCCGGTGCGCGTCGCCCGGCCGCTCCACTCGCGCCCCGCCGCATCGGTGCAGCCGCCCTCCACCGTCACGGTGTCGCGCTCCCACGTGACGCGCGGGCAGGAGGGGTCGTCGCCCCACTCCTCGATGCTGGAGAGGTCGCGCAAGTCGCCCCACACGGCGCGCGCGCTCTCGTCGCCGTGCCGCGCCAGCTCCTCGGCGTTCGAGAAACGGCCCGCGCCCAGCTCCGCGGTCCAGGCCTTCGGCACCGCCTCCTCCTCCGCGCAACCCAACGTCACGAAAGCCAGCGACGAAGCCGCCGCCATGCACAAGAACGTTCGCATTGGTTCCTCCGGCGCAGCGCATCCGGCTGCGTTGCGCCCGAGTGGAGCAAGGCGTATGCCGCCGCCGGGCCGCGCGGAAGCCCGCGGCGGCCGCCGTCACCGCGCCGACACACCGTGCCGGCGCGCCACACCCCGAGCCTCCACCGCCCGCCACGCGCGCGACGCGCCTCCGCGAACCGCGCTACGCAGTGACCACGCGCGGCCCGGAACCGAGCCGTCGGGGCAGGAGCCGCAGCGGGGGGGCCGGGGCAGCGCCGCAACCTGCACGGCGCCACCCGCGTGCGTGGCCGGTGCCGTGCGCGGGAATCAGGGCAGCGAAGCGGACTCGATCTCCTGGGCTTCGGGGGGGAGGATGCCGAGGTCCGCGGCTGCGGCGGCGAGGCGGGCGCGGCGCTCGGGGGTCTCGCCGCACAGGGTGACGGCGCGCCAGAGGTCGGCGTAGCGGGCGCGGCGCTCGCTGCCGATGGCGACCCAGCGGGCGACGCGCGACAGGTCGGTGCGGGCCTCGTCCACGCCGGCGAGGCGCGCGGCGGGGTCGGGCGCGAGGAGGCGCGACAGGAGCAGCGACACGTGCGGGCGCAGGCCGGGCTCCAGGGGCGCGGCGGCGGGGGCGAGATCGGGGACCGCGGTCGGAGGGTGCGCCGTCAGCTCGGCGGCGGCGAATGGCGGGCGCCCGGCCAGCATCTCGAACAGCAGCACGCCGAGGGCGTACAGGTCGTTCGCGGCGCGCGGGGGCTCGCCGGTACGCTGCTCCGGGGCCATGTAGGCGAGCGTCCCGACCGCGCCGCCGTCCGCGGTGGCCGCGGCGGCGGCGTCGCCGTCCGCGCTCGCGGCGGCGTTCCCCGGCGCGCCCAGCTCGGTGCCGAGGCCGGCCACGCCGAAGTCGGTCAGCACGGCGCCGCCGTCGTCGCGGAAGAGAACGTTGCCGGGCTTGAGGTCGCGATGGACGATGCCGGCGGCATGGATGGCGGCCAGCGCTTCGGCCACCTCGCCGGCCACGCGCAGGGCGTCGCGCGGCGGCAACGGTCCGGCGCGCAGCTTTTCGGCGAGCGACCCGCCCGCGTGATACTGCATGGCGATCGCCGTGAGCTTCTCGTCGAGCTCGTAGATGGTGATGACGCCGGGGTGCGCGACCGCGGCCGCCGCGCGCGCCTCGCGGAAGAAGCGGCGCCGCGAACGCTCGCGCGCCGCCAGGTGCGGATGGAGCACCTTCACCGCCACCTCGCGCTCGAGCCCGGGGTCGAGGGCCAAGTACACGGCGCCCGCGCCGCCGCGGCCCAGCTCGCGCCGCAGCCGCCAGGCGCCCACGGCCACGCGGTCGGGCGCGGCGCTGGTGGCGGTGGTGGTCGACAGCGGCAGCGCCGGGCCGCGCTGGCCCAGGCGCCCGGCCAGCGCGCGGGCCCGCGCCCGCGCGCGCGGGTAGTCGTAGTCGATCGCCAGCACCTCCTGGTAGCCCGCCAGCGCCAGCGCCTCCTCGCCGCGCTGCTGCTGTTGATCGGCCAGCTCGAACAGCGCCCACGCGCGCAGCGCGGGGTCAGGCGCGTCGGCGCACTCGTGCAGCACCGCGCGCGCCGCATCGGCATCGCCGCGTGCCAGCAGCCGCTCGCCCAGTAGGCGCTTCAGGTCGTAGTCCGCCGGGTGGCGCGTCGCGTAGGCGCGCACGAGGTCCACGACCAGAAGGTCGCGGCCGGCGCCCGCCAGCGCCGCCACCGCGTCGCGGAACGCGGCCGTGCGGCAGAAGCCCTCGGGTGCGCCTTCCTCCAGCCCGGCACGCAGGGTCCGCTCCGGGTCTGGCCCACCCGGCGCGCCCGCGCTCGCGCCCGTGCCTCCGTCCGCGTCGGACGGCGCATCCCACGGGACGGCCGCGTCGGGCGCGTCGAAGTCAAACGGTCCGCCGCGGTCTGCGGCGACGCGCGCCCGGCCGGCGGCGCCCGCGCCTTCGGGGCCGTGGCCCGCGCCCGCTTCGCCCGCGGCCTCGTCCTGCCCGCGCGGCCGGCCAGGCCATAGCCCGCGCAAGCGCCGCCAGAGCGACATCGACGACCCTGCTAGTCGATCTCGAGCAGGAGCGGCCCCGCGTTGATGCGGTCGCCTTGCAGCGGAAGCACGCCGGCCGCCAGCTTCGTGCCGTTGAGCATGAGTGGCGCGTCGAGCGGCTCGACCCAGACGTTGCCTTCGACGACTCTGAAACGTAGCGGCGCCGCCGGCAAGTCGGCGGCCCCGCCGGAACGGCGCGGCGACACCTCGCCCGCCGACATGAAGAAGAGGGCGCCCTTGTCGAGCCCGCGCACCACGGCGAGGTTCAGCACCGCCGCCCCCTGGCCCGCGCCGCCCGTGCGGCGCACGGCGAACGCGATGTCCACGCCGTCGCCGACCGCGAAGACGCCCTCGCCGCTCAGCGGCAGCGAGCCCGAGATCGGGAGCCCGTTGAGGCGCGTACCGTTGCGCGAGTCGGCGTCGGCCAGATAGAAGCCACCGCCCTCGGTCGACACCACGGCGTGGACGCGCGAGATGCCCTGGTCGCGCAGCCCCACGGCGCAGTCCGGGTCGCGCCCAATCTTGGCGGGGAACGCACCCACGACGTTGATGCGCTTGTCGCCGAGCCGCCCGCGCAGCAGCCCCGGCTTCGGCCAGCGCGCCAGCAGCGCCGAGCGCGCCTCGCGGTACTCCGGGTTCTCGGGGGAGACGTTGCAGCACTCCTCCACGGCGGCGCGCGCCGCGGCGCGGTCGCCGCCGGCCAGCCCCATCTGGTAGGTGGACCAGGCGTCGCGCAGCGCATTGGCCTTGTGGCGGCTCGATTGCTCGTGGGCGTAAACAGCCTCCATCTTGTTGATGGCGCCGACCTCTTTGTAGGCGGAAGCGGCGTCCTCCAGGCGGCCCAGCTCGCGCAGCGCGTCGCCGGCGCGCTCGTGGTCGCCGGCCTTGCGCCACAGCCCGGCGGCCTCGGCCAGGGAGCGCCGGTCCAGCTCGGTGGTGAGCCCGCGGTCGCGCGCCGCGGTCGCCAGCTCCTCGGCGAGCGCGCGCGCCGCCTGTGGCACGCGCGCCGCCGCCTCGGGGTGCGCCTCGGCGTGCTGGAGCGCGGTGCGCAGCCACTCCAGCCGCTCGCGGGGGTCGCGCGCCAGGCCGGCCGCGCGCAGCCGCAGCTCGACGACCTTGTCGTGCTCCGAGGCGAGCGCGAACTGCTCCGCCGCCTCGCGAAGGTTTCCCTCCGCTTCGAGCTGCAGGGCGCGCCGGTAAGGTCCGGAGAAGACCTTCTTCAGGAAGGCCATGGTGCACGGAGGATAGCCGTTCCACCCCCGCCCCTTCAAGGACGACTGCAACGACGCGCCGCCGCAAGCGCGAGCGCCGAGCCGCACCACGCGCCGCGCTGGCGTGTACGGCGCCTTGGGCGTAACTTGCGGCCGAGTGCGCGTGCGCGGCGCGATCGTCCTGGCGGTGCTGCTGGCGGGGTGTGACGGGCGCGTCTATCTCGACGTCGTACCGCCAGTGGTCGACGGTGTTCTGCCGCTCACAGTGCGCGCCGGGCGGACGTTCACGATCCTGGCCCACGGCGTGGAGCTGACGCCGTGGGACAGCGGCGACGTGCCGGCGACGAGCGACGACCCTGACCCGTGGCGCGAGGCGCCCTACGGGCTGGAGGTCAGGGTCGACGAGGGCCCGGCGGACGTGCTCGCGGTCGGGACGGGCGGCGTCGTCGCGCGCATGCCGGCGGAGGCGGAGCCGGGGCTGCACTTCGTGCGTGTCGTGGTGGAAGGCGTGGAGAGCAACGCGACCGCCATCGAGGTGGTGGCAGAGCCGCTGCTCGAGATCTCGATCGCCCCCGACCCGCTGCGCGTGCGCGTCGGCGAGAGCCGCCCCGTCGCGGTGTACGGCCTCTACGGCGACGGACGCGTCGAGCCGGTCGCGGACGAGGCGCTCGTGCTGGTCACGGCGGACGGGCGGGTGGCGCGCGTAACGGCGGCCGGTGGCGCGGTGGAGGGGCGTGCGGCGGGCGCGACCGTGCTGTCCGCGGTGCTGGGGACGTTGCACGCCGAAGCGGGCGTGGTAGTGGAGGTCGCGCGGTGACGGCGGGCTGGGCGCTCGCGGCCACGCTCCTGTGGCTGGGTGGCGGCCCGAGCGCAAGCGGGCCTGCGTCGGGCGCGCTGAGCGCCGGTGCGCGCGGCAAGCCTGCGGGGCGGTCCCCGCGTACCGCGCCGAGCGCAGGAGCGGCCGGGACGCTGACCGTGGGGCTCGCGGGCGAAGGCGAGGGCGCGCGCCGTGTGTTCGCGCCGGGAGGCGGGGCGGGCCGGCCTGGCGGCGCACGCCTGACGATCGCCGAGCTCAGCGGCGATCGCGTGGGGAACGCCGGCTTCGCGGGCGGCCGGATGGTGCTCGAGCTGGCGTGGCGCGCGCGGCCGGGCGTGCGGCTGGAAGCGCGGCTGCCCGTCGCCGCCGGCGCGCTGTGGCTGGAGGCGCGCGATCCGCCGACCGACGCGCACGTGGCGACCGAGCGCCGCACTTCCCTCGGGCTCGGCGACGCGACCGCCGCCGTGATCGTCACGCCGGCGGAGAGCCCCGACGGGATGGTCGCGCTGGGGATGTGGGTGTCGGCGCCGACGAGCCGGCCGCGCGCCCTGGTGCCCGCCGACGACGGTCTGCTGGAGGCGGGCCCGCTGGCTCGCGGCGCCGTGCAGCTGGGAAGGCTGGCGCTCGCCGCTGAGGTAGTCTGGCGCGTGCGCGGGGGCGGCTTCGCCGATCGGCTCGCGGCGCGTGCCCTCGCCGGGGCCACGCTCGCCGGCGGGCGCCTCGCGCTGGCGGCGGGGCTGCGCGCCGACCTGCCGCTCGGGCGCGGGCGCGTCGACGTCCCGGCGCCGGCGCTCGCTGCGGGCGACGGCGCGTCGCCCGACCCGACCGCGGCGCTGACGTCCACTGCGGCGACGCGCGCGCGCGTGGACGCGACGGCGGGCGCGGTCGTCGATCTCGACGGGGCGATGCGCGCGGGCATGGAGCTGGCGGCGGCGCTCTGGGGCCGGGACGTCGCGGTGGGTTTCGGCGGGCGCCTCTTCGTCGAGCGGAGCTTCCGGTGACCGGCGGCGGCAGCGACCCGTGCGCCCGAGCGTCCCGATGAACGGCGGCGGCGGCGACCTGTTCGCGCGGGCGTGCCGATGACGTCCGGCGGCGGCGACCCGTTCGCGCGGGCGTGCCGATGACGTTCGGCGGCGGCGACCCGTTCGCGCGGGCGCGCGCGCTGGCGGAGGCGGGCGACCTCGCCGGCGCGGCGGCGCTCTACGAGCAGCTCTTCGAGTTCTCCGAGGCGTCGCGCTTGCGCGAGCGCGCTGCGGACCTGGGCGGCGCGCTGCGCGACGCGCTGGAGGCGGGCGAAGCGGCGCGCACCGCCGCGCTGCGTACGCGGCTGGCCGAAGAAGGCAGCGCCGCGGACCTGGGGGCGGGCGCCGCCGCGTACGAGCGCAAGCGCGCCTACGGCGATGCCGCCGAGCTGCTGGAGATGGCCGGCGAGCTGGAGCGCGCCGCGGAGCTGTGGGCGCGGGCGCTGGAGCCAGCGCGCGCCGGCCGCCTGCTCGAGTCGCTGGGCCGCTATCGCGAAGCGGGCCAGAAGTACGAGGAGCACCTGGCGCAGCACCCCGACGACGCGCTGGTGGCCTTGCACCTCGGGCGCATCCTCAGCCGTTTCGGGCTGCACGACCGCGCCATTCCCTACCTGCAGCGGGCGCAGCGCGCGCCGGCGCATGCCGCCGAGGCGCTGGAGGAGCTGGTGGTCGCGTTCGCCGCCGCCGGCATGGGCGGCGCCGCCGAGGCCGCGTACCGCACGCTGCGCGACGCCGACCGGCGCCTGCCGCCCGACGTGGCGGAGTTCCTGCGCGCACGCGCGTCCACGGACCTCGAGCGCACCCGCGCCGACGACGAGCGCTGGCTGGTCGGGCGCTACAAGCTCGTCGCCCTCATCGGCTCCGGCGGCATGGGCCGGGTGTGGCGCGCGCTCGACGATTTCACCGGAGAGGAGGTGGCGGTGAAGGTCTTCGCCGCGGCCGGGGGCGTGGGCGGGGGCGCGCGCGGCGGCACCGGCGAAGCGTTCGAGCGGTTCATGCGCGAGGCGCGCATCGTCAAGGCGCTCGGCCATCCCAACGTGGTGGCGGTGCGCGAGTTCAACGCGCAGCTCGGCTTCATCGTCATGGAGCTGATGGTCGAGACGCTGGAAGACAGGCTCGTAAGGCAAGGCGCCTTGCCGGGGCGCCAGGCGCCGGGCGTGCTGCTCCCCGTCTGCGCGGCGCTGGAGGCGGCGCACCAGCGCGGCATCATCCACCGCGACATCAAGCCGGCGAACGTCTTTTTCGGCGCCGCGGGGGAGGTCAAGCTGGGGGACTTCGGCGTGGCGCACCTGCAAGAGCTGGGCGCCACGCAGACCGGGTCGTTCATCGGCACGCTCGCCTACATGGCGCCGGAGCAGGTGACCGGGGCGCCGCTGACGTTCGCCGCGGACCTCTACGCGCTCGGCGTGACCGCGTTCCGTTTGCTCACGGGACGGCTCCCCTTCGAGACGGGCGACTTGGCCACGGCGCACCTGTCGGAGCGGCCTCCGCGGCTGGCGGAGCGCGGGCTGCCGGCGCCGCCGGCGGCGGAGGCGCTGGTGGCGCGGATGCTGGCCAAGGACCCCGGCGCGCGGCACCCGTCCATCGCCGCGCTGCGCGCCGACATCGGCGCGGTGGATTGGCGGTTCGGGCCGCCGGCCACGGTTTCGGGCGACCCGGTCGGGGCGGAGGCGGAGGCGTCTGCGCCGGAGGCGTGGTCGTCGCTTTCGTCGCCGGCGTCGCTGCCGTCGCGGGGCACGGTGACCGTCGTCGCCGATCGGTACGAAGAGATCGACGTCGCGCAGGGCAGCGGAGCAATCGAGATCGTGCGTGCGCACGATCGGCGGCTCGGCCGCAACGTGACGATCGAGCGCTTCGCGCGCGGGCCGGCGACGGAGCGGCTCTGGGCCGTGCGCCAGGCGGTGGCGGCGCGCGGCGGGGCGGGGCTGCAGGTCGTGCTGGCGTTGGAGAGCGAGGGCGATCGCGCGCGTGTCGTGCTGGAGACGGCGTTCGAGCAGTCGCTCGCCGAGCGCCTGCGCGCGGCGGGGGAGGGCGGGGCTCTTCCGCTCGCCACCGCTTTCGAGATCGGCGCCGCGGCGGCGCGCGCGCTCGCGCCGCTGCACGAGGCCGGCGTCGCGCTGGGCGGCGTCGGGCCGGCGCGCCTGAGCGGCGCTCCGCCGTGGATCCTGCTCGTGGAAGGGGCGCCCTCCGGCGAGGTTGCCCCGGCCGACGACCTCGGCGCCCTCTGGGCGCTGGTCGCCGCCGCCGTCGCCGGGCACGAGCTCCCCGACGTGCGCGCCGCCGACGCGCTCGCCCGCCGCTTCGCCGGGCTCGTGGCGGTCGCGCTCCCGCCCGCCGGCCAGGCGGCGCTGGGCGCCCCGCCGCCCGCCGACGCCGGCGCCCTTGCCCGCCTCTGCACCGCCCTCGCCGACGCGGCGCGCGACCGTGCTTCGCGCCTGCTGCGCGTCGCCGAGCTGGAGGCCCTCGTGAACGGCCCGCCGGTGGGCCCTGCCGCCGCCCGGGCGTTCGTCGCCACCCGCCGCGAGGCATGGGAGATCCCGCCGGATTCGGGTACAGTTGTCCCGCGATGATGATGGAGTGCCCCCGCTGCGGGTCGCGCTTCCGGCGTGAGGAGCGCTACTGCAGCCACGACGGCGAGAGGCTCGGGCGCGTGCCGGACCTGCCCGGGATGATCGGCCCGGAGGCCCTCATCGGCAAGGTCGTCGACGAGCGCTACCGCGTGGAAGCGATGATCGGGCGCGGCGGCATGGGCTCGGTCTACCGCGCCGAGCACGTGAAGCTCGGCAAGCAGGTGGCACTCAAGGTGCTGCACCCGCACCTAACGCTCCGCCCGGTGGTGCTGGCGCGCTTCGAGCGCGAGGCGCGCGCCGCCTCGCAGATCGGCCACCGCAACATCGTCGAGGTCTACGACATGGGTGAGGTCGCCGACCTCGCTTCGCCCTACATCGCGCTGGAGTTCCTGCCCGGCGAGTCGCTCAAGGACGTCTTCCAGCGCCAGAAGATCCTCGAGTACGCGCAGATCCTGCCGCTGTCGCGGCAGCTGCTGGAGGGGCTGCAGGCGGCCCACGACGCCGGCATCGTGCATCGCGACCTGAAGCCGGCCAACGTCTTCCTGGTCGGGCGCGAGCCGACCAGCGCGCTGGTGAAGCTGCTCGACTTCGGCGTGTCCAAGCTCACCGAGCGCCAGCCGGGCGAGGGGCTCACGCTCACCGGCACGGGCGTCATCCTGGGCACGCCGGGCTACATGGCGCCCGAGCAGGCGGACGGCCGCGACGTCGACCATCGCGCCGACCTCTACAGCTACGGCGTCATCCTGTACCGCGCCCTTTCGGGTACGGTGCCTTTCAAGGCGGCGAACATGGTGCTGCTGCTGCAACGCATCGTGGAAGAGCCGCCCATGCCGCCCTCGCTGCGCGCGCCGGAGCGCGACATCCCGCGGGTGCTGGAAGAGGTCGTGATGCGTGCGCTGGAGAAGGACCCGGAGCGGCGTCCGGCCTCGGCGCGGGCGCTGCTCGACGAGCTGGAAGACGCGTTCCGCGCGCTCGACGCCGACGAGACGACCACGCGCGACGTGGTGCCTTACGGGTTGATGCAGAGGCTTCGCGGCGCGGTCATGGTGGGCGGAGGCACGTTGCGCGCCGGCGCGGGGGCAGATGGCGGCGCGCTGGGCGGCGCCGGAACCGCCGACGCGGTCGAGCAAAAGGCGTCCGCGGCGCGGGCGCTGGTCGCCGAGCGCCAGAAGCCGCCCGCTGACCCCGACGACTTGCCGCCGCCGTCCTATGCCGCGCGGCCGACGTCGGCCGTCGCGGAGGAGGCGCCGGCAGCGGCTGCGCCCGCGGAGCCGCCGCGCGGGCCGGCACCGTTCCAGGCCCCGGTGCCCGCGGAGGCGGACCTCGAAGACGAGGAGAAGACGACGCGCGCCGCGTCGCACCATTGGCCGCGTCCTCCGGATGACAAGTCCCAACCCTGAGCACGCGCCGCCGGGCGTTCCTCCCGGCAAGAAGCCGCCGTGGCGCGACCGCTTCCTGCGGTTGGTGTACGAGCTGGCGCTACACCGCCCGTGGTGGCTGCTGGGCGCGGTGGCGATCGTGTCGGTGGCGACGGCGGCGACCCTTCCTTACATGAAGGTGTCGACGAGCCGCTTCGCCCTGGCATCGGGGTCGAAGGAGCAGACGGCGCTCGACCAGTTCCTCCACGAGTTCGGCTCGCCGTTCGATCTGATCGGCGCGGTGGAGGGCGGGGACCCGGTCGCGCGCCGCGCGGCAGTCGAGGAGCTGGCGGCGCGTCTGAAGGGCGAGACGGCCTACGTGGCCGACGTCTTCTACCGCATCGACACGGGCTTCTTCCGCGACCGCGCCTTGATGTACGTGCCGCTCGACGACCTCAAGCGCATGAGCGACCTGCTCGACGCGCCCGGCACGCCGCTCGACGTGAAGCGCTTCACCGAGCTGCGCGGGCTCGTGCCGATGCTCGACGCCGCGGCCGGCGAGCTGGCGCGCGGCGCCGGCGTGGAGGTCGCTCCGGCGACGACGCCGGTGACGGCGGCGCCGCCGGGGCCGGGGTCGGGCGGCGACGGCGAGATCCCGCGAACGGCACCGGCGACCGCGGCGGCGCCGGTGCCCGCGTCCGGCGACGAGGGCGAGATCCCGCGCACCGCACCCGAGACCGGCGCGCCGGGGGCGCCCGGGGCAGGCGTGGCGACCGGGACGGCGCCCATCGATCTAGCCGCGCAAGCGGAGCTCGTGCGACTCCTGACGGAGCTGGTGCGCGAGGCCGACCGCTGGGTGGCCGACCCGAAGGCCGACCAGATCGAGATCCTGCAACGGCTCTTCGTCGAGAAGATCGATCTGGAGCGCTCGTCGCTGGACAGCGCCGGATACCTCGCTTCGCGCGCCGGCGGCGTGCTGCTGGTCTTCGTCAAGCCCGCCTCCGAGACCGACGACTACGCTTTCGTGCAGCCGCTCACCGAGCGCGCGCGCGCGATCGCGCGCGAGGTCGCCGCCGCCCACCCCGGCGTCACCATCGGCTTCAGCGGCTACCCTGCCAGCACCGCCGACGAGGTGGACGCCATCGGGCGCGACAGCCTGGTGACGTCGGTCGCGGCCACGGTCCTGGTGCTGGTGATGCTGTTCATCGCCTACCGTAAGCCCTGGGCGCTGGCGATGATCGGCATACCCTTGGGGCTGGGCGTCGTCTGGTCGGGCGCACTGGTGGTGCTGGCGTTCGGTGGGCTGAACTTCCTGACGGGCGCCTGCGGGTCGTTGCTGCAGGGGCTGGGCATCGACTACGGCGTTCACTTCCTGGGGAGGTACGACCAGGAGCGCAAGAAGGGCGCCAGCCACCCCGTGGCGCTGCACGCCTCCATCTGCGAGACGGGCCGCGGGGTGCTGACGGGCGCGTTCACCAACTCGCTCGCCTTCTTCACGACGCTCGTCAGCGACTTTCCGGCCTTCCGCCAGCTCGGCATCCTGGCGGGCACCGGGCTGTTGTTCGTGTTCCTCGCCACGCTGGCGGTGCTGCCGGCGATGCTCACGTTGCGCGCACGCCGCGAGGAGCGGCGGGCTCGCGCCGGCCGCGCCGCTCCGCGCACTGCAGCCGCGGCTCCGCCCGCCCCGGAGCCCGTGGCGGCCGCGCCGGCGGAGCCGGTGCCGTCCGCGCCCGCCGACGCCGCTGCGTCCGACGACGCCGCGCCGCCTTCTCCCGCCACGGCCCCCGCCGCCGACAAAGGGTGGAGCGTGTTCGACCTCGGCGTGCGCTGGCCGCTGTGGACGCTCGGGATCGTCGCGGCCGTGACGCTGTTGCTCGCCGCCGGCATCCGGCGCGTCTCCTTCGACTACGACATCACCACCATGCTGCCCAAGGAGGCGGAGAGCGTGCGCGTCGCCGCGCGCATCTTCGACGAGGGCGACTTCTCGGTGGCGTTCAACGCGCTCGTCGCCGACAGCCTCGCCGAAGTTCGGGCGCGCGAGAAGGCGCTGCGCGCCAAGTCGACGATCGCGCGCGTCGAGTCGGCCGCCCGCTTCGTGCCCGAGGACCAGGAGGCGAAGCTCGAGCTGCTACGCAAGCTCGCCCCCGCGCTGGAAGGCGCGGCGAGCCGCTACACCGTGCTCGATCCCGTCGCAGGCCCGGTCGCGGGGGAGGCCCTCGGCCGGCTGGGCGACGCGGCTGAAGCGGCGGCCTTCCGCGCCGAGACGACCGGGCGCGCCGAGCTGGCGGCGCAGCTGCGCGCGCTGGCGGCGGCGGCACGCGCGACGGCCGGGCACGTGGCGGCGCCCGCCGCTGCCGCCGACGCGCGGCTCGCCGCCTTCCAGACGCGGCTCTTCGCGGAGCTGGCAGAAGGCATGGCGCTGTTCCGCTCGGCGCTCGACGCCGGCCCCGTGAAGCTGGAGGACATCCCCGCGGGGCTGCGTGCGCGCTTCGTCGGCGAGCCGCGCGCGCCCGGCGCCGCGCCGCGCTACGCGCTCTATGCCTACCCGTCGGGGTCGATCTGGCGGCACGACATCCTCACGCGCTTCGTGCGCGACACGAAGGAGGTCGATCCCGCGGCGACGGGCTATCCGATCAACTTCCTGCACTTCTCGGGGGTCATCATCGACGGCTTCCGCAACGCCGCCATCTTCGCGGCGCTGGTGATGTTCGTGGTGATGCTGACCGACCTGCGCCGGCTGCGCGACGCGCTGCTGGCGATGGTGCCGCTCGCGCTCGGCGTCGTCTGGATGGTGGGGTTGATGGGCTGGGCGCACATCGATTTCAACCTGGCCAACGTCGTGGCGCTACCCCTCATCCTCGGCATCGGCGTGGACAACGGCGTGCACATCCTGCATCGCTGGCGCGAGACAGGCACGGTGCTGGGCGCCGTGCGTGGGGTGGGCGGCTCCATCCTGCTGTCGGCGCTGACGAACATGACGGGCTTCGCCAGCCTCGGCGCCGCTGCCCACCGCGGCATCGCGTCCATGGGCATGCTGCTGGTGCTGGGGCTGGCGTGCTGTCTGAGCGTGGCGCTGTGGGTCCTTCCGGCGCTCATGCAGCTCATGCCGGTGCCCCGGACCGAGCCCGCCGCCCGGCCGGTCGCCGACCCGCGCTCTTGAGCGACGGCCACGGCCCCCGTCCTGCGCACTCCGCAGGGGAGCTTCGGCCCGCGCCTGCGGCCGGCGTGCTCGCCGGCCGTGCGCCGTCCGCGGCGTCGGCTCCCTCGGCGACTGCGGCCGGCGACGCGCGGTGGCTCGACCGCTCGGTGGCGTTCGTGTGGCTGGCGACCGGCGTGCTGGTGCTGCACCCGTACTACCGCGCGGTGGGCGGCGCCTGGCTCGCGCGCCTCCGGCTCGGGCCGTGGGCGATGTGGGCCACCTGCGGCGCCGAGGTGGCGCTCGGGCTGCGGCTCTGCTTCGGCCCGCCGCGCGCCTGGCTGGTGGCCGTGCAGCTCGGGGCTGTCGGCGCCTTCACGCTCGTGCTCGCCGTGTTGGAGCCGACCCTGCTGGCGGACCCCTTCGGTGCGCTGACGAAGAACGTGCCCCTGGCCGCAGTGGTGGGCACCGCCTGGGTCGTCGCGCGCGAGGGCTGGACGGCGCGCGCACGGCGCCTGCTGCGCGCCGGCATGGCGGTCGTGTGGATCACCGAGGGCCTCGTCCCCAAGATCCTCTTCCAGCAGCCGCACGAGCTCGAGGTCGTCGCCGGCAGCGGGCTCGTCCCCATGGATCCGGCGCTCTTCCTGCGCCTGCTGGGCGCCGCGCAGGTCGGCTCGGGCGTGGCCGCGCTGCTGCTGCCGCGGGGGCGGCTGCTGCGCGCGCTCTGGGGCTGCCAGCTCGCCGCGCTCGCGGTGCTCCCCGTGCTCGTCTCCCTGCACGACCCGCTCCTCTGGGTGCATCCCTTCGGGCCGCTCATCAAGAACGTCCCCATTCTCGCCGGGACGCTCGCGCTGGTGCGCCGGTGCTGACCGTCGTCGCCAAGGCGCTGCACGTGCTGGGCGCAGTGCTCTTCCTGGGCGCCGGCCTCATGACGGCCTGGTACAAGGTGCGCGCCGATCGCTCGGGTGACCTGCGCGTCGTGGCCTGGTGCCAGCGCGAGATCGTCCGTGCCGACTGGCTGTTCACGCTGCCGTCCGCGCTCCTCCTCCCGGCGACCGGCGCGCTGTTGGTGCGCGGCTACCGACTGCCGTGGTCCACCGACTGGGTGCTGGCCGGTCTCGCCGGCTACGTCGCCGCCGGGGCGCTCTGGCTCCCGGCGGTGTGGCTGCAGCTGCGTATGCGCGCCCTCGCCGACGCCGCGTTGCGCGACGGCACCGCGCTGCCGCCCGCGTTCCACCGGCTGAACCGCGTGTGGCTCGCGCTCGGCGCGCCGGCGTTTCTGATCGCCGCCGCCACCGTCTGGTTCATGGTCGCCAAGCGCGTGGGCTAGCCGCGCAACGCGCCTTCCAGGCGCCGCACGACTTCGCGCAACACCTTCACGCGCGCCCAGCTCTTGTCGTTGGCCTCGACCAGCGCCCACGGCGCGTAGGCCGTGCTCGTCTTCTCCACCATCTCGCACGCCGCCGCCTCGTAGGCATCCCACTTGGCACGGTTGCGCCAGTCTTCCTCGGTGATCTTGTACTGCTTGTAAGGCGTCGTCTGGCGGTCGCGGAAGCGGCGCAGCTGCTCCTCGGGCGACACGGCCAGCCAGAACTTGGCGACCACGATCCCGAATTCGCTCAGCTGCTCCTCGAAGGCGTTGATCTCGGCGTAGGCGCGCCGCCAGTCCGCCGGGGCGCAGAAACTCTCCACGCGCTCGACGAGCACGCGCCCGTACCAGGAGCGGTCGTAGATGGTGACGCGCCCCAGTCGCGGCAGGTGCCGCCAGAACCGCCACAAGTAGGGGTGCGCGCGCTCCTCGTCGGTGGGGGCGGCGATGGAGATGACCTGGTAGCTGCGCGCGTCCATCGCTTGTATGAGCCGGCGGATGGCGCCGCCCTTGCCGGCCGCGTCGGGCCCCTCGAACACGAGGATCACCGACCGCTGCTCCTCGTACAGACGCCGCGTCAGGCGGTTGAGCCGCCCCTGCAGGCGCAGGAGCTTCTTCTCGTACGCCTCGGGCGACAGCGCCACGCGCAGGTCGAGGCGGCGCAGGACGTTGGCGGCGCCCGCACGGGCGGGGAGCTCGTCGGCGCGGGCGGCGCGGGCGGCGCGCGTCGTGCCCGTGGCGGGGGCGCGGGCACTGCGCGCCGCGCGCGGCCCGGCGCGG
>DASYRF010000197.1:0-41812 GCA_036004705.1 Myxococcota bacterium
CGGTCTGCGCATCCTGGTCGGGCGCGACGCCGCCGGCAATGATCGTCTCACGTTCGCCGTCGCCCGCGGCAACGACCTTTGGCTGCACGCGCGCGACCATCCCGGCTCGCACGTGGTCGTGCCGTTGTCGCGCGGCGCGGACCCCGACCCCGTGACGCTGCACGAGGCGGCGCTGCTGGCGGCGCATTTCAGCGGCGCGCGCGGCCAGGGCGGCGCCGACGTCGAGTACACGCGCCGCAAGAACGTCCGCAAGCCGTCGCGCGGCGCGCCCGGGCTCGTCTACGTCGCCGCGGGGCGCACGCTCCGCGTCCGTACCGACGACCCGCGCCTCGCCCCGCTCCTGGAGCGCCGCGAGGACCCGTGAAGCAGAGTCACAGGCCGTCCAGATCGACGACCCGCACGCGATCGGCGACGCGCTCTTCGAGCGTGCCGTCCCGCTCGCGCGGATAGCCGAGCGGGCTCGTCGCCGCGAGCAGAACGCCTCCGCCGGGCCGGCCGACGCGCGCCTCGCGCCGAAGGTGCGTGTGACCGCACAACGACAGCACCACCTCCGGTGCACCCCGGATCACCTCGCCGAGCGCCGCGCTCCCCATGTAGGCATTGAGGAAGTCCCAGAGCGGATGCTGCCGCGTGGCGCACAGCTCGCGAAACGGCAAGAAGTGGGTGACGGCCACGGCGCGCCGCACGCGCCCGCGCAGCGCGGCGAGCTGTGCCGCGAGGTCGGCTTCCATGAGTCGCGCCACCCCTTCGTCGCTCTCTAGCGCCGAGCCGCCGTTTGCGCCGTCGTTCGCGTCGCGAGTCGCGCCGCCGCTTGCGCCGCCGTTTGCGCCGTCGTTCGCGCCGCCAGTCGCACCGCCGTTTGCGCCGCCGTTTGCGCCGCCAGTCGCGCCGCCGTTTGCGCCGTCGTTCGCGCCGTTGCCGCGTGCGTCCCCGCTACCGCCGGCCGCGGCGCGCGGCCAGCGGAAGAAATTCAAGTCCTGCCACACCAGCCGTCCGCGCCGCTTGCGCGCGTAGTCGGCGAGCGTGACCTCCGCGTCGAGCCACGCGCTGCGCAGCGAGTAGTCGTACCAGCCCGGCACTCCCACGAAGCCCACCGGCTCCGCGCCCGCGCGTGCGAACACCGGCGGCGCGGCCCCGGGCGCGCCGAGCATCTGTACGCCCGCACGCCCGCACGCGGCGGGAAGATCGCGCCGCAGCTTCGTCGCCGAGTCTCCGCCCGCGCGCGGATCCACCCACAGGTCGTGGTTCCCTGCCACGAACAACGTCGCCAGCGCTCCACCTGCGCGCGCCCCCGCGGCAATCGTCGCCAGCGCTTCCTCCAGCGCGGGCAGCACGTGCGACACGTCGCCCGCGATCACCGCCAGGTCCGGCCGCAGCAGCTCCATCCGCGCCGCCACCAGCTTCGCCGCCTGACGGTTCTGGTCGACGTGCAGGTCGCTCGTCCAGGCGATCCGCATCCCGCTCACTGTACCCGGTTTCTGGCGGGCCGGCGCCCCGGGCGATACGATCGCCCTTCATGGCTCGACCGCCGCGCCCGCGACTGCTTGCCTCGGTCGCCGCGACCGGCGCCTTGCTCGCGGCTCTCGGCCCCCACGCCGCCGCCACGGGCCCGACGGCGCCGCCGCCGCGCGACTACGGTCCCGCCGACGAAGCGCCGCCCCCCGCCGGCAGCCCTGCGCGCAAGCTGCTCGCGGCCGCCGGCGCTGCCTTCGCCGCCGCTTTCCCTGGGCGTCCCCGTCCGCGTCCCGACGCGCGCCTCTCGGCCGTGGCCGCCGTGCTCGCAGAGGTCGCCGCCGACGACCCCGCCTGGGCGGATCGCTCGTCGGCGCGCCTCGCGTTCGAGCTGTGGCGACACGGCGTGGCCACGCCCGCGGTCACGCCCCTCGGCCTGCGCTTCGTCGGGCCCACCCCGCCCGGCGCCGACGCCATCGCGCCGCTCCTGCGGGCGCTGGCCGAGGCCGGCGCCACGACGCACCTCGGCGTGGCGGTGCGCGCCAGCCCCCGCGGCGGCGCTGGCGCAACCAGCGGCGGCGTGGCGGTGGTGCTGCTCGCGCGCGCGCGCGCCGTGCTGGAGGCGCCCTTCCCGTCCCTGGCCGGACCCGGCACCGCGGTGCCCCTGCGCATCGCGCTCCGCCCCGGCCTGGGCGCGCCGCGGCTCGTGCTCGGCCCGCCGCGCGGCCCCGTCGTCACGCGCGCGCTCGACCCCGCCGCCGGCGGGCGCTTCCGCACGGACGTCGACTTTCTGCTGGGGCCCGGCGAGTACCGCGTGGAGGTCGTGGCCGACGGCGACGGCGGCCCCGAGGTCGTGCTCCTCTTCCCCGTATGGGTCGGCGTGGCGCCGCCCGCGCTTCCCACCGAGCGCCTTCCCCTCACCGGCGCCGCCGACGCTTCCGGATTCGCCCCCGCCGACGCGCTGGAGCGCGCCGCTCTCTCGCTGGTGAATGCCGACCGCCGCGCCGCCGGGCTGCCCCCGGTCGTGTCCGACGCGCGCCTCGCTGACGCCGCGCGCGCGCACGCCATGGAGATGCGCGCCGCCGGCGCCATCGCCCACTTCTCCGCCGCCACCGGCGACCCGGCCGACCGCGTCGCCGCGCGCGGGCTCACCTTCGCGCGCGTCACCGAGAACGTGGGCGTCGCGCCGACGGTCAAGGCGGCGCACGACGCCTTCCTCGCCAGCCCCGCGCACCGCGCCAACATCCTCGACCCCGCCGTCGACGCCGTCGGCATCGGCGTGGCGCCCGAGCCCGGCGGCCCCGGCGCCTCCAGCGGCCTGGGCGGGCGCGTGTTCGTGACCTACGTGTTCGCGGCGCGGCTGGGGCCGGCGGGCGCGGCCCCGCTCGCCGACGAAGCGGTCGTGTGGAAGGCGCTGCAGGCGGCGCGCGCCGGCGCCGGCTTGCCCGCGCTGGCGGCCGACGCCGCCGCCACCGCAGCGGCCCGCGACCAGGCGCGAGCGATGCTTGCCCACGGGAAGGCGGCCGCCCGCGTGGGCGGCGTCGCCTTCGCGGACCTCTTGCGCCTGCACGGCGCGACGCGGCATGGCACCGCCGCCGCGCTGCGCGTGCTGGCGGGCGACGTCGCCGGACTCGGACCCGCGTGGGGCGACGTACGCTCGCCGCGCTTCGTCCGCGCCGGCGTGGGCGTGGCGCGCGCCCCCGCCGCGGGCGCGTCGGTGTACGTCGCTGTTGCGTTGCTCGGCCCCGCCGAGTAGGTTCGCGCCGTGCCGCCGACCGCTGCTGCTGGCGCGTCGCTCGCGCCGCGCGATCGCCTCATCGCCGCGCTCGACGTCCCGGACGTCTTCGCCGCCGCACGCCTCGCCTCGGCCGTCGCGCCCGAGGTCGGCATGCTCAAGGTGGGGCTCGAGCTCTTCGTCGCCGAGGGCCCGCCGGTGGTGGAGAAGGCACGCGCGCTGGCGCCCGTCTTCCTGGACCTGAAGCTGTACGACATCCCGGCCACGGTCGAGCGGGCGGCGCGCGCGGCGGCACGACTGGGCGCGCGCCTGCTCACGGTGCACCCCGACCCCGACGGCGCCACGCTGCGCGCCGCCGTTCAAGGCGCGGGCGACGTCACCGGCATCCTGTGCGTGACGCTTCTGACGAGCATCAGCGACGAGCAGGTACGCACGACGGGATTGGCCGCCAGCGCAGAAGACTTGGTGGTCCGGCACGCGTGGTTGGCGGTGCAGGCCGGATGCGCTGGCGTCGTGTGCTCCGCGCAAGAGGCGGCACGGGTGCGGCGCGAATGCGGCGCCGGGCTGCAGATCGTCACGCCGGGGATCCGTCCCGACTGGGCGGCCGCGCCCGGCGACCAGGCGCGTGTGGCGACGCCGGCCGAGGCGCTGCGTGCGGGGGCGGACCGTCTCGTCGTGGGCCGCCCCATCCGCGACGCCGTCGACCCGCGCGCGGCCGCGCGCCGCATCGTGGAAGAGATCGCCGAAGCGCGTCCGGCACGCTAGCAGGCCGAGCGCCCCTTGCTCGCGGCAGGCCGTTCCGGCGGGCGGCTAGGCGCGGCCTGGCTCGGCGACGACGACGTGGAGATCGCGCACGTTGACGCCGCTGGGCGCCTCCGGCACGAGCGCCCCGCGCTGCGCCAGGAACGATGCCGCGTCGAAACGAGCGACGGCCTCGGCGGCGCCCGGCGCCCACGTGGAGCCGTCCACGATTGCCCCTGCCGCGCCGCTGCAGCCGTCGACGCCGTCCGAGGCGACGGCGGCGAACGCCACGCCCGCGCGGCCCGCGAGGGCCCGCGCCACGAGCAGCGCGAGGTGCGTGCAACGCCCGCCTCGGCCTGCCGAGATGCCGCGCGGCAGCGCGACGCGGGGCTCGCCGCCGCTCACCGCCGCGGCGCGACGCGCCAGGCCCACCCGCGCCGCCCGCGCTTGCCAGCGCACAGCCAGAGCCTCCACGTCGTCGTCCTCGTCCCACGTCGCCTCGACCACGTCGGCGCCGCGACGCGCCAGCACCGCGCGCGCCGCCTCGACCAGCGTCTGATTCGATCCCACGACGAGGTGCGCGGGCCGGTCGTGGGACGGCGGCGACCCGGGCTCGGGCGTCTCGTCCGGCCAGCACGGTCCCGAGCCGACCGCGCGCGCCTCCCCGCCCCGCACGTCGGATAGGACCAACACGCACAGGGGTGGGCGTGCCGCCGCGCGCAGCAGGCCGCCGCCCGCCACGCGTGACACCTGCCGGCGTACGTCGTTCATCTGCTCGATCGTGCGCCCCGACGCCAGCAGCGCCTGGGTCAGGGCGCGCGCCCCCGCCAAGTCGAGCGGCGCCGCGGGCGCGAGCCAGAGCGACGAGGCGCCGCCCGACAGACACAGCACCCACGGCGCGCCGTCCTGCACGCACGCCAGCGCCGCCTCCCCAGCGCGCCGGCTCCGCTCGTCGGGGAGCGGGTGCGCCGCGCGCTCGGTGACGACGCCCGGTGCTTGCGCCGCGCGCGCGCCGTCGGGCAGCGTGGCCCGCGACCCTGGCGCGACCCGCCCGCCCAGCGCCTCGGCAGCCCCGTCGGCCATCGCCCCCGCTGCCTTGCCCACGGCCAGCACCCGCACTGGCTCCGCGGGCACGGCGCCGCCCAACCAGCGCTGCAGAGCCGCGCGCGTCGCGCCGTGCGCATCCACTGCCACCAGCGCTTCGCGCCACACCTCGTCGAGCAGCGCCCGCAGCGCGGGCGTGCGGGCCTCGTCCACGCGCGCATCATGCCGCACCGCGCCGCAAAAAACTTGCGCGCGCGCCCGCGCGCGTCACTCTGGAGGTATGAGACCAAGCCCCAGGCGCGACAACCGCTCCAAGGCCCCGATTCGTGATCTCAGCCAGCCAGAGCCGCGGCTCCGTCTGGGCGTGTCGCACCGGCCTTTCCGCCTGAAGTCGTCGCACCGCCCGCCACCAGGCGGAAGCCCGCCGACCGGCCGGTAACGGCCCGCGCGGCGCGCTCGTCTCGACGCCGGCCCACGCTTCGGGACGCTCGCCCGCTCGTCGGGACGCTCGCCCGCTCGTCGGGACGGTCGCCCGCTCGTCGGGGACGCTCGGCGCGCTCGGCGGACGGCTAGGCCCGCTCGTCGGGACGCTCGCCCGCTCGTCAGGGACGCTCGGCGCGCTCGGCGGACGGCTAGGCCTGGTTGTCGGGACGGTCGCCCGCTCGTTGGGACCTCCGGGCCTGCGCGGGCTTGCGCGGCGCCACCTCGTCTGGTATCTGTGCCGGCCCCCGGAGGCCGGAGCGAACACCGGCCCCCCCGTGGGCACAGGGAGAGGCCACGTCATGCAGTGCAACACGCTGAAGCCCGGGTACGAGTGCCAGTTCATGACCGAGGAGGGCTGCGGTTATGGCGACGTCCGCGAGAGCGGCCGCAAGGAGTGCGAGCCGATCGTCGAGCAGTGCGTCGGCTGTGACCACGTGCACGAGTTCCTCGGCGTGAAGTACTGCACGGCCTTCCCGAGCCCCGACGACAAGTGGCGGCTGGGCCTGTGCAACTTCGCGACCCACAAGAAGGTCGCGAAGGCCTCGCAGGACCCCAAGATCAACCCGCTCAAGGCCTCGAAGCGCGCGTCTCGCGGCGGCTGAGCCCTGCAGACGTCGACTCTGAGGGGGGGCCTTGGACCGCTGACCCGGAGGCGGTCGCCAGCGCGACAGTACGCACCTATTGCCGTCGTCTCTGAAGAGGGCCTTGAACGGTGCTAGTCGGTCGTAGAAAAGATGCGCTCGATGGTGCGCTGCACGTCGTCGAGCGCGCCGCGGGGCGTGCGCCCCACCGCGCACAGGTAAAGGGCTCCGACGCCGCCGTTGAAGCGGCGCATGCGCACCTTGCCGCCGCCGTGCGGGCGCAGGGCGGCCGTGAGACCGCGCGCGACCGAGCCCTGCCCGATCTTCTGCCGCGCCGGCCCCACCGCCAATGGGCACCACGCCGCCAGCGTGCGCGCGTCGACCTCGCTCGGGGCCGAGGCCAATGGCAGCCCGAGGTCATCCGCCAGCACCAACGCCTTCAGGCCCAGCCGCCGCGCGCCGTCGCGCAGGCAAAGGTTCAGCGCCTCTTCCGTGCGCGTGCTGCGGCGCCGGCGGCGCTCGCGCAGCGCCCCGTCCGCGGTCAGCAGGATCAGCGTGTCGCCCGGCCCCTTGAACGTCGGGAAGTCGGGGATCGTGTCGGTCATCGCGGTCATTCCGGCTCCTGGTCGAGAGTGGAGGATGGTGTCGGTTTATGTAGGACACTATCCCACAGCGGAACCGCCTGCAAGAAAACGAGCCGTCGCGCCGCGGGGCCGCCGCGCCCGGGCGCGCAGCGGCGAGGCGTGGCGCGCCGCGAGAGACGCCAGCACGTTCTTGAGGTGGGAGGCGAAGGGCTCCTTGCCGGACGACAGGCAGCCAGGCGCGTGCGCCCGTCGGCCGCACGCCTAGGCGGCGGCGCTCACCTCGCCCACAGCGCGGCGCATGTGCGTGCGTAGGCGCCGTACCGCCTCGCCGCGGAGCTGACAGGCGCGGCTCTCGGTCACGCCCTGCGCGCGGCCGATGTCCTTGAGCGGAGTCTCCTCGAAGTAATACAGCGAAGCCACCGCGCGCAGGCGCTCCGGCAGCTCCTTCAGCGCCTCGCCCAGCATCGCACGCAGCGTCGGCGCGTCCGCCTCGTCGTCGCGTTCCGCGGAAACATCCTGCGCCCACAGCCCGTGGCTCGGCTCGCTCGCCCCGCCCGCGCTGCGCGCCGGCTCGTCCAGGCTCACCACCGCCAGCGGCAGCGCGCGCTCGCGCGTCTCGCGGTACTCGTCGACCGTGAGGCCCAGCTCCGCCGCCACCTCTTCCACCTCGGCGTGGCGCCCGGTGCGGCGCTGCACGTCGGTCTGCGCGCGTTCCATCTTCTCCACGCGGTCGCGGTGGGCGCGCGGGATCCAGTCCTGCGCGCGTAGCTCGTCGATCATCGCTCCGCGCATGCGGATCTCCGCGTAGGCCGCGAACGGGATGCCGCGCGCCGGATCGAACTTCGACGCCGCGTCGATCAGGCCCAGATAGCCCGCGGAGATGAGGTCCTCCACCAGCACGTGCGGCGGCAGGCGCCCGGCGATGCGGTAGGCGATGCGGCGGATGGCGGGCTGGAAGCGCTTCACCAGCGCGTCGTCCACGACGATCTTCGCCACCGGCGCCACCACTGGCGCCGGCGCGGACGCCGCCGTGGCCGCCGCCGAACGGGCCTTCGCGGAGGCCTGCGTCGAGGGGCGCGCCGTGCGCGCCTCGCGAGGCGGCTTCAGCACCGACAGGAAAGGCGAGGCGGAACCGGAGGTGATCGAGGCGGCGTTACGCAGTGTCGGTTCGCTGAACATTGTGGTCCCCTTTGCTGGCTGGGGACTAGTGCACGTGCGATGCCGTCGCCCGCACCGGTCTTGGGCTAGGTAATTTCAGTGGGTTGGCCGTCTACACGACCTCTGGCGGCGGGTCGCCCCGGACCCATGGGGTCGTCACGCCCCTGGGACGCAGTCACTGCGGACCCGGCGCCTCGCGCCCGACCGCACACACCGCACGTCCAAGGCGCGCCGACGGCGGGCCCGCCCGTCGTGGTCGCGGTCGCTCGCGCCCGCCGCTTGCGCTAGCGCGCCTCGACGACGCGGATGGACTCGAGCAGCGTCGGCTTCACCGCGGCGTGGCGCTCGACCGCCAAGTGCTCGCGCAACGCGCCCAGCACGCGCGGGTCGAAGACCTGCCTCAGGTAGTAGGCCGCCCCCTCTCGCACTCGAAAGTCCTTGTCGGCGAGCAACGGCCGCAACGCGTCGAAGGCGCGCGCCGGCGCGGCGGCGCCCGTCGCCCGCGCCAGGCCGGCCATCGCGTAGCGTTTCATGTAGAAGTCAGCCGCGACGTCCCCCAGGCGCTCTTCCAGGAACTTCACGACAGGGGCGGTCGGATACCATCCCAGCAAAGCGAGCGCGCGGCCGCGCGCCACCAGCCACGCCCCCTCGTCGAGCGCGATGGACATCATCTGCGTCTCCACGCCGCCGCCCAGACGGTCCAGCTCGTCCTTGGTCGGCGTGTACTCGAAGCCCGACAACAGCGCGAGAACGTCGGCGCGCTTGGCTTCCTTGGGAGGCGCCGCCGCGCTCGCCGGCGCCCCGCCCCCGAACGCGCCCGCGCCCACGCCCACGCCCGCGGCCACCAGCCACGCCGCCATCCGCGTGGCCGTCTTCTTCGTCGTCGTTCTGCCCGCCACGCCCGTCATCCGTCCTCCCGCGCCGCGCACCCCATCGTAGCGCCTCACCACGTCGCCGGCGAGACGCGCAGCAACGCCTTCTGGGAATCGCATACCGCGCAGTTCGGCGCCGGCTCGGTCGGCTCCCACAGCGGCAGCACCAGCGACCAGTACATGAAGTTGCGCCCGGTCGTGCTCGCGCACGGCTCGGTCGTCGGCGGGTTGGCTTCCGGGCACGACGGCGTGTCGAGCAAGGGGTCCTCCCCGCCGAACGACTCCTTGGCGTGCCACAGCCCCACGAAATGACCCAGCTCGTGGAAGAGCGCCATGCCCATGATCTCCCCCGAGCCGATGAGCGTGATGGCCACGCCGGAGCTCGCGTTGCCGTGCCCCAGCAGCGCCCCGGGGATGCCGCCGGAGATGCCGCCCGTCCCTTCGCCGCCCGGCAGCGCATTCACGAAAAAGACGTTCATCGACGCCGGCGGCACGTCGGTGCGCGACGAGGCGAAAAGCGCACGCAGCTCGGCGGTGGAGTCGACGGTGGCGAAGCTCGGGTCCGCCAGGTCGAACCAGTTCACCACGCCGACCTCGAGTCCCGCCTCGGCGTACCAGGAGCCGAGCTCGTTGAGCAGGTTCGTGAACTCGACGTCGCCGCGCGCGGTGTCCGCGTCGAGCGGCGTCGTGCCCAGGGTCGTGCCGGCGACGATGTAGAAGTTGAGGTCCACGCGCGTGGGGGCGGCCTGGCGCTTGATGTAGACGCGCGCCGTCGCGTTCGCCCCCGCCACCGTGAACGAGTAGTCCCCTGGCCCGACGAGCGCGGCGCCGGGGCGGTCGGTCGAGGGCACGGTGACGGCGAAATAACGCAGGGCCGCGTCGACGCGGATGGGGTCGTCGTCTCCGTCGAAATATCCTGGGATATCGTCAATATAATAGTGTCCGTCAGGTGCTTCCACGAGCAACGCGGCGTAGTAGGCGTTGTCCACACCGTCGAGCGTGACGGTGAACGACACGGCATCGTCGGGGACGCTGAACGTCAGGACCTCGCCGCTGGCCACCACGCCGAAGTCGACCACGTCCAGTAGCGGCGGCAGCGGGAACGGGACGTCGCACACATCGAGCGGCCCCCGCGCGGCGCCGATGGCGAAGTCCACCGTCCGGCAGGCGAGCGACCCGCCACCGCACTCGCCGGTGGGGGCCGGGTCGGCCGGCGAGGAGCACAGCTCGGTGCAGACGCCGTTCCAGCACACGCCCTCGGCGCAGCCGGCGCCGTCGGCGAGGCCGCCGCACGACACGCCGAAGGGAACGGTGCCGCTGGAGAAGACGCACCATGCCTCGAGCCCGAGCGCGCCCGTAGCGGGGTTTGGCACGGCGAGCGCGCTGCAGGTGGTGCCGTTCGCGCACTGGGGCTCGGCGTCGCAAGTGCGCGAGCAGCGCCCGCCCAGGGCCGGCGGCAGGCACGTCAGCCCCGGATCGCATTCGCCCGCCGCGGCGCACGGCGCGCCCACCTCGCCCGGGTCGGGCGGCGGGCGGTCTGCGTCGTCGGTGCACACGCCGTCGTCGGCGCAGAAGAAGCTCGCCGGACATTCAGCGTCGGCGGTGCAGGGGAGCGCACAGACGTCCTGATGCGTGCACACGTAGCCGTCGCGACACTGCGCCGCGCCGGAGCCCGGCGTGCAGCTCTGGAAACAGAGCTCGTCGATGCAGGCGGCGCCGCCTGGACAGGGCGTCGCCGGGTCGCACGCCGCCGTACAGTAGCCGCCCGGCAGCTCGATCGGATCGATGCAAGCCAGCCCCGCTGCGCAGTCGGTGGACGAGGTGCAGGCGCCACCAATGCCGCCGAGCCGGGGCCCGCCGCAGCCAGCCGCCCCCGCGACGGCTGCCGCCGCCGTGGCCGACGCCACAAAGCACGCCACCCGCCGGAACATTGGCGCGCATTGTGGCGCCCCGACCTCGCCCCCGCAAGAACCGGGCGCACGCGCGGCGCGTCTGCCACCGCGTCCGCCCCCGCCCCTTCGGCCTCAGGCGTTGTGCACGACGCCGGCGCGCTGAACCGCAGCGCCGAGGCGCACGGCGCGAGGAAGCATCACCTGCAGCGTGAGGCGCGGCGGCAACCGCGCCGGCGACGGCAACCGCAGCGGCGACGGCGACGCGACGGCGACGACCGCGGCGACCCGGTGGTACGCTCGCGCCGATGGCTCGCCCGCGCCTGGGGCTGTTCGTGGCCGCGGCGTACGCCGCCTTTTTCGCCGCCACCGCGTCGCTCGGGCTCGGCTGGCTGGACGCGGGTGAGCTGAGCGCGGCGGCGCGCGCCCTCGGCGTGCCGCACCCGACCGGCTACCCGCTCTTCGCGCTCGTCGGTCACGCGTTCGCCGTGCTGTTGCCCGTGGCCGACGCCGCCACGCGCGTGAGCCTCGCGTCTTCCGCCTGTGCCGTCGCCGCGCTCTGGCTCGCCTACCGCGCCGGCTTCGCGCTCGCCCGCGCGACCGCCGCACCGGCCCTCGCCGCCGAAGGCGCCGGACTGCTCGCCGCCGGCGTCACGCAGGCGCAGGCGACGTTCTGGCTGCACGCCGCCGGCGCGGAGGTGTACGCCGCGGGCGGGCTGTGCGCCGCCGCCGTACTGGCCCTCGCCGCCTCGCACGCCGCCACCCGCGCCGGCGCCGCTCGGCGCGCGCTGGCCGCCGCCGCCTGGGCCGGATTGGCCGCCGGCGCCGGCACCGAAGCGCGCGTCGCCGTGCTCCTCCCCGCGCTCGCCCTGCTTGCCGCCGGCCTGCGCGCCGTCCCGCCTCGCCGGCGCCCCGCGCTGCTGGCCGCCGCCGGCGCCGTGGCCACCTTCGCCGCCTGCGCGACGGTGCTGTACCTGCCGCTGCGCGCCGCCGCCTCCCCCGTCGCGTGGGGGCATCCCACGGGCGCCACCGCGCTCTGGGCGCACCTCGCCGCCACGCGCATCCGCCTGGCCTTTGCCGGCACCATGGGCGCCGCCGCCGGAGTGCCCGCGGCGCTCGCCACGCTCGCCGGCGCCGCCGGCCTGCCGGCGCTCGCGCTCGCCGCCGCCGCCGTGGCCCTCGCCGCACGCCGCCGGCGCCGCCGCGCGGCGCTCGCCCGACTCGCCGCGCCGCTCTGGATGCTGGCCTCCGCCGCGCTCTACGCCGCGCTCGTCAACCCGATGGGCAACCGCGACCTGCAGAACGGCCTCGTGTTTGCCCTTGCCGTCGCCGCGCTGGCAGCCGCCGGCGCCTCGGCGCTCGCAACCTTCGTGGCGGCGCGCCTCGGGCCGCGCGGCGCTTTTGCCTTTGTGGCCGTGGCCGCCCTCGCCGGGGTCTGCGGCCCACTTCCCTCCGCCGCGACGCATCTCCCCGGCACGCCCCGTCCCGGCGCGGGCGAAGCCGTCCGCGGCCTGCTCGACGCCCTGCCGCCGCGCGCGCTCTTCATCGTGGAGTCCGACGACCTCGCCGGAGGCGCGCTCTACGCGCAGCTGGTGGAGGGGACGCGCCCCGACGCACTCGTGCTGGTGCGCCAGCACGCTTGGGACGTGGAATCGCTGGAGGCCGCCGCGCGCCGCGCCGGCCCGAACGCCGGCGCCGGTCCTGCCGCCTGGCTGCCGTCCGATCTGCTGGAATCCTTGCGCCCCCTCGGCCTGCGCGCGCGCGCCGCGCGCAGCGGCGAAGCCCTGCGCGCGATCGTGGCGTACGCCGGGCCGCGGCGCACCGTCGCATGGGAGCTCGCGACCTCCGACCTCGGCGCCCTCACCGCCGCCGTGGCGGCGGGCGCGCTCGGGGCCGGCTGGCCGTTCCTGAGCAGCGTCAGGCACGGCGACCGCGACGATGACGGCCTGGCCCCGCGTCCGGATACCGGCGCTCCGGCCACGCTGTCACGGCGCGCCTTCGAGGCGGCCCAGCGCGACCTGGCGCGCTTCGAGGCCGACGCGTGTCCTCGCCCGGGCCGCGCCGCCTGGGCGCGCTGGGTCGGCGCCCTGGGCCTGGCGCTCGACGCTGCCGGCGACCCCGCCGCGGCGCTGGCGTTGCTGGCACGCGCCGCCGCGCTCGACGACGAGAGCCCGGCCCCGCTGACGAACGCCGCCGTCGTGGCGGCGCGGCGCGGAGACTACGCCGCGGCGGTCGATCTGACCGAGGACGCCCTCGCGCGCGACCCGGGCGACCCCGACGCGCTCGTCGACGGGGGTCGCTTCCGCCTCGACCGCGGCGCTCCGGGCGACGAGGCCGCGGCGTTGGACCTCTATGGGCGCGCGCGTGCCGTGGCGCCGGGCCGCGCCGACGCCTGGGCCGGGCTCGGCATCCTGGCGGCGCGCCGCGGCGATCTCGCCGAAGCGGAGCGCCTCCTTTCTCACGCGCTCGCCCTCGACCCCGGCAGCGACGAGGCACGCATCAATCTCGGCCACGTGCGCGCTTCGCGCGCTCCGCCGGCCCCGCCGGCCGCATCCGCGTCACCCACGCCGCGCGCGCCGCCCGCGCCGCCTGCGCCAACCGCCGCGCCCGCGCCGCCCGCGCCCGCGCCGCCAGCGCCGCCTGCGCCAACCGCGGCGCCCGCGCCGCCCTAAGTTGAATCGCCCCACGGCCCGTGGTAGTAAAGGAGGCCAAACCCTATGGCCGGCAGCCCCGCAAGCGGGGCCTGAAGAAACGGGAGCGCTTCGATGAAATCCGCTCGTGTGCTCGTGGCAGCCAGCGTCGCAGTGGCGTTCGGCGGCGGACTGGGCTGGGCCTTGACGGGGAACGTCGTTCCTGCGGCGGGCGCGGCCGCGCCGGCGCCGGCGCCGAAGAAGGACAAGAAGGACACCAAGAAGGACAAGAAGGACGCGAAGAAGGACGCGAAGAAAGCAGCGGCGGCCAAGACCGGTGCTTCCGGCACGGCCAGCGCGAAGGCGCCCGCCGCCACCGCCGCACCGGCGGCCAAGGCACCCGCGGCCGCCGCCAGCGCCGTGCCGCCGCCCGCGGGCGCGTCGGCCAGCAAGGCGCCCGCTGCCAAGGGCAAGACCAAGAAGTCGCCCGACGAGATCGCCGCCGACAAAGCCGCCGCCGCCGAGAAGAAGAAGGCCGCCACCGAGGCCAAGAAGGCGGCGCTCGAAGAGAAGAAGGCCGCCGCCGAGGCCAAGAAGGCCGCCGCCGCCGAGAAGAAGAAGGCCGCCGCGGAGGCGAAGGCCGCCAAGGCGGCCGGAGGCGCCGGTGCGGGCGTGGCCGCCGCCGACACCAAGAAGGCCGAAGCCGAGGCGAAGAAGTCGGCCACCGTCGCCGCCGCCGCCTACAAGGCGAAGAAGTACGACGAGGCCATCGCCGGCTGGGAGAAGGCGAACGACCTGGCCCCGAAGCCGTCTTATCTATGGAACCTGGCCAAGGCTTACGAGCTAAAGGGCGACAAGGACAAGGCCGTCTGGTACTACCGCGAGTACGGCTCGTCGGCGACGGACCCCAAGGACAAGGACAAGGCCGACAAGAAGATCGCTGCGCTCGGCGGCTCCGTCGGCGGCAGCGCGGTCATCGCGGTGGGCGACGATTTCAAGCCGGTGGGCGGCACAGGCACGACAGGCACGACAGGCACGACCGGCACGGTCGGCGCGACCGCCACCCTCGCCCCGTCGTTCGGCGACGACGAGCCGCCGCCGAAGCCCGTCACGGGCGACACGCTTCCTCCGCCGCCCATTGCGGGCGGTGACGGCGTCGTCGTCGTCGTCCCCGGCACCGCCACGCCCGCCGCGCCCCCGGCGGCGGCCGGCGGCGAGCCCACGTCGCTGACCCCGTTCGCCGTCGTGACCACGGGCGTGGGCGTCGTCGGCCTCGCCGGCGGCGTCGTGTTCGGCATCCTCGCCGCCAAGAAGGCGAAGGACCTGGAAGGCCTGGCCTGCCAGACCCCCGGCGATCCGAGCTGCCCCGTGTTCGCCGCCGAGGGCGCGGACACGTTCGAGAAGGGAAAGACGATGAACACGCTGGAGATCCTCGGCTTCGTGGTCGGGGGCGTGTTCACGGTCACGGGCGTGGTGCTGTTCGTCGCGGGCGGCGCCAGCGGCGGCAGCTCGTCGAGCGCGAAGGCGGAGCCGGCCGTGAAGTTGACGGCGGCGCCGATCCTCGCGCCTGGCACGTACGGCGCTTCGGCCGAGCTGCGCTTCTAGTTCGGACTCACAACGCGGATCCGGTTGACCCCAGCGAGAGCGGGGAGGAGAGCATGCGCGAGCTTCGACGATTCACGAATGTGGTGTGCCTGGCAGGGGGGGCGGCGCTGACGTTCGCGCTCGCGCTCGGATCGGCTTCGTGTTTCAACCCGGACATCCCGTCCAACTCGTTCCGTTGCGCCGACTCCGATCCGGAGCCGCGCTGCCCGGCAGGGCAGGACTGCGTCTCGGGGTGGTGCGTGAACCCGGGCGATTCGCCCGCCACGGACGGGGGCGGCAACCCCGGCACGGACGCGGACACCGGCGTGCCCGGCGACGGCGGCGTGACGTGCGGCGACAACGTCCACGAGGGCACCGAGGCTTGCGACGGTTCGGACCTCAACGGCGAGTCGTGCACGACGATGGGCCTGGGTGTCGGGACGCTGGTCTGCGCCGGCGACTGCACGTTCGACACCACCGGGTGCACCACCTGCGGCAACACGACGATCGACGCCGCGGAAGACTGCGACGGCAGCGCCACTCCGCCGGTGGATCCACTGGACGACTGCACGACCATCGGCATGGGCTTCGTCGGCGGTACGCTCGGGTGCTCGGCCACCTGCACGTTCGACACGAGCCTTTGCACGGCGCCCCCCGGCTGCGGCACCGACATGATCATCAGCGGCACGGAGGACTGTGACAACAGCGCCACGCCGCCCATCCCCGTGGCCGAGGACTGCATGACGCAAGCCTCGCTGCCGGACGGCGTGCTGGCCTGCACGGCCGGCTGCGTGTTCGACACGACCGACTGCCACGACTGCGGAAACAACGCGCTCGAAGGCAGCGAAGTGTGCGACGGCACGGACCTCGGCACGAGCAACTGCGACAACGAGACCGCCGGCAGCTTCCCCGACGGGACGCTCGGCTGCTCCGCAACGTGCACCTACACCACGACGTCGTGCCACAACTGCGGCAACAACGCGATCGAAGGGGGCGAAACGTGCGACGGCACCGACCTGGGCGGCGCGGACTGCGCGGGCCAGGGCTTCATGGGCGGCGGCGCGCTGGCCTGCAACGGAACGTGCACCGCCTTCGACACGGCCGGGTGCTTCCAGTGCGACGCCGACCCCGACTGCACGGGCACGCCGGCCACGCCGGTCTGCGATATCCCGAACCACGTGTGCGTCGAGTGCAACGGCGATCCGGACTGCAGCGGGACGCCGGCCACGCCCGCCTGCGACACCGGGACGCATACCTGCGCGCTGTGCTTCGGCTCGAGTCTCGCCCTCTGCGGCGGCATGGAGACCTGCAGCTCCAACGAGTGCACGTGCAGCGCGACCATGTCCGCGACCGGCGAGGCGTGCGACGACGCGTCCGTCGCTCCCGACTGCGTGGCGGGCGTGGGCTGCCGTTGCGAAGCGTCGCTGTGCGGCGCTGGCGAGACGTGCAGCGGCCCGGGCGGGGACTGCGAATGTGCCGGCGTCCCCGCGGCGACGGGCGAGGCCTGCGACGACGCGTCCGCCAATCCCAACTGCCTGGGCTCGGGTTGCGCGTGCGACGCCGACTCGACGTGCGATACGGATGAAGGCTGCAGCGCCGGAGCTTGCACCTGCGGCACGACAGCGCCGACGATGGGCAGGGCCTGCGGCGCCGGTGGCCCGGCGGCGTGCAACGGCACGTTCTGCGTGTGCAACGGCACCCTGTGCACCGCCGGCCAGACCTGCAACGCCGCGGGCATGGCCTGCCAGTAGCGCTCGGCGCCCTCCTCTCCGCGTACTCTGCGCCCGGCCGCGGCGCCTCCGCCGTCCAACTCGAACGATCGCTCCATCCGCAGCGGCCTGCCCCGAACGCCTGCCGGATGACAGGCGTCGTCCGTTGTGCTACGCATTCTCCGCTCACCATTTCAGATCGACCGCCCGGGGCCCGACGTGGCCCAAGGAGAATTTCGGATGCGCAGCCTGTACACGCTGACCGTCGCCGCTCTGTTCGTCGCCCTCGCCACCACCGGGCCGGGGTGCGCCTGCAGCCGGCCCGGCCCGACGCTTCTGGCCATCACGGTCGACGCCACCGCGGCCGTCTCGAACATCGATCAGCTCGACGTGACGGTCATGACGGCTGCCATGCCGCGCTCGGCCACCTATGACGCGGCGGCGGGCACGACGTTCACCTTCCCTGTGCCGCTCGAGAACATGGACGTCACCGGGCTCACGGGCCTGGCGACCATCACGGTCAACGGCCTGACCACGGGCACCATCACCGCCACCGGCGCCGCCGCGGCCACGCTGGTCGCCGGCACCACGATCCCGGTGACGGTGACGATCGACGCCGGCGGGCCCGGCAAGTGCGGGAACGGCGTGGTGGACGTGGGCGAGGCCTGCGACGACGGCAACGCCACGAACGGCGACGGCTGCGAGAACGACTGTACCGTGACCCCGACCGTCTGCGGCGACGGCACCGTGTCCGGGGCCGAAGAGTGCGACGACGGCAACACCGTCGGCGGCGACGGCTGCTCCCCCACGTGCTTCAACGAGCCCGCCACGTGCGGCGTCCCCCCGAACACCTGCGACGCCGGCGAAGACTGCATGAACTGCCCGAGCGACTGCGGCATGTGCGTCCCCGTCTGCGGCAACGGTATCATCGAGTCGGGCGAAGACTGCGAAGGCGGCAACCTCGGCGGCGCGACCTGCGCCTCGCTGGGCTTCCCCGGCGGCGGCACGCTCACTTGCAGCGCGACCTGCGTGTTCGTGACGACCGGCTGTAGCGGCGCCGCAGTCTGCGGGAACGGCACCGTCGAGGGCACGGAGGAGTGCGACGACGGCAACACCACCAGCGGCGACGGCTGCTCGTCGACGTGTATGGGCGAGGGCCCCTGCGCGGGCGTCGACTGCACCGCCCTGACGAACATGTGCAACATCGGCGTGTGCAACCCCGCGAGCGGCGCTTGCATGGCGATGCCGGTCACCAACGGCACGAGCTGCAGCGACGGCAACCTGTGCACCACCGGCGACACTTGTCAGACCGGTGCGTGCACGGCCGGTCCGCCCACCGACTGCAGCGCCCTGACGAACGCCTGCAACACCGGCACGTGCAACAGCGCGACCGGCGCCTGCGCGGCCACGCCGCTGCCCGGCGGGACGCCCTGCGACGACGGACTCGCTTGCACGAGCGGCTCCACCTGCACGGCGGGCGCCTGCGGCGGCGGCATCCCGCTCGACTGCAGCGCCTTCACGTCGACGTGCAGCACCGGCATCTGCGCCGAGCCCACCGGCTGCTTCGCCTCGCCGCTCGCCGACGGTACGCCCTGCGACGACGGCGACGTCTGCACCGACGACGTCTGCATGGCCGGCTCGTGCAGCGGCATGGCCATCGGCAACGACTGCGACATCTACAGTACGCTCGTCGGCGGCTTCATTGACGCGTCGCAGTCCGCCTCCGCGACGCAAATGGCCGTCCTGTCGGCCGACAACACCGACGACACGTTCGAGGCGCTCACGCTGCCCTTCTCGTTCCCGTTCTTCGGCGTGAGCACGAGCTCGCTCGCCCCGACCTCGAACGGCTTCATCAACGTCGGCGCCACCACCAGCGCCTCGCTCGGCAACGGCGCCATCCCCTCGACCGGCGTGCCCAACAGCGCCATTTATGCCTTCTGGGACGACCTGCACTCGCGCACGACCGGCGACGTCTATGTCGACTACCGCGGCGTGTCGCCGAACATGATGGCCATCATCCAGTGGAAGAACTACGGGCGCTTCGGGACGCTCGGCGACGTCTACAACTTCGAGGCCATCCTCCACGAGAACGGCACCATTCAGCTCCTGTACGGGGAGAGCACAGGCAACACGACGGGCAACCTGCACCTCGGCGCCAGCGCCACGTCGGGCATCGAGAACGCGGCCGGCACGATCGGCTTCCAGTTCTCCAACAACACCGCCACGCTCGTCCCGGGTCTCATCATCAACTTCGTTCCGGACGGCGCGGGCAGCTACGTCATGACCAGCACGAACAACGTCGTCGCTGCGTGGAGCGACATTCGAACGGCTGGGACGCTCGTGCCCGGCGCCACGACGCCGACGAACTGCGATGACTGCACCGCCCCGGTGGCGCTGCCGTTCAACTTCTCGTTCTTCGGCACGACCTACGGGCCGGGGCTGGCGACCGGCGCGAACGTCCACGTCGGGTCCAACGGCTACGTCCAGTTCGGCTTGACGCCCTCCACCTGGCTGAGCAGCTCGGCGTTCCCGACCACCAGCGGACCGCAGAACGCGATCGGCGTCTTCATCGACGACCTCTACAGCGCCGACGCTACGGTGCCCGGGTCGGACGTCCGCACGCAGACGCTGGGCGTCGCACCGAACCGGACCTTCGTCATTCAATGGATCAACTTCGAGTTCTGCTGCAGCGACGCCAGCAACAACTTGAACTTCGAGATCCTCCTACACGAGACCACGAACGCCATCGAGCTGCTCTACGGTCCGCAGACCGGCCCCGCCGGCTTCATCGCCGACCGACCCATCGGCGCGAACGCCACCGCCGGGTTGAACAACTCGGCCGGCACGGTCGGCTACAACGCCAGCAGCTTGCTGCCGAACTTGGGGCAGGGCGCCGTCATCACGTTCATCCCTAACAGCAACACCGATACGACGGGGTACTCGATGTCCGGCCCGAACACGCCGTTCCCCGACATCAGCCGCGCGGCCGGTGTTCTCACGTCAATCGTCACCGCGGACGACATGGTGGAGAGCGGCGTTCCCATCGGCTTTACGTTCACGTTCTACGGCGTGCCGTACACGACCCTGTCCATCACCGACAACGGCTTCATCGGCTTCGACACGTACGGCGGCGGCGAATGGACGAACTCCGCCATTCCCACGACGTTCGCCCCCAACAACTTCATCGCCGGGTACTGGGGCGACATGGACATCGCCACGAACGGCCCCATCAACTACGTCACCACCGGACCTGTCGGCAGCCGCGTGTTCACCGTGCAGTACCAGAGCCTCGACCAGTACGCGGCGAGCGGCGCCATCGACGTGACGTTCGCAATCACGCTCTCTGAGGCGACCGGCGCCGTCGATATCTACTACGGTGGCATGCTCTCCACCGGCGGCGGCACCAGCAACGGCGGCAACGCCGGCATCGGCATCGAGAACGGAAGCGGTCTGAGCGGCATCGAGACCGGCATCAACGACGGCGGCACGACGCTGAGCGGGACGCACTTCACGTACTACCCGTGACGCGGCGCGCGTCGAAGGCGTCCGCCGGCGCAGCCGCGCCGGCGGGCCCCTCCTAGCTGCATGGCGAGACCCTCCGCCGACCTGCACGCCCGTCCGCTCCGCACCTCCCGCCGCGGCCTCACCTCTCAGCTCGCGTGGGCGCTCCTGACGCTCGCCACGCCTTTGGCGTCGGGCTGCGACGACGGCTTCGACCCCCCGCGCGGGCGCCTCGAACCTCCGCCTACCGACGGCCGCGCGCCGCCGTCCCCCGAGGCGGGCGTGCTGCCGGCGCCGGCGATCGGTCCTGCTGTGCTGGGCTGCGCGGTAGGGACTGACACGGACGGCGATCGTTGCGGCGCCTGCGGTCGCTGGCGCTGCGCAGCGGCGGGCCTCGCGTGCGACGATCCGGGCGCGGACGCCTGCGGCGTCTGCACCGATCGGCCTGCGGCCGGCACCACCTGCGGAAGCTGCGGCGGCGCCGCCTGCGACGCCCCGGCCGGCGACGTCGTGTGCGCGCCGCCCGCCGGCGGGGCGTCCTGCCCGGTGTTCGAGCAGGCCCTCGAGGTCGGCACGCCTCCGGGGCTCGAGCTCAACCTGTACTCCTCCGGCCTGGCCTTCGCCGACGTCGACGGCGACGGCTGCGTGGACGTGGCGGTCGGCGCGAGCGATCGCGTGCGCGTCTTCGCCGGCGACTGCAACGGCGGATTCGCCGAGGCGCCGGACGCGCTGGCTGGGGTCGCCGGCCCGAGCCACGTGGCGGCGGTCACGCTCGTAGACTTCGACGGTGACGCCGACTTCGACCTTTTCCTCTCCGCGCAGAGCCCCACGCCCGGGCTGTACCTGTTCACGAACGACGGCGCCGGCCATTTCCAGGATGCCAGCAGCCTGATCGACGCCCCGGTGTCGTACTCGCCGGGCGGGGTGGCCTGGGCCGACTACGACGGCGACGGCTGGCTGGACGCCTTCGTAGCAGGCCAGTTCGGCTCGGTCCTCCTGCACAACCAGGCGGGCGCGTCGCTGGCGGACGTGGCGGCCGAGCTCGGAATCGCGGCGCCCGACCACGTCTCCTGTCAGCCGGCCTGGCTCGACTACGACCTGGACGGCGACCCGGATCTCTTCGTGGTCAACGACCGCGGGCCGACGCTGGGAACGCCGAGCTTCCTGTACCGGAACGACGGCGGCGCCTTCACCGACGTGGCTGCCACCGCGGGCGTGAGCGACCTTCTCTACGGAATGGGGATCGCCGCGGCCGACTTCGACGACGACGGCGACGTCGACCTCTACGCCACGAACATCGGTTGGAGCCCCGTCATCGGCACCGGGCAGAAGCTGTACGTGAACGCCGGCGACGGCACGTTCGTCGAGCGCGCCCACGATCTGGGAGCCGCCGCGGCGAATCGTTTCGCCTGGGGCGCCGAGTTCCTGGACTACGACGACGACGGCGACCTGGACCTCGCGGTGGCGGCGCTGGCCATGGCCACGGGCGGCGGCGGTGGGCCCTGGCTCGGTGACGCCTGGAGCAGCGGCGGCGGGTTCCTGGACGTCTCAGGCGTCGTGGGCGCGCTCCCGGCCGAGAACGCCTACGGCCTGGCCAGCGCGGACTTCGACGGCGACGGGCGACTGGACGTGGGTTGGACGTTCAAGGCGGACGGCGTCGCCGCGCGGCTCTACCGGAACGTCGCGCCCGCGGGGCATTGGCTGCGCGTCCGCATCGCCGCCGCATCGCCCAACGTCCACGGCATCGGCGCCCGCGTGCTCGTCGATGCAGGCGGCGTGCGCCGCACGCGGCTCATCGCCGCGGGGGGCTCGTTCCTTTCGAGCGACGAGCCCGTCGCTCATTTCGGACTGGGGACGGTCGCCGTGATCGACGCCATCGAGGCGCATCTCCCTGACGGCACGACGGTGCTACTGCCGGGCCCCCTCGCCGCCGACCAGCTCGTCGAGATCACGCCGTGACCCGATCGGAGCGTTCGTGCCCCTGGCGACAGCGACGACGCTGCCGCGTCACCGCCGATCGGATCCTCGACGTGGCGCGTTAGACCTGGGTCTTTCGAACGCGCAGGTTAGCTTGTATGGTAGCGACGATGCCGAACGCCACCCCGACGAGCGGCGCCGACCACGTAAAGTTCAGCGGCCGCATTCTTTTCCTATACGAGAAGCCTGAGCTCGTACGCGCGCAGCTCGAAGGCCGCGACGTGGGCTGGCTCCCCGACGAGAAGCTGATCGACAACATCAGCACCGACGAAATCACGCCCGCCTGGGTCTGCTTCTACTACGACGAGACGCTCGGCCAATATGTGAACGTCGGGCTGCGCGGCGGGATCGTCAAGAAGGACGAGATCAAGAACGGCGGCTTCGAGGTGATCGTCTCGGGCCTGTCGAAGGGGTGCGGCTCCTCGCGCGAGACCGCCCCCTACGCGGAGAAGCACGCCGGCATCCGCCTCGTGATCGCGCGCTCCATCGAGAAGATCTACGGCCAGAACAGCGAGAACATCGGCCTGCTGACGTCCACCGACTTCGGGCTCATCCCGCGCATTCTCGCCGGCGAGGGGATCGCGCTCGACGAGTTCACGCGCGGCCGCAACGCCATCTCCCGGGAGATCGTCACCTACGGCGGCTTGCCCGCGTATTCGAGAGCGAGGCTCGCGGGGCAGGCCCAGTCGCCCGCGGTCGCCACCGCCGCGCGGCCGATGAACCTCGTCGAGAAGATCCTGGCGCGCGCCGCCATCCGCGACGCGCGCACCGGCGAGACCGGCATCCCCTTCGTCAAGCCCGGCGACGCCTTCTTCGTGCGCGCCGACGTGCGCTTCACGCACGAGTACGTCACGCCCATGGCGGAGGCGATCTTCAAGCAGTCGTTCGGCTCCGACGCGCGCGTGCGCGACCCCCAGGACGTCTATGCGTTCCGCGACCATCTGACGTTCCTCGGGCAAGTCATGCCCAAGGAGCAGAAGGACATGGGGCTGCTGGAGCGCGCCGACGGGCTGGCCGTCACGCAGCGCAGCTTCACCGACCGTCAAGGCATCCGTCTCTACGGCGAGGTTCCCGAGGGCGGCTCGGAGGCCATCTGCCACAACGCCGTGCTGGAGGACATCGGCTTCCCCGGTCAAGTGGTCGTGGGGACCGACTCGCACACCTGCACCGCGGGGGCGCTCGGTTGCTTTGCGTTCGGCGTGGGCGCCACGGACATGGCCAACGCCTGGTTCACGGGCGACGCGCGCGTCGAGGTGCCGGAAGTCGTGCGCTTCGTCGTCAGCGGGCGGCGCGCCTCGGACGTCGTGGCCAAGGACGTGATGCTCTTCATCATGTCGACCGACTTCTTCCGCTCCGGGAAGGCCATCGGGAAGGTGCTGGAGTTCACCGGGCCGGGTGTGACGGCGTTCGAGCTCGACGAGCGTGCCGTGCTGACGAACATGGCGGTGGAGGCGGGCGCGTTCACCGGGATCATCGAGCCTGACGACGAAGTGGTGCGCTACATCTGCGCGATGCGCGGCCTGGACCCGGCGGCGGTGCGTGCGCGCATCCTGCGCGCCGACCCCGACGCCCAGTACGCCCACTCGTTCGACATCCGGCTGGACGACCTCCGCCCGATGGTGGCGACGCCCGGCGACCCGCGCAACGGCATTCCCATCGACACGCTGAAGAAGGACGTCGTCATCCAGATCGCCTACGGCGGCTCGTGCACGGGCGGCAAGATGGCCGACATGGACCAGTACGCGTCCGTGCTGAAGGTGGCGGTGGAGCGCGGGCTGCGCGTGGCCGACGGCGTGGACCTTTATCTGCAATTCGGGTCGCAGAAGATCCGGCAGTACGCCGAGCGCAAGGGCTACATCGACATCTTCCAGAAGGCCGGGGCGAAGCTGGTGAACCCGTCGTGCGGCGCCTGCATCAAGGCGGGGCCCGGCGTCTCGCTCACCAAGGACCAGGTGACGGTGAGCGCCATCAACCGCAACTTCCCCGGACGCAGCGGCCCCGGACAGGTCTACCTGGCGAGCCCGCTGGTCGTGGCAGCCTCCGCCGTCGCCGGCCGAATCGTCGAGCCGTCCTGGCTGCTGGGCGACGCCTGGATGGCGGACGCGGCGCCGCCGGCGACGGCGCGAACGCTTCCACAGTAGCCGCCGCGCGACGCCGGCCGCCACCCGCGCCCGGCCGGCTAGTTCATCTTCAGGCGCAGCTTCTCGACGGCGCGTTGGGCGGTCGGGTCGTGCGGCGCGATCTCCAGCGCGCCGCGGAACTCTTCCAGGGCGCGGTTCAGCAAGCCCTTGGCGGCGTAGATGCGGCCCAGGTTCAGGAAAGGGAAATGCCGCGGCTCGTAGCGGGCCGCCTTCTTCGCCTTCTCCAGCCAGGGGATGGCGTCGTCGAGGGCGCGCTTCTCGATGAGGTACACGCCGATGTCGTTGTACGGGTTGCCGAAGTCGGGGTCGACGTCGATGGCCCGGTGGCACTCGGCGATGGCGTCGTCGAGCTTGCCCTGGAACGAGTACGTCCAGCCCAGAAACGTGTGCGCCTCGGCGGTGGGGCACAGGGCGATGGACTCCTTGTAGAGGCGCACCGCGCCGTCGAGGTCGCCGCGCGCCTGATGGCGGTAGGCCTTTTCCCAGAGCGCCAGGGCGCGCGCGCGTGTCTCGGGATCGGCGACCATGGGCCGATTCTGCAGGGCGCGGCGACGCGAATCAATCGGCTCGGCGCGCGCGCGCCGCGGAGGTGACCGCCCCGCGCCCCCTCGTGTACATTCGCCCCATGCAAGGCACGGCGCGAAGCGACGGCGGCCTCGTGGGGCGGAGCGTGGCGCGGCTGGACGGCACCGGCAAGGTGACGGGCGCGGCGCTGTACGTCGACGACGTCGCCGAGCCGAGCGCCTGGTTCGGCGCCACGATACGGACACGACTGCCCAAAGGTCGGCTCGCCGCCGTCGAATTCGACCCTGCCTTCGAGTGGTCGACCGTCGTGCGCGTCACCGCTGCCGACCTGCCCGCGCTGGGCGTGAAGGTCAACGGCGTCATGTGCCTCGACGACACGCAGCCGGTGCTCTGCGACGGCGTCATCCGCCACGCCGCCGAGCCCGCCGCCCTCGTGGCCGCGCCCACCTCCGCGCTGCTGCACGAGGCGCTGCGTCACGTGCGCCTGGTGGAAGAGCCTTCGCCTGCCACCGAAGGCCCGCCGCTCCTGACGCTCGACGACGCCCTGGCGCGCGGCGCCGAGGTGCTGACGTCCCACGCCGTGCGCCGCGGCGACCCCGAAGCCGTGCTGGCCGCCGCTGCCGCCGATCCCGCGCTGCTGGTGCTGGACGGCGATTACACGACCGGCCACCAGGAGCAGCTCTACATCGAGACGTGCGGGATGGTCGGCGGCCCCAACCCCGACGGCCCCGGCGTCGCCGTGCACGGCTCGCTGCAGTGCCCGTATTACGTGCACAAGGCGCTCAAGCACATGTTCGGCCTCGCGCCCGAGCAGGTCGTCGTCCGGCAGGACGTCACCGGCGGCGGCTTTGGCGGCAAGGAGGAGTATCCGTCCATGATCGGCGCGCACGCCGTGCTGCTGGGGCTGGCGGCGAAGCGGCCGGTGAAGATCGTCTACGAGCGCGGCGAGGACATGGTGGCCACCACCAAGCGCCACCCGGCGCGGATCCGCTGGAAGGCCGCGTTCCGTCGGGCCGACGGCGGGCTGGCCGCCGCCAGGATCGACGTCTTCCTCGATTGCGGCGCCTACCGCACGCTGAGCCCGGTCGTGCTGTCGCGCGCCATCCTCCACGCGCTCGGCCCCTACCGATGCGAGCACGTGGCGATCGACGGCAAGGGGCTCTTCACGAATACGCCCCCCAACGGAGCGTTCCGCGGCTTCGGCGCGCCACAGGTCGCCTGGGCGTACGAGCGCATGATGGACCGCGCCGCAGCCGCGCTCGGGGTCGAGCCGCTGGAGCTGCGCCGCCGCCACCACCTGCGCGAAGGAGACGTGACGCCCACCGGACAGGTGCTGCGCTGGAGCGTCGGCTCGACCGCCGTGCTCGACCGCGCCGAGCAGGTCGCCGGCTGGACGGCGCGGCGCGCCGCGGCGCGCGCCCAGCGCAGCGAAGCGATCGCCGCCGGCGACGCGCTGCGCCGCGGCGTGGGTGCCGCGCTTTTCTTCCACGGTGCCGGCTTCACCGGCAACGGCGAGGTGTACCTGAAAGGACGCGCCGAGGTGGAGCTGCGCTCCGGCGGCGTGGTGCGCGTGCTGGCCGCCACGACCGACATCGGCCAGGGAACGCGCACCATCCTGCCGCAGATCGCCGCGCAGGAGCTGGGGCTGCCGCTGGAGCGCGTGGAGATGGAAGACCCGCGTACCGACCGCGTCCCCGACAGCGGGCCCACCGTCGCTTCGCGCTCCTGCATGGTCGTCGGGAAAATCGTCCAGGAGGCGGCGGCCGACCTCGGCCGCCAGCTGTGCCGCCGGCTGGAGCAGGCGCGCGGCCTGCCCGAAGGCGCCTTGGCGCGGCGCGGCGCGGAGTTCTTCGACGGCGAGGAGCGCGTCGCCGGCTGGAACGACGCAGCCGCCGGTGCCGAAGGACTGCGTGGCGCGCACGTCTACCGTCACCCCGACGGCGTGGCGTTCGACGACGAGTCCTACACCGGGGACGCCTACCCGGTGTACGGCTGGGGCGCGGACGTGGCGGAGGTCGAGGTCGACACCGACACCGGCGAGGTGCGCGTCACGGGCATCTGGACGGCGCACGACGTGGGCAAGGCCATCAACCCGATGGTGGTCGCCGGGCAGATCGAGGGCGGCGTGCTGCAAGCGCTCGGCTGGGCGCTCTGCGAGGAGGTCGTCATGAAGGACGGCCTGATGGCGAACGGCCGCATGACCAACTACATCATCCCCACCGCGCTCGACGCGCCGGAGATGGTCACCGAGATCGTGGAGACGGCGTATTTCCACGGGCCGTTCGGCGCCAAGGGCGTGGGCGAGCTGCCGATCGACGGCCCCGCCCCGGCGGTGGCGGCGGCCATCGAGGACGCGATCGGCGTGCACCTGACCGCGCTACCCATGACGCCGGAGCGCGTGCTGGACGCGATCGACGCGGGCGCGCGCCCGAAGGGAGCGCGCTGATGGAGATCGAGCTGCGCGTGAACGGCGCACTGCGGCGCGTAGAGGCCGACCCGATGGCACGCCTGCTGGACGTGCTGCGCGTCGGGCTCGGGCTGACGGGCACCAAGGAAGGGTGCGGCGAGGGCGAGTGCGGCGCCTGCACCGTGATTCTCGACGGCGAGCTGGCGTGCGCGTGCCTGGTGCCGGCGTGCCAAGCGGCCGGGGCCGCCGTGACGACGATCGAAGGCGTGGCCTTCGCCGAACGGCTGCACCCGCTGCAGGCCCACTTCGCCGCCGACGGGGGCGCACAGTGCGGCATCTGTACGCCGGGCATGATCGTCGCGGCGCGCCATTGCCTCGACCGCAATCGCTCGCCCACGCGCACGCAGGTGCGCGAGGCGGTGGCCGGCAACCTCTGCCGCTGCACCGGCTACCAGCGCATCGTCGACGCCGTGGTGGCGGCCGCGCTGGACCCCAAGGCGCAGCCATGAGCGACGGCTCCGCGCCCACGCGCGCGCCCGGGACGGGCACCGGCGCCGCGCCCGCGACGGTGACGGCCCCTGCGCTCGCCGCTGCGGCGGGGCTCGTCACGCACGGCGAGACCGCCGTCCACGCGCCGCGGACGCTGGCCGAAGCGCTGGCCGTGAAGGCAGAGCACGGCGCCGCCTGCACGGTAGTGGCCGGCGGCACCGATCTCATGGTGGGCGCGCGGCCCGGCGTGCGGCGCTTCTCGCGCGTGCTCGACCTGTGGCGCGTGGCCGAGCTGCGCGGCGTCTCGACCGACGAGCACGGGGCGCTGGTGCTCGGCGCCACGACCACCTTCGCCGAGATCATCCGCTCGCCCGTGGTGGCCTCCGCCGCGCCGGCCCTGGTGGCCGCCGCGCGCACCATCGGCGCCGAGCAGATCCAGGCGCGCGCGACGATCGGCGGCAACGTCGTCAACGCCTCGCCCGCCGCCGACTCGGTGCCTGTGCTGTCCGCGTGCGACGCGCAGCTCGTGATCGCCAGCGCCGCCGGCGGCGAACGCACCGTCGCGCTCCACGACTTCTACCTGGGCTACAAGAAGCTCGACCTCGCCCCCGGCGAGCTGCTCGTTCGTGTGGTCCTGCCCGCCCATCCCTTCACCTGGATGGCCTTCCGCAAGGTGGGCACGCGCGCTGCGCAGTCCATCGCCAAGGTCGCGGTGGCGGGCCGCGCCTGGGTCGTGGACGGCAAGATCCAGGACGTCGCCCTCGCGTACGCCAGCGTCGCACCCACGGTGGTCCGCGCGCGCCTGGCGGAGAAGCTGCTGCTGTCTTATGACGTGACCCAGCTCCCCGTCGCCCAGGTGCGACGCGCCCTGGCGAGCGACCTGCGCCCCATCGACGACGTCCGCTCCACCGCCGATTACCGGCGCCGCGTCGCCGCCAACGTCACCGCGCGCCTGCTGCAAGAGCTGGCGGCCACCGCCGGCGCCGCCGCCCCTGCTGCGGGCGGCCGCTGAGGGGCGCCGCCCCCGCCGCCGCCATGCGCGCCGTCGTCCTGCGCGAGATAGGTCCGCCCGAAAATCTGGTGCTCGAGGAGCGCCCCGTCCCCGTGCCCGGGCCCGGCGAAGCACTGGTACGCGTGCACGCCTGTGGCGTCTGCGGGCGCGACCTCATCGACCGCAAGGGCGGCTTCCCTTACCTGCGCCTGCCCATCGTGCCCGGGCACGAGATGGCCGGCGTGGTGGAGCGCTGTGGCGAAGGCGTGACGCAGCTGTCGCCCGGACAGCGCGTCGTGAACCTGCACCGCGCCGCGTGTGGCGCCTGCGCCTCCTGCCACCGCGGCGACCCCATCCACTGCACCGGGGCGTGGCAGGCGTTCGGGCTGACGGTGGACGGAGGCTACGCCGAATACGCCCTCGCTCCTTCCGGGTGCCTGGTGCCGCTCCCCGAAGCGATCAGCTTCGCCGATGGATGCGCCCTCAACTGCACCGCGGCCGTGGCGCTGCGCGGCCTGCGTACGCGCGCCGGCCTCGAAGGCGGCGAGCGGCTTCTCGTCACCGGCGCGTCCGGCGGGGTGGGGCTGGCCGCGGTGCGGGTCGGCAAGCTCCTCGGCGCCTACGTGATCGGCGTGACGTCGTCCGCCGCGCGCGCGCCGCGCGTCGCTGAGGCGGGCGCCGACGAGGTCGTCGTCGACGCCGACGGCAATTTTCACAAGAGCCTCCCCACCTGGCTGGGTGACGGCGCCGACGTCGTGCTGGAGGCCGTCGGCAAGCCCACGTTCAACGCTTCGCTGCGGAGCCTGCGCCCCGGTGGGCGACTCGTGCTCATCGGCAACGTCACCACCGAGCAAGTGGCGGTGAACCCGGGGCGCCTCATCCTCCAGGGCGTGTCCATCCTCGGGTCCGGCACGTCTACGCGTCGCGATCTGGACGACGTGCTCGGCTGGGTTGCGCGCGGGCGGCTCCGCGCCGACGTCGACCGCGTCCTCCCACTCGCCGACGCCCCGCGCGCCCATCATCTGCTGGAGGAGCGCGCCGCGATCGGACGTGTGGTCCTGTCCCCCGACGCCGGCTAGGTTTGAGCATGGCCCCGGCGCGCGACGACGCCCGCGTACCGCTCACCGTGCTCACCGGCTTCCTGGGCGCCGGCAAGACCACGCTCGTGAACCGCATCCTGCGCGGCGCGCACGGCCGGCGCATCGCCGTCGTCGTGAACGAATTCGGCGCCGTGTCGATCGACCACGACCTCATCGTCGGCTCGCGCGAGCAGATCGTCCCCATGCCGAACGGGTGCGTGTGCTGCATCGTGCGCGGCGACCTCATCGTCGCGCTCCATCGCCTGCTCGATCGGCGCAAAGGCCGCCTTTGGCGCAAGGCCGTGCCGTTCGACTACGTGCTCATCGAGACCTCCGGCCTCGCTGACCCCGGCCCGGTGGCGCAGACCCTCGTCGGCGACGAGCGCCTTCATCGCGAGATGCGCCTGGACGGCACCGTGACCCTCGTCGACGCCCTCTGGGGTCCGCGCCACCTCGACGACGGCAAGGTCGCGCTCGAGCAGGTCGCCTTCGCCGACGTGATCGTCGTGAACAAGACCGACCTCGTCGCGGAGACTGACCTGCCGCCGCTCGAGGCACGCCTTCACGCGATGAACCCCCTCGCCACGCTCGTGCGCGCGCGCGACGCGGACGTCGACCTCGCCCGCGTGCTCGATCTGCACGCCTTCGACGTGCGCCGCCGCCTCGCGCTGGACCCCGACTTCTTGGCCCGGGTGCACGACCCTGCGCACGCGCACGATGCGCGCGTCTCCGCCTTCGTGCTGGAGAGCGACGAGCCGCTCGACCCTGACGCGCTGCAGACCTGGGTGCTCGACTGGGTCGAGCGCCACTGGCTCAACGTCTACCGTGCCAAGGGCGTCGTGAACGTCGCCGGCGAGCGCCGCCGCTTCGTGTTCCAGACCGTACACCGCACCTTCGCCGTCGCGCCCGACCGCCTCTGGGAGGAGGGCGAGCGCCGCCGTACTCAGATCGTCTTCATCGGCCGTTATCTCGGCGAAGTCGAGGACGAGCTTCGCACCGGATTCGAGCGCTGCCGATCGCGCCCGGGCCCCAGCGCGTCGTACGCCGATAGGTAGCGCCGCGCTCGCTCGCGGCCGCGCTCCGCGTCGCCGTCGCGCTTGGCGAAGCCACGCGCCAGCGCCTCCTCCAGCAGCGCCGTCTCGGCCGGCGCCAGCGCCACTCGCGCCCCGCCGACCGTCCACTGCGGGTCGCACATCAGGCCCACCAGCCGCGCAGGCGGCACCGAGCGGTCGGTGCCGCGCGGCGAAACCAGCCGCGCCTGGAAGTCGTCCCCGTCGCGGCGCGCGACGAAGTCTCCCGCCGTCGGGTCCACCGGCCAGATGGCCGTCTGCCTCGCCGGGTCGTAGCAGCGCGCCAGGATCTCGCACAGCCGCGCACGCAGCCGCTCGCCCGCGGCCCCCTCCACCGGACGCACCTTGCCGTCTTCGTGCAGCACCAGCCCGCCGTGCGCGTCGTATCCCACCTCGCTGAACCCTTCCGGCCAGAGCGTGACGTACGTGAACAGCACCGCGGCACGCGGGCGCTGCACGTGCAGCACCGCGCCGGCGAGCGGCAGCGGCACCAGCGTGGCATCCACGTTGTAAAGCGCGCGCAGGTGCTGGTACTCGGAGCGGGCGAGCCGTGCCGCCGGCCCCGGCGCCTTGGCCACTCGCAGCGCCAGCGCCGGCTGCCCGTTGGTGCCGCGCGCGTCGGTCACGCGGAAGATCCACTGGTCGATGCGCTCCCAGGCCAGCTCCACCCGGAGCGCCGTCGCGCCGCCCAGCCGGTCGCCCACCAGATCCAGCAGGAAGGGGCGCCCTCGCGCGCCGGACTCGGGGCGCTCGAGCGCGCTCTGTACCGCGCCCAGCGGAACCGGCCGCGCCCCGCCGCTCGCTCCCGCTCCCGTCCCCGTCCCGGTCCCCGCGCCCGCCCCCGTCCCCGCACCAATCGGCGCCGCCACGCCGTTGGTGCGCCGCATCTTCGCCCACTCGATCCGTGCCCGCCGCGGCGCCCGCGCTACCTTCTTCCTTTCACCGGTTCGCCGCCGCTCCATTACCCCCATGGTACCAAACGAACGCCCCGTGCGCCCGTCCCGTGCTTCAATGTAGGAACGCAGACGACGAACATGCCCACGCGCGCCTCGCTCCTTTTCGCGCTGTCCCTCGCCGGCTGCGGCGGGCCAGGGCTCGTGGACCCCGACCTGGGTCCCATCGAGGGCACGCTCGACGACGTCGAGCGCACCGCCTGGCCCGGCGTCGACAACCTCGACGGCACGCACACCATCCCCCTGAGCAACGGCTTCAGCGCCGACACGCCCGCCCCCTACTGGTTTTTCGGGCTCGCCACGCGCGCCACCGCCGACATGTTCGTCGCCTGCCGCCGCGACGACGACGCCTGCCCGCTCGACCCGGCGCGCCGGCTCGACTTTTCTCGCATCGTCGGCGGCGCCGTCTTCGGCCGGGTGCCCGGCGACGCCGGCTACTCGGTCTACTGGCAGCTATGGGTGCTGCGCGTGCCCGACGACTACCCCGCGGACGCCGTGAAGACGCTCGAGGCCGTGACTCGCTGGCAAGACACGGGCGCCGCCTCCGTCGAGGAGCTGGCCGTCGACTTCGGAACGTTCGTCGGCCCCACCGACACCGGCACCTTCGTGGGCGTGCGGCGCGCCGTCGCGCACGCGCCGCTTGTCCTCGCCGGGACGGCGCTCGAAGGCAACGGCGCGCCCTTCGGCGGCGCCCCCACCGTCGCCGTCCCTTTGCGCAGCGGTTGGTACGAGGGGCACTCCGTCGGCTGGTACGATTTCAGCGTCAGCGAAGCGGTCTTCCCCGAGGACGCCCTCGGTGACGTGCGCCCCGCCATGCCGGCCGCCGACATCTTCGTGCTGTACCGAAGCTGCGCGGCCGTCCCCACACCGGCGCTCTGCGAAGGCGACACATCCGGCGTGCGCCCGGTGAGCGAGCGCGGCGTGGCCCGCGACCTCACCGGCGACGGCGACGAGCGGGACAACAACAACTTGCTCCCCGCCGCCCCGGGCGTGCTCTCGCCCTTCCCCGAGGACGCTCCCTATTCGCCACTCTGGCGCGTCATGCGCGTCCAGGTGACGACCGGCTACGACCCGATGTGCGCGCTGGTCGACACCACCGGCGCGCAGGACCAGAGCAGCGTGACCTCCGTGGCCGCCATGCGCGATCTGATCGACCAGGGCCTGCTGCTGCCGCCGCTGCCGCTCGACACCGACAAGACCGGCGTGCCGCTCTCCGGCGGGACGTTCTTCGACTGCCCGTCGCAGGTGGCGGCGCCGTGAGGCGCGCCGTCCCCGCCGGCGCCACCGCGGTGGTCGCGCTCGCCGCGGCCCTGGCCTCCTGCGGCCCGCACGCCGTCGTGCAGCTCGGTGTGACCGACGCGTCCGGCGCGTTCGTCCCGCTCGCCGACGGCGACGCCGTCGCCGTCGTCCTCGGGCCGCAGGGGCTCAACATGGTCGTCGTTGCCCTGCAGGCTTGGGGGCTGGAGGGCGGCAACCCCGACGATCCGCTCGACCCCGACAATCCGTATCTGCGCCTCGCGTCGCGCGTGGGCGCGACCGTCGTCGGCGGCGCCGTCGGCACGCGCCCGTTCCCCGAGACCGGCGACGGCACGCTTCACGTCGAAGGGGTGCAGGTCCCCTTCAACGTGATGCCCGACCTCTACCTCGGCGAGATCGTCACGCTGGAGGTCTCCGTTACCGACCGCCACGACCGCGTCGCCACCGACGTCGTCACCTTCGTCGCCTCGCCGTGACCCGCCGCCGGCCGCCCCGTTCGTTGCCCCGCCCGGCGCGCGCGTGTTAACGAGAATGCCCGCACAGGAGCGCGCATGAGCCAGCATCTCGAGACCATCATCCTCACCGCCCGTCCCGCCGCCGGCAAGAGCGAGGTCATCGACTACCTCAAGAAGGTCCCCGACGACGAGCGCCTGCGCCGCTTCCACCTCGGCCCGTTCGAGGAGTTCGACGACTTCCCCCCGCTATGGGAGAAATTCGAGGAGGACGACATCTTCGAGCGCCACGGCCGCGAGCGCCTGCACACGACCAAGGACTACTACTTCAAGGACGACTTCTTCTGGACGTTCATGATCGAGAAGCTGAACCTGTCCTACCGCAAGCGCCTGGCCCGCGACCCGCGCTGGCTCGACACCGGCTCGGCCCTCATCGAGTTCGCCCGCGGCGGCGAAGACGGGATCGGCGCCGCGCTGCGCACGCTGCACGACGACATCCTCTCGCGCGCCGGCATCGTCTACCTCGACGTCTCCTACGAGGAGTCGGTGCGCAAGAACCGGCGCCGTTTCCGGCCCGAGGCCGCCGACAGCATCCTCCACCACTCGCTCCCCGACGAGAAGATGGAGTTCTACTACCGCACCAACGACTGGGCGAAGCTGTCCGGCGGCAAGCGTGAAGGCGCCCTTTCGGTGCGCGACCACCGCGTCCCCTTCGCCGTGCTCGCCAACGAGCCCGAGGTGACGGACGACCCGGCCAAGCTCGGCCCCGCGCTCGAGGACGTGTTCGCCCGGCTGAAGACGCAGTTCGCCGCCGCCGGCCGCTAGCCGGGGCGGAGGCCGCGCCGTGTGGAAGACGACCGAAGGCAGCACCGGACGGCTGCTGCAGCTGTGCGCCGGCTACTTCCTGGCGTACGTCGTCTACGGCACGGCGGTGAAATACTTCCAGGACGCCGCGCCCGGCTATCCCGGCATGAAGGAGCTGGAGTTCCTGCTTTACAGCACCGCCGGCGGCACGGTCGTGTGCCTCGGCTGGGCGATCCTGCGCGGCTGGTACCGCCTGAAGGCGACGACGGGCGAAGTGCAATGGGGGCCGCTGCGCTTTCCGCGCGAGCTGCTCTACATCGTGCCGTCGGGCGTTTGCACCGCGGTCGTCATCCCCACGACCACGCTCATGTACACGCTCCCCATCTCCGTCATGGTGGCGATGGTCATCATGCGCGGGAGCGTCATCGTCATCAGCCGCCTCGTGGACGCCATCCAGATCCAGCGCGGCATCCTCAAGAAGACGGTCTACTGGGAGGAGAACGCCGCGGTCATCTTCGCGCTCCTCGCCATGAGCGTGAACCTGTTCTGGGAGCGCGAGAAGGCGTCGTTCGACTTCACCGGCTCGCCGGCGGCCATGGCGATCCTGCTGGCCTACGTCTCGTCGTACTTCGCGCGCATCTACATCATGAACTACTACAAGAACACGCGGCCGCCGGGGGCGAAGCTCGACAACAACGCGTTCTTCGCCATCGAGCAGATCTCCGCGTTCGTCACGCTCGTGCTCACGGTGGCCGTGTTGCTGAGCTTGCCGCGCTTCGGCTACGCGGCCGGCGGCGTGGTCGGCACGCTGCAGGCGGCCCTCGCCGCGCCCAAGCCCACCTGGCCGGGCGCCGTCGTCGCCGGCGCCGTGTTCGGCGTCTCCGCGTTCTTCTCCGTCTTCCTCTTCATGTTCAAGGGCCGCACCGCCACGTTCGCCGGGCTGGTGAACCGCCTCACCTCGCTGGTGGCGGGAACGGCCTCCACGCTCCTCTTCGCCGTGGTGTACGGCGGGAAGTACCCCAAGCCGCAGGACTGGGCGTCGCTCGGGTTCATCCTGGTGGCGGTGGCGTTCCTCACCCGCGCCGAGCGGCGGCGCGCCGCCGCGCTGCTGGCGGCGCACGAAATCGAGGCAACTCCCCTTGCGCCCCGCGCGGAGCGTGCTTAGACGGAACGGACATGGCCGCCCCCGCCTCCCCCTCCGGCGCCGCGCCGCTCCCGCCCATTCCCGACACGCCCTTCGCGCGCGCGACGCTGGGCCGCACCGGGTTGCGCGTGGCGCGCCTCGGGCTGAGCCTGAACTTCGGCATCTCGGCCCGCGACGTCGAGGAGGCGATCGAGCACGGGATGAACTACGTGCTCTGGTACAGCCGCCTGCCCGGCGAAATCACCGACGCCGTGCGGCGCGTGCTGCGGCGCCACCGCGACCGCGTGGTGCTCGCCTCCGGCGCGAACTTCGCGCTGCCGTTTCTCGCGCGCCGCGCCGCGCGCTCCATTCGCAAGACGCTCGGTATCGACCAGGTGGACGTCTTCCACCTGTTCTGGGTGCGCGGCGAGTACGCGGTGGCGCCACGCATGCTCGACGTGCTCGACGCGCTGAAACAAGAGGGGGCCATCCGCTTTTCGGCCGTGTCGACGCACGACCGCGAGCGCGCCGGCCGGCTGGCGCGCGAGGGGCGCCTCGACGTGCTGATGATCCGCTACAACGCCGCGCACCGCGGCGCCGAGCGAGACGTCTTCCCGCACCTCGCGCCGCACGACCCCGCCGTCGTCGCCTACACGGCGACACGCTGGGGCAAGCTGTTGCAGGCTCCCGCCGGATGGGACGCCGCGCGGGTGCCCCCGCCGACCGCGCCGGAGTGTTATCGCTTCGTGCTGGGAAACCCGCACGTGAGCCTGGTGCTGTGCGGCACGCGCAGCCGCGCCGAGCTGGCCCAGAACCTGGGCGCCCTCTCCGACGGCCCGCTCGCTGCGGAACGCCACGCCGCGCTCAGCACCTTCGGCGACGCCGTGCGCGCCGGCGGCGGACTCATGGGCGCCGTCTTCGAGCGCCGCGGCATCCTGACCGCCTAGACGGCGGAGCAGCAAGCATCGCCGCGCGCCGCGCGCCGGCGCGCGCCCGTGGAGCACTACACGTCGCCGTCCATCGTCTCTTCGGGCGGACGTGGCTCCGCCTTGGCATCGCCGTCCTTGGGCTTGGCGGGGTCGGAGAGCGACTCGTCGATGGCTCCGACCATGGCGGCGGCCACCGCCTGGGCGGTCTTCTGCGCGTCCGCGTCCGACTGCTCGCCGACCGCGACGCCCGGCGACGGCGCCTCGGGCGCGGGGTTCAGCAGCGACATGGCCACGCCCGCGGCGAGCATGCCGCCCACGACGCCGAGCGAAACGCCGATCGGAATGTGCACGCCGAAGTAGTCCCACTCGATGACCATCTTCACGCCGATGAAGAGCAGCACCAGCGCCAGTGCCGGCTTGAGGTAGCGGAATTTCCCCATCATGTTCTGCAGCAGGAAATACAGCGCGCGCAGCCCGAGGATCGCGCACACGTTGGACGTGTAGACGATGAAGTTGTCCTTGCTGATGGCGAAGACGGCGGGAATGGAGTCGAGCGCGAAGACGATGTCGGTCGTCTCGATCACCACGAGCACGATCAGGAGCGGGGTCGCCACGCGGCGGCCGGCCTCCATCGCCGTGAACTTCGAGCCGTGGTAGTTCGTCGTCGTCGGCAGCACGCGGCGCAGCAGGCGCAAGACCGGGTTCTTCTCCGGCTCCACCGAGTCGTCGTCGCCGGAGAAGAGCATGCGCCCGCCCGTGACGATGAGCAGCCCACCGAACAGCAACATCACCCACTGGAACCGGTTCAGCAGCGCGGTCCCGGCGAAGATGAAGGCGCCGCGGAAGACGAGGGCGCCCAGGATGCCCCAGAAGAGCACGCGGTGCTGCATGTTCGAGGGCACGCGGAAGTAGGAGAAGATGACCAGGAAGACGAACAGGTTGTCGACCGAAAGCGAGTACTCGATCAGGTAGCCGGTCAGGAACTCCAGCGCCTTGGTGTTCCCGGTGCCGGTGCGCACGCCGTACCACCAGATGTAGGCGTTGAAGCTGAGGGAGAGCGTGACGAAGACGGCCGACCAGATGGCCGCCTCCCGCGCCGACACCTCGTGCGGCCGCTTGTTGAAGACGATCAGGTCGATGCCCAGGAGCACCAAGACGGCCGCGTTGAAGACGATCCAGAAGCCGAGGGAGCCGAGGGCCATGGAAGGGCGTAACATAGCGGAAACGACGGGCCGGACCCAAGGGTAACTTCCCCTTCTCGGCAGCGTCCGGGCGGGCTAGGCTCGGCGGCGGGGACGAGGACGGAAACGATGATCAAGGCCGAGGAGATCAAGACGCTGATCGAGAAGGGCTTGCCCGGCGCGCGCGTCGCGGTGGTGGACGAAGCGGGCGATGGCGAGCATTTCAGCGCCACGGTGACGGCCCCGCAGTTCGCCGGGCTGACGCGCGTGCAGCAGCATCAGGCCGTGTACGGGGCGCTGGGCGAGGCCATGCGCAGCCGCATCCACGCGCTGCAGCTCACCACGAGCGCAACCTGACGGCCGCGCCACGCATCTAACGAACGAGCAGGAGGCAACGTGAGCGACGAAGTGCAGAAGACGATCGACGAGACCGTGAAGTCCAACAAGGTGGTCATCTTCATGAAGGGGACGCCGACCTTCCCGCAATGCGGCTTCTCCGCGGCGACGGTGGCGGTGCTCAAGGAGCTGGGCGTGCCCTTCAAGGCGGTGAACGTCCTGGAGGACATGGCGGTGCGCGAAGGCGTGAAGAAGTACTCCAACTGGCCCACGATCCCGCAGCTCTACGTGGGGGGGCAGTTCGTGGGCGGGTGCGACATCGTGCGCGAGATGCACGCCGCGGGCGAGCTGAAGCCGCTGGTGGACAAGGCGCTGGCGGAGGCGTGACCCGGGCGGCGGGCACGGGCGCGGCCGCGCCCGGTGCGCTGGCCCTGGCGGCGGCGGTGGCGCTGGTCGCCGCCTGCCACTGCGGGAAGCCCGCCCCGTGTCCCGCCGACGCCGGCCTGCCGGTGACGTTCGTGGACCCAGCCGCGCTGTGCGACGGCGTGACGCCGGCGCCCGGGGTCCCGGCGCTGGCGCTCGAGGAGGTCGCGGGCGGGCTCGACAGCCCGGTGTGGGTCGGCGCGCCGCCCGGCGACGTGACGCGGCTGTTCGTGGTGGAGCAACGCGGCACGGTGCGCCTGCTGCGCGACGGCGTGCTGCTCGAACGGCCGTTCCTGGATCTGAGGTCGCGCGTGAGCTGCTGCGGGGAGCAGGGGCTGCTGTCGCTGGCCTTCCCGCCTGACTTCGCCGCGACCGGCCTCTTCTACGCCGACTTCACGAACAACGCCGGCAACACGGTCGTGGCGGAGTACGCCGTCTGCGACGACCCCGACATGGCCGACGCCGCCACGGAGCGCGAGCTCTTGCGCGTGAACCAGCCTTACGCGAACCACAACGGCGGGCAGCTCGCATTCGGGCCGGACGGGTACCTGTACGTGGCGCTCGGCGACGGCGGCTCCGGCGGCGACCCGGGCGGGCGCGGCCAGGACCTCGGCGAGCGGCTCGGCAAGATCCTGCGCGTCGATCCGGCGACGGGCGCCGCCCCCGCCGACAACCCCTTCGTCGCGACGCCGGGCGCCGCGCCGGAGATCTGGCTGTACGGCGTGCGCAACCCGTGGCGCTTCTCCTTCGACCGCGCCACCGGCGACCTCTACGTCGGCGACGTCGGCCAGGACGACTGGGAGGAAGTGGACGTCCTCCCCGCCGCGCCGCCGGGGGGCGTGGGCGCCGGCGCGGGCGCGAACCTCGGCTGGGACCTCTGCGAGGGCAGCGCCGACTTCGACGGCTCGTGCACCGGCACGGTGCCGCCGGCGCTGGTCTACAGCCACGGGGAGGGCTGCTCGGTCATCGGCGGGTTCGTCTACCGCGGCTGCGCGCTCCCCGGCTGGAGCGGCACTTACTTCTACGCCGACTACTGCAGCGCCTTCGTCCGCACGTTCGTCTGGGACGCCGCCGCCGGCGCCGTCACGAACGAGATGGACCTGACGGCCGGGCTGGGCGGCCTGTCGGGGGTGAGCACGCTCGGCGAGGACGCCCGCGGCGAGCTCTACGTCGCCGACTACGCCCAGGGCACCGTCTACCGTTTCGTCGCGCAGTGACCCGCGCCGCCCCCGGCGCCTACGCTGGACGAGCGGCGGCGGCGTGAAGGCGGGCGGCCTGCACCGCTTCATGGGGTGGCCGCACCCCACCCTCGTGAGCAGCACCGGCTCGCCCGGTTCATCAGGTCGTCTCGACTGCGCAACGAGCACGGCGGGGGGCGCGCGGTCTTTCATGTAGAAGGTCGAGCACCGGCGCGAGGCGACGCTCGTCGCGCCGTGGGGCGCCTCAGAAGCTGTTGCAGACGAGCGTGCCGGAGCTGGGCGCGCACTGCGACGTGGCGGGATCACAGTAGAGGGAGACGCAGGCCTCGTCGTTGATGCAGGCGGTGCCGTCGGCGAGCGGCGCGCCGCACGTGCCGCCGCCGAGGCCGTCGTCGATACAGCGCAGCGTCACGAGGTCGCACTGCTGCCCCGCCACGCCCACGCAGTCGTCGCCCGACTGCAGCCACGGCTGGCAGGTGCCGCCCACGCAAGTGCCGTCCGCGCACTCCAGCCACTCCAGGTCGCTGAGCACTGTGCACGTGCCACCTTCGGGCTGCTGGCCGACGAACGCGCGCAGGCAGGTCAGGAAGAGGACGGAGTTGACGTCGATGTCGCAGCTGGCGGCGAGCGCCGTGAGCTGGGCATCGCAGTCCGCGAGCCGCGCCGGATCGAGCACCGTGGTCCCGGCCGCCAGCGGCCCGCCGATCCCCGAGCCCATGCAGTCCGTCACCAGCATCGACTCGCAGGCGGCTTCGCTGCCGCCGTTGTCCGCCTGCGCCGCGGCGTCGCAGCAAGAGAAGATCACGCCGCACGCGCCGGCGGCCACGGTGGCGCACCACTCCGCCAGCGCGTTCCCCGCGCCCGAGTCGGCGCTGGTGCCGCCTGCGTCGGTCGCCGCGCCCGAGTCGCCCGCATCGCCGCCACCGCCGCCGCCGCCGTCCGTCGCGGCTGCGTCGTTCCCCGCCGCTCCGTCGCTCACGCCGTTGCGCGAGCCGCAGCCCTGGCAGGCCGGCAATCCCAGGATCCAAGCGAACCCCAGTCCCGCCACCGCGTATCGCTTCATTCGTCCTCCGGCGGGCCGTGGAGAAACTGACGTCCGGCCCGTGCCGAGGTCGGGTGCAAGCCGCAGGCCCGGCGAAGCGTCCGCCGAGGCAGCGGTCCACTAAACGTCTCCTGCAGCAACGCAACGGGTGTTGCATGAACGCAATAAGATACTGGCGTCGGTGCAAGAGGGCTTGTCGCTTTCCCCCGTGGTTCCGCGGCGGCGGGGGTAGCGGCGCCGCGGCACGTCGCTTGCGAAGGCGGGTGGGCGTGATCGCCATCGACGACCCCAGGAGGCCCATGTCCCGCTTCGCTTGTCTTGCCGTTTCGTTGTTTGCGCTGGTCCTGACCGCGCCCGGCTGCGCCGAGGCCTGGAACGTAGGGGACGCGGACGCCGCGCTGACCATTTCTACGGGCGACGCCGCGCTGGTGCTGGACGTCGTGAACTACCCTGGCACGAGCACGGCGGTGCTCGACGAGGACGCCGGCCTCGACAGCCGCGCCGCCGCGAACATCGCCGCCCACCGCGCCGGCGCCGACGGCGTCACGCTGACGGCCGACGACAACTTCTTCGACGACGTCGCCGAGCTCGACGCGATCCCCTACGTGGGTGCCCTCGCCTTCGACCAGCTCATCGCCTACGCGCACGCTCACCCCGCCCCGGCCGCCGAGACGGTAGAGGGCGTCCTCTTCCGCGGCTGGGAGTCCGAGGCCGTCGTCTGGGGCGTGAACAACGCGACGGTCGAGGAGCTCGACGTCGGGGCCGCGCTCGAGTCGCGCGCCGCGCAGAACCTCGTGGCGCGCCGCCCCTTCGCGAGCGTCACGGCGATGGGCCCGGTGGCGTACGTGGGCGTGGTCGCGCTCGGCGCGCTGCGCGACTACGCGGACGTGTGGTTCGCCGAGATGCACGACGCCGGCGACGCCGCGCCCGCGCTCGCCGGCACGTTCGACGGCGTGGCGTTCGACGAGGCCACCGCGCAGACCGCGCTCGAGATCGCGAACGGCGCCACGTCCGCTCAGCTCACCGCGCACGGAATCACCGCCGCCCCCGCCGCCGCGATGGTGGCGGCGCGCCCCTACGCGACGCTCGCCGCCGTCGCGGCCGTGAGCGGCATCGGCTCCGCGACGATGCAGGCGCTGCACGGCTACGCGCAGAGCGGCGCGTGGGCGCCCGCCGGCGCCGGCACCGCCTGCGTCACCACCTTCCAGGACGCCGTCCAGCCGCACCTGGCGGACGTGCTGCTCATGTCGGAGAGCGACCGCCCCCTGACGATCGTGGCCTTCCCCGGCGCCGGCGCGACGGCCCCGACCGCCGCCTCGGTGCTCGCGCTCGCCGGCGCGCCCGCGGGGAGCACCGCCGAGCTGCGCGACGCGGCCAACTACTTCGCCAACCTCGAGCCCGCCAGCGACACCGCCGACGCGGCCGCCGCCGCCGCCATCCAGGCCGCTTTCGGCTCGCTGCTGACCGACGT
>DASYRF010000198.1:0-3010 GCA_036004705.1 Myxococcota bacterium
CCCGCCCCGCCCCGCCCCGCCTCGCCCCGCCACGCCTCGCCCCGCCCCGCCCCGCCCCGCCTCGCCCCGCCACGCCACGCCCCGTACCTGGACGCGCGGCGCGGCGCGGCGCACGCTGGCAGGATGCACGTCGTGGCCATCCAGCAGTTCGACGGCGAGGCCGAGCCGCGCGCCGCGCGCCTGGCGGCGGCCACCGGCCTCACGCTGCTGGAGGCGCGCAGCCGCGCGCGCGGGCCCGGGCCGCGCGTCGTCTGCACGTTCGGCGACGGCGGCGACGCGGCGCTGGCGGCGGCGGCGCTCGACGCCGCGGGCTTCGCGCCCTTGGTGCTCGCCGGCTTCGAGCTGGAGGACGACCACGCCCGCGTGGTGGCGCGCACGGCGCACGTCGAGCGGGACGCGCTGGCGGTGACGACCCGCGACGGGCGCGCGCTGGAGGCGCCGCTGGCAACGGTGGAGCTGCTGCTTCGCGGCACCGCCTTCCGCAGCGGCACGGAGACCGTCGTGAAGAAGGAGCGGCAGCTGAGCCTCGGCAAGGCGGTCCTCACCGGCGGCATCCTGCTGTCGCGCAACGTGGAGACGAAGTCGACGCGCGAGACGCACGACTTCGAGCCGTTCCTTCACGTCTACGCGGCGGGGCTGCCGCCCATTGCGCTGCGCGAACGCGAGATCGCCTATGGCGCGGGCCGTGGGGGAAAGCCGCTCGAGCCGAGCCGCGCCGCGAATTTCACCCGGCTCGCGGGCGAGCTTCGCGGCGGCGCGCCGGCGGCGACATGGGACGAGCGCCTGCTGACGCGCGCCGGGCAGACGCATCTGCTCGGAGGCGTGCTCGACCCCGAAGCGTTCCTCGACGTGGCGCTGACGCTCCTGGCGCGCGCCCTGCGTAGCCCGCGCGCCGGCGCGCCCTACCGCACCCCTTGAGCGCGGCAGGCGGCGCGCGGCGGCGCGCCCTACCGCAGCCCTTGAGCGCGGCAGGCGGCGCGCGGGCGGCTGGTGGTATCATGGCGCTCGATCGGCGGCCTAGCCCAAGGAGCTCTCGATGCGCGTTGGCCTGAAGACGGCGGAAGCGCCGCCAGCGGTGACAGTCGCGACGGCGGCCCTGGCGCTGGCCGGGCTGGCGGCGGCGGCGGCGGCGGCCGGATGCTTCGACGACAGCCGCCTCGACCCGTACCGCTGCAAGGCGGCGTCCGACTGCACCACCGCGCCGGGCTGCGCGACCGGCGGGTGTGCGTGCGCCGACGGGCTCTGCGTGGTGCCCAAGGCGACCGACGCGGGGAACGGGCCGTCCGATTCAGGCGCCGGGGCGGTCGACTCGGGCGCGGGCGCCGTCGACTCGGGGACGGCGCTCGATTCGGGCGGAGGCGCCGGCTGCGCCGGCCCCGGCGACTGCACCGACCCGACGCTCCCGGTGTGCGCGAACATGAGCTGCGCGCCGTGCAGCGCCGACCCGCCGCAATGCGCGACCATCGACCCGACGCGGCCCCTGTGTGACACGGACGGCCAGTGCGTCGAATGCCTGAACAGCGGCGACTGCGGCGGCATGGGCCTGCAGTGCGTCGGCGGCACGTGCATGTGAGGCGATCATGAAAGCTCGACCGAACGCGACGAAGGAAGCGCCGGCGCCGGTGGCGATGGCGATGGCGATGGCGATGGCCGCGCCGACGGGGACGGCGGCGGCAGCGCTGGCGGCCGCCGCGCTGCTGCTCCTGGGCGGCGGGACGGCCCACGCGGCGAAGCTCATGGTGCCGGCCCCCGACGCCGGGGCGGACGCCGCCGCGCTGAAGGCGGACGAAGCGCTGCGCGCCGCATTGGTCAAGGCCGGCCATACCGTGGTCGCGTCCAAGACCGGCCTCGACGAAGCGGCGGCCGTACTGGGGTGCCCGGTGGCGCAGCCTGCCTGCGTCCGCCACATCGCCGAGTCGACGGGAGCCGACTTCATCGTGGTCGCGCGCCTGGACGCGGGCGCCGGCGGCGGCAAGGCCGTGCACCTCACGGTCTACCGCGGCGCCGACGGATCCACAGCCGGCAGCACCGACGTGCCGGTCGCCGCGCCGGGCGACGCCGCGGATTACGGCGCCGCCATCGCCCCGCTGCTGGCGGCGCCTGCGCCTCCGCCGCTCGCGCCTGCGCCTGCCCCCGCGCCCACCGAGACGCCGGCGGCGCACCCTGCACCCGGTCCACACGGCGCAGCGGCGGCCGCGACCGCGCCCCCGGCACCGTCGGCGCGCGGCGAAGTGCCGGGCGTCATCCTGCCGGTGACCTGGGGCGTCGCCGGCGGCGCCGCCGCGTTGCTCGTCGCCGGCGCCATCTTCGGCGCGCGCACGATGGCGCTGCAGAACGCCTTCAACGACGCCCCGCTCGACACGTCCGGCGACGTGCGCGACGCCGCGCGCATCGCCCGGCGCGGCAAGACCAGCGCCGCGCTGTCCGGCGCGTTCGTCGGCGTCGGCAGCGTGGCCGCCGTGGCCTTCGCCCTGCTCGTCGTCGACAACCTGAAGCTCGGGCTCGTCATCCGCGTGAACTACGACTACGCCGGCGCGGCCGTGGCGGCGCGCTTCTAGGCACGCGCCGCGCTCAGCACGGCTCATTTCACGTCGATGCGCGCGTGCCCCGAGGCGTGCGTCGCCCCCGACACCTCGACCCCCTTGCCGGTGACCGTGGCGTTGGCCTCGGCGACGACGGCCGACTTGGCCCCGGCGAGGCGCCCGCCCTTCACCGTCACCACGCCGTTGCCGCGCGCCAGCACGGCGACGTCGGCGTCGATCTCCACGTCGACCAGCTCCAGGCGGCAGTTGGCGTTGACCGTCACCGCCGTCTGCCCGTCGAGCTTCGCCTTCACGCCCTTCAGCTTGACCTCGTCCACGCCGCCGCACGTGAACGGCGCCTCGCCGTCCCAGTCCGACAGCGCGGCGTCGTGCTTCGTCTTGCTCGCCGCCGGACGCTTGCGGTCCTCCATCGACTCCTTGACCGTCGACCAGATGAACCACGCCCCCCAGGCGAACCCGCCCAGGAG
>DASYRF010000199.1:0-4279 GCA_036004705.1 Myxococcota bacterium
CCGGCGCCGGCGGCGACGCCCGGCGCGCCGGTCGACGCCATCGTGAGCGAGGCGGCGGGGAGGCCGGCGCCTTGCGCCCAGTGAACCAGCGAGGTCGACGGCTCGTCGGTGTCCCAGCGCACCGTGGCCGTGTCTTCGCCCGGCGTGACGGCGACGTTGGTGATCACCGGCGGCGACGTGTCGACGGTGTCCGCGGTCGTGAACGTGAAGCTCGTCTCGGCGAGCGGGTTGCCGTCGTTGTCGGTGATGTCGGACGTCAGCAGGATCGTGAACTCGGTGGAGACGGCGAGCGTCGCGGAGAAGACGTAGGCGAAGCAGGTGAGCGGCTCGGCGCCGCTGCAAGCGGGGTCGCTGGCGCCCACCAGGCCCGCCACCGGCGCGTCGGTCGCGTCGGTGACGCGGAACGACGACGGACCCACTTGCATCACGGGCTCGGAGAAGCCGACGACGACGGCGCGGATGTTCGGCGGTACCCCCACGGTGGCCCCGGGGGGCGGGTTCAGCAGCGACGCCAACGGCGGGCCGCTGCCGGCGTCCGCGGTGTAGAACTGGCAGGTGAAAGCGCCGGCCTGGCCGAGGGCGTCGACGAGCGGCGCGCCGTTGACGTCGCGCACGTCCTCGCTCACGACGAGCGTGTAGAGCGACAGACCCGCGAGCGGCGCGGTGAGCGTGTAGGTGAGCGTCGAGCCGTCCGGGCTGAGGGCGAGCGTCGCGGGCGCGACCAGCGCGCGTCGCGACTCGCTCAGGGGCGGGTTGTTCACGTCGGACAGGAAGGTCTCGTCGACCTCCCCCGCCACCACCAGCACGGTCTCCGCGCTCAGCGTGGCCGGGTCCATGCGCTCGCTGAAGACGATGGCGATGGGCTGCGTGGGGCTGACGTCGCTGGGCGGGATGCCCGTGTCGCAGGGGCCGACGCTCACCGCGCTGACGGTCGGGGCGTTGAGGTCGGGGCGCCGGTTGATGGGCACGACGTGGTTGTCCGGGCACGAGCAGTAGCCGCTGAGCGACAGGCCCGCTGCCAGCGCGGTGGCCACCACGGGCCCCGGTATCCCTTGCATGGGGGAGCAGCGTAGGGGCGCCGCCCCGCGAGTGTCAATTGCAGCGGCGCGTCGGCCGCGGTCCGGGGGCGGAGGCGGAAGAGGCGGCTTCGCCGCCCCGCCGACGGGGTCCGGGGGGCGGAGGCGGAAGAGGCGGCTTGGCCGCCCCGCCGACGGGGTCCGGGGGCATCGGAGCACGGCGTACTCGCCGCGCGCACGGGCCCCCGAGCTCGATCGGAGCACGGCGTACTCGCCGCGCGCACGGGCCCCCGGGTTATAAGGAGGCATGCGAACGCTTTGGCTGGCGAGCGCCTCTCCCCGGCGCAAGGAGCTGCTCGAGTCGGTGGGCGTGCAGGTGCACGTGATGCCCGCCGCAGTGGACGAGGGACTGCGCGCCGACGAGGGGCCGGAGGCCTACGCGCGGCGACTGGCGGACGCCAAGGCGGAAGCGGTGGCGCGCCGCGCGGACGCGCCGCCGGGCGCACTAGTGCTGGGCGCCGACACCGTGGTGGTGACGGGCGCCATGGAGGTGCTGGGCAAGCCGCAAGACGCTGCCGACGCACGGCGCATGCTGGAGGCGCTCGCGGGGCGCACGCACATGGTGCTGACGGCCTACTCGCTGTGGGAGGCGGGAGGGGCGCCCGGGCTGGCGCGCCTGCGCGAGACCGCAGTCGTCCGAACCGACGTGGAAGTGCGGCCCATGCGCCCGGCCGAGATCGACGGCTATCTGGCGACGGGGGAGTGGCGCGACAAGGCGGGCGCCTACGCCGTGCAGGGCGTCTACGCGGCGTTCGTGCGCGCGCTGCACGGGGCGTGGGCCAACGTCGTGGGGCTGCCGCTGTGCGAAGTGGTGGAGGCGCTGGCGCGCGCGGGGGCGACCTGGCCGCCCGTGCCCGAGGCGCAGTGAGCGTGCCCGGCCCCACCGGCGCGGCGGACGCGGCGGCGGCGGCGGCGGCGGCGGACGCAGCCGCCATCGGCGCGCGCTGGCGTGAGGTGCGCGCACGCGTGGACGACGCGGCGCGCCGCGCGGGTCGCGCCCCGGAAGCGGTGACGCTCGTGGCCGTGTCCAAGACGCAGCCCGCCGCTGCCGTGGAGGCGGCATGGGCGGCGGGCGCGCGGGACTTCGGCGAGAACTACGCGCAGGAGCTGCGCGACAAGGCCGGCGCGACGCACGCGCCGGGTGCTCGCTGGCACTTCATCGGGCGGCTGCAGACCAACAAGGCGCGGCTCGTGGTAGGGATCGCCCAGGTGGTCGAGACGGTCGATTCGGCGCGCCTGCTCGAAGCCGTCGCCGCGCGCGTGCGCGGCCTCACGAGGGCGCCGGGCGCGCCGCGCAGCGAAGGGGGCACACCGGTGGCGCAAGACGTCCTCATCCAGGTGAACGTCGGCGACGAGCCGCAGAAGGGCGGTGTTCCCGACGGGGCGCTGGCGGCGCTGCTCGACCAGGCCCTCGCCGAGGCGCGCGTGCGGGTGCTGGGCCTGATGGCCATCCCGCCGGCGGTCGACACGGCCGAGGCGGCTCGCCCCTACTTCGCGCGGCTGCGCGCGCTGCGCGACCGCGAGGCGGCGCGCACCGGTGCGGCGCTGGCCGAGCTGTCCATGGGGATGAGCGCCGATTTCGAGGCCGCCGTCGCGGAGGGCGCCACGCGTGTGCGCGTGGGGACGGCGATCTTCGGCGCGCGGCCGGCGCCGCCGGCGCGGGAGGGAGGCGGGGCATGAGGGACGGCGAGCGGGGCCCGGTGCGGGCGGCGCCCGGGGGCGCGGGCGTGCTGGTCGACGTGCTAGTGGCGCCGCGCGCGTCCAAGACGCGCGTCATGGGGGTGCACGACGGGCGCGTGAAGGTGGCGCTGGCGGCGCCGCCCGTGGACGGCGCCGCCAACGACGCGCTGGTGCGCCTGTGCGCGGCGCTCCTGGGTGTGCCGCGCGGAGCCGTGCGGGTCAGCGCGGGCGAGACCTCGCGCCGCAAGACCGTCGCGGTGGCGGCGGGCGGCCTCACGCCCGCTTTCGTCCTAGCGCGCCTGTTGGACTAGAATGTGGCGCTCGGCGCACCTGCGTCACGCATGACCGCACCCGTCGACCCCGCCGTTCCGCCGGAAGAGCAGTCGCTCGCCGACGGCAAATACCAGCTGCTGGAGCGCATCGGGCGCGGCGGCATGGCGGAGGTCTTCCGCGCCCGCTCGGTGGGCGTCGCGGGGTTCGAGAAGATCGTCGCCATCAAGCGCATCCTGCCGCACCTCGCCGTGAACGCGGGGTTCGCCGAGATGTTCCTGCGCGAGGCGTCGATCACCGTGGCGCTGTCGCAGGCGAACATCGTGCAGGTCTTCGACCTAGGCAAGAGCGGCAACAACTACTTCATGGCGATGGAGTACGTCCACGGGCTGAACCTGGCACGCCTGCAGAAGCGCGCGCAGGCGGCGGAGACGCAGCTGCCGGTGGAGCTGTGCTGCTACCTGGTGGCGGAGTCGGCGAAGGGGCTGGACTACGCGCACCGGCGGCGCGGCGCCGACGGGCAGCCGCTCGGCATCGTCCACCGCGACGTATCGCCGCAGAACATCCTGCTGTCGGTCGAGGGGGAGGTGAAGGTCGCCGACTTCGGCGTGGCCAAGGCCCTGGGCATGGTGCAGGTGTCGGACTTCGGCGAGGTGAAGGGGAAGTTCGCCTACATGGCGCCGGAGCAGGCGACCGGGCAGGCGGTGGACCACCGCGCCGACATCTTCGGGCTGGGGGCGGTGCTCTACAAGGCGATCGCCGGCGTGGGACCGTACTACAGCTCGCCGCAGAAGCCCGTGGACCTGGACCGCATCCCGCGCGGGCAGGTCACGCCCATCACCGAGCGCGTACCGGGGCTGCCGCCGGATTTGGATCTCATCCTGAGTGCCGCGCTGGCGCCCGAGGCGGACGACCGCTACCAGACGGCGGCGCAGATGTACGAGGACCTGACGGCGTTCCTCTACAGCCGCGGGCAGCGCGTGGGCGCGACGGAGCTGGCCGCCTACGTGCAAGACACGGGAAAGGTGCTGCCCGACACGGCGGCGCGCGCCAAGCTCGGGGCGGACATCCGCGCGGCGCTGAAGGCCGACCAGCCCATCGAGCTGAAGGGCGGCATGGCGCGGGCGGCGCGCGCGCCGCTGCAGCCAAGCCCGACGTGGGCGGAGCAGACGCCGAGCAAGCAGGGGCTGAAGCTGCCGGTCGTCGTGCCCGACGCCATGGATCCCGCCGCCGCCGCTGCCGCCGCCGCCGCC
>DASYRF010000200.1:0-8939 GCA_036004705.1 Myxococcota bacterium
GGGGCGGCTCTTCGGCCGCCACTTCGGGGCGGCGGCGGCGGTGGCGGCCGACGCGACGGCGTGAGCGGCGCGCGCTACGACGCCGCCGTCGTCGGCGGCGGTCCGGTCGGCGCGGCCGCGGCCCTGGCGTTCGCGCGCCGCGGCGCGCGCGTGCTGCTGCTGGAGGCGAACCCGGCCGCGGCGACGCGCCTCGCCGGCGAATGGCTCCATCCGCCGGGCGTCGACGCGCTCGCGCGGCTGGGGGTGGACGTGCTCGCCGACGGCGAGGGGCCGACCGCAGGGCGCGGCTTCGCCGTCTTTCCCGACGACGGCTCCGACCCGGTGGTGCTGCCCTACCCCGACGGGCTGCGCGGCGCGTCCATCGAGCACCACGCGCTGGTCGCGCTGGTGCGTGCGCGCGCCTGCGCGCACCCTGGCGTGGACTTCCGGCCCGGCGCGCGCGTCACCGCGGTCGAAGACGGGCGCCTCACCTACGAAGAAAAGTCGAACGGCCACGCCGGCGCGGCCGTGACGGTCGAGGCGGCGCGCATCGTCGGCGCCGACGGCCGCACCTCGGTCGTCCGGCGCGCGCTCGGCTTCGCCGACGACGCCAACCCGATGTCGTCGATGGCCGGCGTGGAGCTGCGCGGCGTGACGCTTCCCTTCGAGGGATACGGCCACGTCGTGCTCGGCGGCCCCGGCCCGGTGCTGATGTACCGCATCGGCCCCGACCGCGCGCGCGCCTGCCTCGACGTCCCGCACGGCGCCGACGGTCGGCCGCGCCGGGATGCCGCGGCGCTCTGGGGCGCGTTCTCTCCGGTGCTTCCGGCGCAGGTCCTGCCGGCGTTCCGCGCCGCGCTCGACGAGCGGCGCGTGGCGTGGGCCGGCATCGCCTTCCGGCCGCGCGCGCACTACGGACGTGGGGCCGTGGCGCTGGCCGGCGACGCCGTCGGCTACTTTCATCCGATGACCGCGGCCGGCATGAGCTTGGGGATTGTCGACGCCGAGCGCGTCGCCGCCGGCGGCGACGTGGAAGACTACGGCCGAGAGCGCGAGGCGGAGAGCTACGTGCCCGAGCTGCTCGCCTGCGGGCTTTATCAAGCGCTCACGCGGCGTGACCCGAGCGGCGTGGCCATCCGCGCGGCCGTCTACCGCCTCTGGCGCGCCAGCGACGCGGAGCGGCAGCGGACGATGCGCATCCTCGCCTGCGCCGAGACGCGCCCCGACCAGTTCCGCGGCGCCTTCAACGCCCTGGCGCTGGAGCTCGTGCGCGGCACCGCGCGCGGCTGGCGCGCGTTCCCCGCGGCGCTGGGATTGCTGCGCGAATGGATCCGCTGGCCGGTGGCGTCGATCCTGCCGGGCGCGTTGCGCCGGGCCTACCGCGCCCAGAGCACGCCCGCCCACCCGTTGGCCAGCCGCGAGGCACGCACCGCGACCGACAGCCGTGACGCACGTGACGCCCGCGACATGCGCGACGTCCGTGGCGCCCGCGACGCCCAGGGCGACGAACGCAGAGGAGCGCCATGAGCCCCGAGATCACAGCCCCCTGGTCGACCGCCACGGCCGCTGCCGCCGGTGGCGCGGCCGCCGGCGCCGGCGTGCGCACGCACGAACGGCTGGCCGATCCCGTCGGCGCCGCGCTGGCGCACCTGGGCGCCACGCAGGACCCGGCCACGGGCGGCTGGAAAGGCGACTACGGCGGCCCGATGTTCCTGCTGCCGATCTTCGTCGCCACCGCGCGCACCGTCGGCTTCGCGCTCGACGGAGACACGCGCGCCGGCATGGAGCGCTACTTCCGCGCCCACCAGAACGGCGACGGCGGCTGGGGGCTGCACGTCGAGGGCCACAGCCACGTCTTCACCACGCTGCTCTCCTACGTGGCGCTGCGGTTCCTCGGCGCCGCCGCCGCCGACGCGGCGCTCGAGCGCGCCCGCGCCTTCCTGCGCGCGCACGGCGGCCCGCGCGCTTCGGCCGCCTGGGGGAAGTTCGCGCTCGCCGTCTTCGGTCTGTACGACTGGGAAGGGTTGCACCCCGTCCCGCCCGAGCTGTGGCTGCTGCCCGAGGCGCTGCCGATCCATCCGTCGCGCCTGTGGTGCCACTGCCGCATGGTCTACCTGCCGATGTCGTACCTCTACGGCCGGCGCGCCACCGTGGCGGCCGACCCGCTCACTGCCGCCGTGCGCGAAGAGCTCTGGGACGGCGAGCGCTGGGAGGCGATCGATTGGCGGGCCGCGCGCGACGCGTGCTCGCCCACCGATCGCTACGTCCCGCACTCTCCGCTGATGCGCGCCGTCAACCGAGCCCTGGGCGTCTACGAGCGCGTTCACCCCGCCGCGCTGCGCGCCCGTGCGCTGGCCCACGTGCTCGACCATGTCCGCGCCGAGGACCGCGCCACCGACTACATCTGCATCGGCCCCGTGAACAAGCTCTTCAACACGCTCGCCTGGCACTTCGCCGCGCCCGGCGGCCCGGAGCTGCGCCGCCACCTGGAGCGCTTGCCCGACTACCTCTGGCGCGCCGCCGACGGCGTGAAGATGCAGGGCTACAACTCGTCCGAGCTCTGGGACACGGCCTTCGCCGCGCAGGCCGCCCTCGCCACCGGGCGCGTCGGAGCCGCCGCCGCCGGAGCCGCCGGACCCGCCGGACCCGCCGGACCCGCCGGAGGCGCCGGTTCGCTCCTGGCCGGCGCGCACCGCTTCATCGAGTCCAACCAGGTGCTGGAGAACGTCTCCGAGCACGAGCGCTGGTACCGCCACCGCTCGCGCGGCGGCTGGCCCTTCTCCACGCGCGCCCATGGCTGGCCCATCAGTGACTGCACCGCCGAAGGGCTGAAGGCGTCGCTGCTGCTGGAGCCGCTCGTCGCCGATCCGATCTCCGCGCCGCGCCTCGCCGACGCCGCCGACGTCATCCTCTCCATGCAGAACGACGACGGCGGCTGGGCGACCTACGAGCGCACGCGCGGCCCGCGCTGGCTCGAGCTGCTCAACCCGTCCGACTGCTTCGCCGACATCATGATCGACTACTCCTACGTGGAGTGCACGTCGGCTTGCGTGCAGGCCCTCGCCGCCTTCCGCACGCGCTTTCCCGGCGTGCGCGGCGCGGAGGTGCAGCGCGCCGTCGCGCGCGGGCGCGACTTCATGCTCGCGTCGCAGCGAGCGGACGGCTCCTGGGAAGGGTCGTGGGGCGTCTGCTTCACCTACGGCACTTGGTTCGGCGTCTGGGGCCTACGCGCCGCCGGCCTGCCCGCGTCGCACCCGGCGCTGGCGCGCGCCGCCGACTTCCTGGTGGCGCACCAGCGCCCCGACGGCGGCTGGGGCGAGACCGCCGAGAGCTGCCGCGCGCGCGCCTACGTCCAGGCCGCCGACGGCCAGGCCGTCATGACCGCTTGGGCCGTGCTGGCGCTCTTGCGCGCCGGGCGAGCGCGCAGCGAGGCGGTGCGCCGCGGCGTTGCCTTCCTCGAAGCGCGCCAGCGCCCCGACGGGACCTGGCCCGCCGAGCACATCGCCGGCATGTTCAACAAGACCTGCGCCATCCACTACGACAACTACCTGAAGATTTTCCCGCTGTGGGCGCTGGCCCGGGCCGATCGCGCGGAGGACGAAGCATGAACCTCACCCCCGAGACCTCCGAGCGGCCGAGCCTCGCGCGCGCCGCGCGCACCGGCGTGCGCGGCGACGACGTGGCCGCGCGCGCCCGCGGCTACCTGGGCCTTTTCGCCGACGACCAGGGCGGCGGCGTGGCCGCGCGCAAGGCCGACTATGCGCGCCTGGTGAACGACTACTACGACCTCGTCACGGACTTCTACGAGAACGGCTGGGGGCAGTCGTTCCATTTCGCCCCGCGCACGCGCGGCGAGAGCTTCGAGGCGTCGATGGTCCGCCACGAGCATCACGTGGCGCTGCGCCTCGGGCTGCGGCCCGGCATGAAGGTGCTCGACGTCGGCTGCGGCGTCGGCGGTCCCATGCGCGCCATCGCGCGCTTCTGCGGCGCGCGCGTGGTCGGCATCAACAACAACGATTACCAGGTGACGCGCGGGCGCGCGCACAACGAGCGCGCCGGCCTCGGGCACCTGTGCGAGCTGGTGAAGGGCGACTTCCTGGCCATGCCGTTCGAAGACGCGTCGTTCGACGCGGCGTTCGCCATCGAGGCGACCTGCCACGCCCCGGAGCGGCGCGCGGTGTTCGCCGAGATCGCGCGCGTGCTCCGCCCCGGCGCGCCGTTCGTCTCCTACGAGTGGTGCATGACCGACCGCTACGACCCGGCCGACGCGGCCGCGCGCGCCATCAAGAAGGGCATCGAGGAGGGCGACGCCCTCCCCGACCTGGTGCCCACGGGCGAGGTGCTGCGCGCGCTCGGTGAAGCCGGCCTGGAGGTCGCCGAGACGCGCGACATGGTGGACGACTGCGACGCCGAGACGCCTTGGTACCTGCCGTTGTCGGCGCACGCGCCGTCCTTCACGGGGCTGCGCAACTCGCCCGCCGGCCGCCGTGCCACGCAGTTGCTCGTCGACGCGCTGGAGCTCGTGCGCGTGGCGCCGCGCGGCGCCGGCGAGGTGCACCGCTTCCTGTGCCGCGCCGCCGACGCGCTCGTCGCCGCCGGCGAGCGCCGTATCTTCACGCCCATGTTCTTCGTCCTCGCCCGCCGCCCCGCCGCCTGAGACCGCGAAGAAGTAGGACCGGATTCGGGGCGCGTCCGGGAACGGGCGCTTTCGCCGGGCACGGGGCTTGCGGCGTCGGCCTTCACACATGGCTTTCCGGCGGGGGACCGTCCGGAAGCGGACATGGAGGAGGTCGCGTGAACGTGACTCGTCTTGGAAACGGTGGCTGGCTGGGGCTGGCGATTCTGGGCGGACTGGGGCTGTGGGCTTTCGCGTTCGCGGGCTCGGCGGTGGCGCGGCTCTGGGACGGCGCGGGCGACGACACCGGCGCCGGCGGGGACGGCGACGCCGACGAGGACGCGGACGGAGCGGACGGCGCGGGCGCGCCGGACGACGGGCCGGCGCTCGCTGCCGGCGAGGTCCTGCCCGCGGGGCTGTCGCTGTCGGGGCCCATCCGCTGCACGGGCTCTAACGACGTGCGCGTCGAGCGCAAATACATCAAGTCGAAGGGCGACGGCGTGTCGGTCCTCGGCTCGTGCAACGTCACGATCGCCGACAGCGTGATCGTGGCCGCCGGCGACGGCATTCACCTCGCCGGAAGCGGCGACGTGGACGTCGAAGGCACGACCATCCGCGCGGCGGTCGGCGCGCGCGTCCTCGGTTCGGGGGACGTCTCGCTGTCGGACTCCAGCGTCGAGGCACGCGGCAAGGCCTTCATCCTGCGCGGCAGCGGCGACGTGCGCGCCTCCGGCACGCACGTCAAAGGTGGCATCGACGCGCTCGGCAGCGGCGAGCTGGACGACGACGGCGGGACCGACTGGCGGTAGGACGCGGCGCGCCGCCGCGGAAGAAATCGGACCGCAAGACAAGGATCGGACCGCGGAAGAAATCGGACCGCGGAAGAAATCGGACCACGGAAGAAATCGGACCGCGGAAGAAATCGGACCACGCAATCGAATCGCGGCGCCGCCGCCCCGACGCGGCCGAGCGCGTACAGCCCGGGCGCCGAAGGACGCGGCGCCGGTCCAGGATCAGATCCCGGGATCGAAACGCAGCGCCGCCGCGCCACCGCCCAGCACCAGCGCCGTTCCGTCGGCGAGCCAGTGTACGTCGGCGAGGTAACGGTCCACGCCGGCGCCCACGTCCGTCCAGGTCGCGCCGCCGTCGGCCGTCAACAGCGCCGCGCCCCGCCGTCCCACCGCGAGGCCGGTCGTGTCGTCGCGGAACGCCACGGCGTAGAGGTCGTCGCCCGGGCCCGGGCGCACCAGCGTCCAGGTCACGCCGTCGTCGTCCGAGCGCACGACCTGGCCCTTCTCGGCGACGACGATCCACGTGGCCGCGCCGATGGGCGCCGCGTCGTTGAGCCACTCGATGCCCGCGGGCGCCGTCTCGTCGCTGAACGTGACGCCGTCGTCCGAGCGCCCCAGGTACGCGTAGTAGCCGGTGGCCACCCAGGTTCCCCACGGCGCCGCGCGCAACGACACGACCATGGCGCGCCCGTACGGGTAGTCGAACGTCACGTCGGTCCAGGCCGCGCCGTCATTCGTGGACGCGCCCGACCAGTAGCCGCCCGTCGTGGCGGTCGCCCCCGCGCAGCCCGCCGCTTCCAGCGTCATGTAGCCGAACGGCGAGGTGCTGACGTCCGGCACCGCGCCGAACGCCCACGTGTCCCCGCCGTCGGCCGTCGTCGCCTGCAGCCCGTTCCCCGTGGCCAGTCCGAAGCCGCCGGCCGTCACGCACACCCCCGCGAACCCTTCGCTGGCGAACGACGTCGTCCCCGCCACGCTCAGCGCGCTCCAGGCGCCGGTCGCGGCGCTGCGGCGCATCAACGTCGCGTCCGCGCCGCCGGCCACGAGGTCCCCGCCGGCGAGCACCACGCCGGCGTTCAGCGACACGGCCGCGGGCAGCGGCTCTTCCGTCCAGCCGGACGCGAGCGCGCCCGCCGGCGGTCGCTCGCCGCGGTCGAGGAACGGCCACATCTCGTCGTACATCCAGCCGTAGAGGTCGTGGCCGCTGTCGGTGTCGCGCACCAGCCGCTGCGCGTCTGGCACGCCCGCCGCGTCGAGCAGCGCCACCAGGTTGTAGTGATAGCTGCGCATGTAGTCGCGATACCCCGACGTCAGGAAGAAACGCGCCGTCGCGGCCGACGCCGGCACCGCGTCCACGCTCCACGCGCCGCCGCCGAAGAAGCCGTACCCCTTGAACGGGCTCAGCGCGTCCGCCAGCACGGTGCTCGTCTGGTTGGTGCCCGACGAGAAGCCCGACACGTACGTGCGCGCCGGGTCGATGCGGTAGCGCAGCTTCAGGTCGTCCAGCAGCGCCAGCACGTATTCCAGGTTCCGCTGCGGGTCGCCGGTGTTCTGGTCCCATCTATAGATCTGGTAGCCGTTCTCCAGGCTGGAGCGCGAGCGCGGCCGCACCAGGATGTACCCCTCGCGGTCGGCCGCGGCGACGGCGTCGCTCAGCGCCCAGGCCTCCTCGGGCGCGGGCGGCCCGGCCGTGCCATGGTGGTCCATCAGCAGCGGCCACGGCGCGCTGCAGTCGTACGCCGCCGGCACGTGCAGGTAGTAGTAGCGCGTCTCGCCGTCCACTAGCAGCGTCCGCCCCGAGAAGGTCCCCGCCTCGCCGGTGCACGGGATGCACGCGCCCGCCTCGCACAGGTCGCCCGTGAGGCACCGCGCCGCCTCCCACCGCAAGCAACCGTCGGCGCCGGGCGCGCACGTGCGCAGCACGTCCGTCGTGTCCGCCTGGCACTCCGCCATCCCGTCGGCGGGGCACGTGTCACAGCTCCCGCCGCCGTCCGGCGCCGGCTCCTCCCTCGGCCCGCACCCCGCCGCGAGCAGCGCGACGGCGGCCAGGGCAGGCAGCGTCCTCCGCGCGGCGCGCGCACCGGCCCCTGCCCCCGCTCCCCCTGCCACGCGTCGTGCGGCCATGCGGTTGCCTCCCGCGTCACGGTACCAGCCCCCGTCACCTTGCGAAACCGGCGATGTGCCTTCACGAAGTCCGCGCTGGTCGCGGGCTCCAGCATGACGAGCTGCGCCTGGACGGCCGCGGCGAGTGTTTCCGCCGAGACGCCACGCAGCCCGGCGAGTGGACGACGACGCCGTTGCAGGACAGGTTGGGTGGGCGCGCCGTGGCCGCCGAGCTCCTGCCCGGCGCGCTCGTGCGCGAGCAGCTGCTCTGGCGCTACACGCTCGTCTGGCGCCGGCCGCGCGCCTGAACGGCGGGGCCGAACGGTGGCCGGGCCCGCTGGCTGGTGTGCGCCTGGAGAGGCCTCGAGCGCCTGGTCGCCGAGCGCGTACAATACGCCGGGTGAGAACCGTGCTCCTCGCCGCCGCCGCCTGGCTGGCCGTCGGTGCCGTCGCGTGCGCCGGCAGGGGCGGGTCCGGCGGCGCGGCCACGGGGTCGGACGAAGCCGCGACGAGCACGTCGGCCGGGGCGGGCACTCGCACCAAGAGCGCCTCGCCCGACGCGCCGCCGGCCGCCGCGGAGTGCAAGGCGCTGTACGACGCGTACCGCGTCGCCGCGCCGCCCGACGCGCCCGCCGACGAGGTGGGCTTCGTGGCGCGCTGCCGCGCCAGCGATCGCGGCGTGCTCGCCTGCCTCGATGAAGCGGAGAAGGCCTGTGCCTCCGCCCCCGGTGCAGGCCTCGCCGGCCCCGGCGGCCTGTGCGTCGCCTCGGGCGCCGCCGCGTGCGTGCAGCGCCATCGCACCCTCGCCGCGCGCAAGGAAGGCATCCCGGAGCGCCTCGCGCACGCGATCATCGACGGCGCCATCACGCCCGACCCCTCCGGCGGGCTCGCCCTGTCCGGCGATTTCGCCACCGCCGCCTTCGGGGAGAAGGCTTACGCCGTGAAGCTGCCTCACCGCCGCGCGCTCGTCTTCTTCCCCATCTGGCGCGGCCGCTGCCGCAACGTGCGCGGCTACGTATGGTCGAGCGCGCCCTTCACCGGCGCCGACTTCGGCAAGGGCACCGGCGCCGACGAGACGCTCCCCGTCCTCGCGCTGCGGCTCGAGGACCCGTGCGCCGCGCCGCCGCCCGCGCCCACCGTCCCCGCCGCGGCCGGCAAGTCGGGAAAGTCCGCCAAAGCGCCCGGAGCAACCGAAGAGCCCTTCGTCGTCGACGAGCACGTCGACCCGAGCTGGCTAGCCGTCTCCTGGACCTGGGACTGAGCGCCCGAGCGCCCGCACGTCGATCCGCGTACACCGGTCCACCCGTCGCGCCCGGTACGCCGCACGGGAGATTACATGCACTGACCGCTGACGCAGCCTGGCGAGGTCGACGGACACACCACGACGGTCAGGCAGCCGACCATGCTGCAGTCCACCGTCGCGCAGGCGGCAGCCTGGTGCGCGGCCCATT
>DASYRF010000201.1:0-13185 GCA_036004705.1 Myxococcota bacterium
TACATCGCGGTGGTGCTGGAGGACCGCGCGGAGATCGCCGCGCGGCTCGGCGGCTTCGGCGTCGACGAGGGCGTCGTGTCGGCGCGCGTCCGCGGCGCGGGCGGCGCGGAGCTGGGCGCGCTCGCCCCCCGCCCTGGCGAGGCGGCCTTCAACGTGAGCGTCCCGGTCGCCAGCCGTGAGGCCGAGCCCGCCTTCCCCGGCGAAGGCGCCCCGCCCGCCACCGCAGACGCAGACGCCCCGGGCGCCGCGGCGCCGGCGGCCGTCGGCGAGGTCGACGCGACGTTCTCCCTCGCCGCCGCGCGCGCGTCCCTCGCGCGCATCCGCCGCGCCGTGCTGCTGGTGACGCTGCTCCTCTTCGGCGTTGCCGCGGCCGCCGCCGCCCTCTTCGCCGCCACGATCGTGCGTCCGCTGCGCAAGCTGGAAGCCGCCACCGACCGCGTGGCGCGCGGCGACCTGTCGTCAGAGGTGGAGGCGCGCGGCGCCGACGAGGTCGCCGGCCTGGCGCGGTCGTTCAACGAGATGCTGCGCGCGCTGGAGCGCTCGCGCGAGGCCGTACGCGCCGCCGCGGTGGAGCTGGCGCGCCGCGAGCACCTCGCCACACTCGGCCAGTTCACGTCCGTCGTGGCGCACGAGCTGCGCAATCCGCTCGGCATCATCCTGTCGTCAGCACAGGTCGCCGCCAACGAGGGGCGTACGCCCGCGCAGCGGCACGAGGCGCTGGGCTTCATCGCCGACGAGGTCCGCCGCCTCGACCGCATCCTCACCGAGTTCCTGCGCTTCGCGCGCCCGCGCGATCCGGTGCGAGGCCCGGTGGACCTCGCCGCCCTCTGCGCCGACGCCGCCGCGCGCTTCGACGCCCCCGACGGCGTCATCGTCAACGCTCCCGTTCCCGCTGCGGTTCCCGCTCCCGCCCTCGTGACGGCGATCGCCGGCCAAACGTCCCCGCCCGCGCCGCGCGCCGCGGCGCCCGCGACGACCGACGCCGACGCCGACCTCGTCCACCAGGCCCTCCTGAACCTGGCGCGCAACGCCGCCGAGGCCGGCGCGCGCCGCATCACGCTGCGCGCCGGCGACGGGTACGTCGAGGTCGAGGACGACGGGCCCGGCTTCCCGCCCGACGCCGCCGCCCGCGCCGGCGAGCCCTTCTTCACCACCAAGGTCAACGGCTCCGGCCTCGGCCTCGCCGTGGTGAAGAAGATCGCCCTCGCGCACGGCGGGCGGCTCGAAATCCAGCCCGCCGCCGCGGGCGCCCGGCGCCCCGGCGTGCGCATACGCGTCTACCTGTCCGCCCCCGCGGCCGCCCCCGCAGGCGCCGCCGACCCGAGGAGCCCCCATGGCCGATGACATCCTGATCGTCGAGGACGAGGAGCGCTACCGCAAGCTCATGTCCATCGTGCTGTCCGACCTCGGCCGCCCCGTGCGCACCGCCGCCGACGGCAAGGCCGCGCTGGAGATGATCGCCGCCGACCCGCCCGCCGTCGTGCTCACCGACCTGCGCATGCCGGCGCTCGACGGCCGCGCCCTACTGACCGCGCTGAAGAAAGACCAGCCCGACCTTCCCGTCATCGTCATCACCGCCTTCGGCAGCATCGAGAGCGCCGTCGACTCCATGAAGCGCGGCGCCTACGACTACGTGACGAAGCCCTTCGAGGAGGACGCGCTGCGCCTCACGGTGGCGCGCGCCCTCGAGGCCAACCAGCTCCGCCGCCAGAACCGCATCCTGCGCGAGGAGCTGGAGCGTCGCTTCAACTTCAAGTCCATCATCGGGCAGTCGCCCGGCATGGTGCGCGCGCTGGAGCTGTGCGGCGAGGTCTCGCGCGCCGAGACCACCGTTCTCGTGCTCGGCGAGTCCGGCACCGGCAAGGAGCTCATCGCCCGCGCCCTCCACTACAACTCGCGGCGCGCCGCCGGCCCTTTCGTCGCGCTCAACTGCGCCGCCATCCCCGAGGGGCTGCTGGAATCGGAGCTCTTCGGCTCGGAGCGCGGGGCCTACACCGGCGCCGTCGAGCGCAAGATCGGCCGCTTCGAGGCGGCGCAGGGCGGCACGCTCTTCCTCGACGAAATCGGCGACATGGACATGGGCCTACAGGCGAAGATCCTGCGCGCCATCCAGGAGCGCGAGTTCCGCCGTCTCGGCGGAAACCAGGCGCTGCGCGCCGACGTGCGCATCCTGTGCGCCACCAACGCCAACCTGGAGGCGCTCGTCGCCGCCGGCAAGTTCCGCCGCGACCTGTACTACCGCGTGAACGTCTTCCCCATCGAGCTGCCGCCGCTGCGCGACCGCGGCGAGGACGTACTGCTGCTCGCGCGCACGTTCCTGGACCGCTTCGCCCGTGAGATGGGCAAGCGCATCGCCGGCATCTCCGCCGCCGCCGAAGAGTGGCTCCTGCGCCAGCGCTGGGAGGGCAACGTTCGTGAGCTGGAGAACCTGCTGGAGCGCGCGGTGATCCTCTGCAAGGACGACGTGGTCGGCCCGGCGCACCTGCGGCCGATCGGACAGGGCCTCGGCGGTCCGGACGGCGCGGCCGGGAGCGGCGGCACGGCCCCGTCCGCCACCGGCGGGGGGCGCAGTCCGGGCGGCGCGTACCTGCTGCCAACGGAAGGCATCGACCTCGAAGCCGTGGAGAAGAGCTTCGTGCAGCAAGCGCTCGAGCAGGCGCGCTTCAACAAGACGCGCGCGGCGAAGCTGCTCGGGCTGACGCGCGCGACGCTCCGCTACCGCATCGAGAAGTTCGGTCTGTAGGCGGCGCGCCGGTCACTGGAGGTGGGCGGCGAGCGGGGCCAAGTCCACGCCGGGCAGCGCTTCGCGCAGCGCCGCCATCACCTCCGCGGCGGGGCGCGCGACGAGCTCGGCGGGCGGCGGCTCCCAGCCCCACACGCAGCGCCGCACCAGCAGCATCAGCTCCGCCTTGGCCAGCGCGTCGTGGATGCCCTGCACCATCCCAGGTGCCTCCAGGTGCAGCGGGCGACCCGTCGGCGCCAGCAGCAGGAAGCGCGACGCGCCGGGAATGTCCCGCAGCAGCACGCGCACCATCGCTGGCACCCCGCGGCCGGGCACGCTCACCCAGCCGACACCCACGAACGCGAGCGCCAGGAGCCCCACCGCGCTGCTCACCGCCGCCGCCGCGTTGGCGCCGCTTTGCCCGCTGCGCGCGAGGCTGAAGTCGAGCGCGCGGCCGCCGGCCTCCCAGGCGTCGCGCAGTGGCGCCCCGAGGATCCAGACGAACGCCTGCGCCAGGTCCGCCGCCGTCAGCGGGCTCAGCCACCGCCCGTCGGTCATGCCGCGCCCGCCGTACGCGGCGCGGTAGAAGAGCATGAGCCGCCAGCAGAGGTCCGCGCCCGCCTCGGGCGCCAGCCGCCCGGCGCGCGCCCGCGCCTCCACGAGCCGCAGCAGCGTTTCCACGCGCGGCGCAGGACGATCCAGCGCGCGCAACGCGCCGGCCGCGCCCGTCGGATCCTCGGGCCCCGGCGCGCACGGCGGAACCGGCACCGGCACCCGCGCGTGCGGCGGCGTCTGGCACAGCGTCGCGATGAGCGCGCCCAACGGCTCGCTCAGGCCGGGCATCGACGCGTCGTGCACGCGCCCCGCGCCGTGCAGCCACAGCGCGCCCCCGCTGAGGACCGCCCGCCGGACCTCGACGTGTGCGATCTCGGCGAGCGGCACGTCGAACAGCCGCTCCTGCGCGCGTCCGGCGACGCGGCGGTCGCTCAGCAGTACGACGTACGGAAGGCGCCCCTCGGCCACGTCCCCCGCCGCCACGAGCTGCTCGCCGGCGAGGTGCTCCAGGCCCACGCCGCACGTGGCCACCACGTTGGAGACCAGATCCGGCGCGGCGTAGGGCGCCACCTTCACTTTCGAGTGCGCGCCCAGGTAGGCGCGCGCCAGGTCCAGCACCGCTTGGCCCGCGACCGACATTCGAGGCGATGGTACTATGGCGCAAAGCAGGCGCGCATGGCGCAATTGCGCCGATCCCCTCGGGCCAAGTACGCGGTAACCCCTCGAACGGACCTACTCCTGGACTGGCGTGAGTCTTGCTAGAATCGCCCGCGCCGCCCCTGGATCCGTCATGGCTATCCGCTCCGAACGACGAAACCCCCTCCTCCAGCCGACGCACCTCCTCTGGATCGCGCTTGCCGCGCTCGCCGCGCTCGGCGCGGCAGCGCTCGCCGGGGGCTGCACCGGCGAGCACGTCGAAGTGGGCGCCGCCGCCGGCAACGCGCTGGCGCCCGAGCGCGCCGGCGAGCCCGTCGCCACGCGCGCCGCCCTCGAGGCCGACAGCGCCGCCGACGGCAGCTACGTGAGCGCCGACGGCCTGGTGAGCGGGACCTACGACCGCGCCACCGCCGCCTTCGTCCTGGCCAAGTCCGAGGACGCGCCGCTTGCCCTGCGCGTGCAGGACGGCGCCTTCCAGCTCGACCCCGCCACGGGCGCCGCGCTGGGGGCGCGCTACCTCGAGACGCTGACCTATGCCGACGGGCGCGCGCGCAGCTACGAGGTGGAGCTGGTGATTGGCCCGGCGAGCATGACCCTGACCTGGCTCACCGAGCCGGAGGGCAACACGGTCCGCACGGAGCGCGCCGAGCTCCTCGACGACGGCAGCTGGACACTCGCCTACACCGACGACGACCCCGACACCGCCATCGTCGACGCCACCGGGTCGTTCGTGGTCGAGACGGGCGGCGCCTGGACCGGCACCTACGCGGCCCGCTGGATGGACGGGAGCACGCTCGACGAGGATCTCTCGTCGGTCGCCCTGCGCGGCGCCGCCATACACCTCCTTTATATATGGGACGACGCCGCCACCAGCGTCGCCCCGGACGAGACGGGCGACCTGCTCATCGATCCCGACGGCCGTATCACCGGCACGCTCGCACGCACTGACGCGTCCGGCGCCGACTCGTGCGTGCAGATCGAGATCGCCGGCGGCGGCTACCTCGAGCTGCCGACCGACTGCCCGTAGCGCGTCGCCGCGACGCGCTGGTCTAACGTCCGCGCCGGAACGGGGGCCGCGCCGTGCGCCGCCGCCGCCGCCGCCGCCCGCCGCCGCCGCCGCCCGCCCAAGCCTCTTCCGCCGGCCCCTTACCCTTGGCAGAAACGACCACACTCGGTCAAAATGCGCTTGTCGCGCGGGGGAGGGCCTGGAGATGATGACCGGATGAGCAAGGCTACCGTCCTGCTCGTGGGAGCCGAAGAGGGGCTGTGCAGCCGCGGGCGCCGAGCGCTCGCCGACGCGGAGCGCTTCGAGGTCGCCACCTGCACCGACCCGGCGAAGGTGATGGCGCGCGTGCAGGAGCTGTCGCCCGATCTGGTCGTGGTCGACCTCGGCATGTCTTCGCTCGGCGGCGTAGAGGTGATGGGCCAGCTGCGCGCCAGCGGCCTCACGCAGATGGTGCCGGTGGCCGCCGTAGGCCGGGACGAAGGCGTCTACTGGCGCGCCGAGCTCTTCCGCACCGGCGCCGCCGACGTCATCGACCAGGCCGTCGACGGGGAGGCGTTCGCCCGGCGCATCGACGCGCTGCTCGAGGGCCGCCCCTGGGGCGCCGAGGCGCTCGGCGACGGTGGCGCCGGCCCGGTGGTCGAGGCCATCGGCGAGCTCGAGAAGAACAAGGGCAGCGGCACGCTCGACGTGCGCCGCGAGGGCGAGTCCGGCGAGGTGGTCGTCGACAAGGGCGCGGTGACGCGTGCGAGGATCGGAGCGCTGGCCGGCGACGAGGCGTTGAATCTGCTGTGCGGGTCGCCGGGGTGGAAGGCGACGCTGCGCTCCGCCGACGGACCGCGCACGCCCACCCCGCTCCCCGCCGCCGCCGCAGCAGCAGCAGGCGTGGAGGGCCCTTCCTCCAAGCCCGTCCAGCGCGTGGCGCTCGGACCCACCGGCGAGGAGCCCCGCGTGCTGCTGGTGGACGACGACCGCACGGTGCTGCGGCTCTTCGAGATCTACCTCGGGCGCCACGGCTTCAAGGTCACCACTGCCCACACCGGCGCAGAGGGGCTGGCGGCGGCGCGCCGCGACTTGCCCGACGTCATCATCACCGACGTCATCATGCCCGACGGCGACGGCTGGTGGCTGCTGGCGCGGCTGCGGCAGGACTTCCTTCTGCGCGAGACGACCGTCTTCTTCTTCACGAACAAGGGCGTCGTCCCGCACAAGCTGGAGGAGCTCGGGGTCAAGCCGAACCGCTACCTCGACAAGGACCCGCACTTGCAGAACGTGGTGCGCGCCATCGAAGAGGCGCTCGACCCGGGGCGCAAGCTGTTGCAGCGGTTGAGCGACGCGGCCAGCGGGACGGTCACCGGCAAGGTCACAGACACGGGCGTGCTGGGCGTGCTGCGCATCCTGCGCGCCGCCAAGCGCAGCGGCCGCCTGGTGATGACGTCCGCGCCGGGGCAGACGGCGGTGCTGTCGCTGCGCGGCGAGATGCTGGTGTCGGCGAAGCTGTCGGGCAAGGAGCGCGCGGACGGAATCGACGCGCTGCCCCGCATCGTGGCGAGCGAGTGGCAGTCCTTCCGTTTCGAGCCGGATGCCGGCGGGACCGGCGCGGGCGGCGCGGGCGGCGACGACGACGCGGCCGGCGATGGCGGCGCCGAGCTGGGCAAGCTGGAGGACGTGCTGCGCGCGGCCTGCACGCGCAACCAGGAGTTCTTCGAGGCGGTGAAGGTCCACGCGCTGGCGCCGGCCGGCAAGCTGGAGAAGGATCCGCTGCTCGCCGACGCGTATCGGACGGCGGCGCCGGTGAAGATCGCCCCGGTGGTGCGCGCGGTGCTACGCGGGGAGAACGCCGAGGCCATGGCGCGCTCCACGGGCATGGAGCTGGAGTCGGTGCAGCAGGCGTTGTTCGAGATGATGCGCCACGGCGTGTTCCGCATGCCGGGAACCGAGCCCAAGACGCCGGGCGCCGACAGCGTGAAGGTCGCGGCGCTTGGCAAGGCGGCGGCGCCGAAGCCGGCGGGCGCAACGGCGGCGCCGGGCGCGGCCAAGGCGCTGAAGCTGCCGACCCTTCCGCCGCCGGGCGCAAAGCCGCCGCTGGGCCGGCCGACGGCGGGCCTACCGAAACCGCTGACGTCACCGCTGGCCTCGCTGGGCGCGCGCGCCGACGACTCCAAGCCGGTGAAGCTCCCGCTTCCGGGACCTGGCGGGGCGCTGCCGGCGCGCGACGAATCGAAGCCCGTGAGCCTTCCACCTCCGCGGCCGCCGAGCGCGGCCCCGGCGCGCGACGAGTCGAAACCGGTGAAGCTCCCGCCGCTGCCAGCGCCCGGGTCGGCGCCGCGCGCCGACGACTCCAAGCCGGTGAAGCTCCCGCCGCCGGCGCCGCCGCGCGGCGGCGGCGGTGCGGCCACCGCCCCGCCGGGCGGGCCAGGCGCAGACGACGAGCCGGTAGAGGAAGGACCCACCGGCGTTCGCGCCAAGGGCAAGCTTCCGCCGCAGAGCGGCGTGGCGGAGGAGAGCGCGCTGCCGCCGCTCCCGGCCGCCGCGGCCGGCGCGGGCGGGCCGCCGGAGGACGACGACGCGGCGTGGGAGGACTTCGCGAGCCAGCGCGCCGGCGCGGGTGGTGCGGGTGGGGCGGCCGGCGGCACCGACGACGATTGGCTGAGCGTCAAGACCGAGCCGGCCAACAAGCGCCTCGTGCTGCCGGCGGGCGAGCCGCTCTTCGAATCGCCGCCCGAGGGCGCAAGTCCGAGCGAGACGCCGCAACCGGTGTCGATACTCCCGGTGCCCGTCTCGGCGGGCGCCGCGGGCGCGCGACCCTGGAAGCTCTACGCCGCGGGTGGCGGCGCGGCGGTCGTCTTGCTGGTGATTCTGATCGTCGCGCTCTCGGGTGGCGACAAGGACGGCAGCGGCGGGAGCGGAGACGGGTCGACCATCGCCGCAACGAGCGCTCCGCCGCGTACGGGCGCGGAGTACACGCCCAGCACCGGCGGCGCCGAGAGCGCGGCACCGGCGACGGGTGCCGAGACCGCCGCCGCGGAAACGGGCGCACCCGACACCGCTGCGGAAACGGCCGCCCCCGACTCGGCCGTCGCGGCAACCGCCGCGCCCAAGGAGCCGAAGGAGCCGAAAGAGCCCAAGGAGCCCAAGACCGCGGCGCCCAAAGAGCCCAAGGAGCCCAAGACCGCGGCGCCCAAGGAGCCCAAGGAGCCAAGGACGGCGGCCGAGCCCAAGGAGCCCAAAGAGCCCAAGACTGCGACGGCTAAGGCCGGCGACCCCGCCGCCGCCCGCAAGCTCTTCGAGGACGCGAACAAGCTCTTCCTCAAGGGCAACAAGACCGGCGCGGTCACCGCGTTCAAGAAGGCGGCACGCGCCGACCCGAGCTACGCCGATCCGCACCGCGGTCTTGCGCTGCTCTACGCCGCCATGGGCAAGAAGGACGCCGCCGAGAAGGAGCTGGACGCCTACACGCGGCTCAAGCCCGGCGCCAAGGACGCGGCGTACGTCCGCAAGAAGATCGACGAGATCAAGTGACCTCCGGCGCGCCGCGCGCCGCGGCGTTGCAATCGGCCCTGGACCTATGGAAAGGTCCCGCGCAAATGGGCCTCGTGGAGCACCTCCGACCCGAGCGCCTGCTGGCCGATCTGGCCCGCTACCGCCGCATCGGCCAGAGCGGCCCCGACGGCGCCATCGACCGCCCGGCGCTCGGTCCCGCCGACACCGAGGCGCGCGGCCTGCTCGTGGAGGATCTGCGCGCCGCCGGCGCCACCGTCACCATCGATGCCGTCGGCAACGTCTACGGGCGTCTGGGCGCGTCCGACCGCCCCGCCACCGCCGCGGGCTCGCACCTCGACACCGTGCCGCGCGCCGGCGCCTACGACGGACCCGTCGGCGTGCTCGCCGCGCTCGAAGTCCTGCGCGCGCTGCGCGCCGCCGGCACACGAACGCGCCACCCCGTGGAGCTCGCCTGCTTCACCGGCGAGGAGGGCTCGCGCTTTCCTTTGGGCACGCTCGGCTCGGCCGCCGCCTCGGGGCGCCTCCTGCTCGCCGACGCACTGGCCCTGCGCGACGGCGCCGGCGTGACGATGCGCGAGGCCGTGGCCGCGGCGTACGGGGACCCCGATCGCCTCGCCCGCCCCGGCCCCGCGCGCTTCGAGTCGTACGTCGAGCTGCACGTGGAGCAAGGCGGCGTGCTCGAGCGCGCCGGCGACCAGATCGGCGTCGTCGAGCGCATCTGCGGCCTGCACCAGCTCACCGTCACCTTCGGCGGCGACGCCAACCACGCCGGCACCACGCCGATGGGGCTGCGCCTCGACGCCCTCGCTGGCGCCGCCGACTTCATCCTCGCCACCGAGCGGCGGGCGCGCGCCGACGCCGCCGGCGCGGTCGCCACCGTGGGCTGGGTGCACACGGAGCCGGGCGGCTTCAACCAGATCCCCGGGACGGCGCGCCTCGGCGTGGACGTGCGCGCCCCCGACCCCGCCGCGCTAGAGGCGCTGGTGGCCGACCTGCGCGCGGCCGCCGCCGCCACCGCCGCCGCTCGCGGCTTGCGCGTCGAGACCGCCGATCGCCAGCACGTCGACCCGGCCGCGCTCGACCCCGCGTACGTCGCCGTCGTGGAGCAGACCGCGCGCGCGCTCGGGCTCCGCACCCGGCGCATGAACTCCGGCGCCGTGCACGACGCGCTCAAGCTCGCCCCGGTCGTGCCCGCCGCGATGGTGTTCGTGCCGTCGGTCGGCGGCAAGAGTCATACTCCCGAGGAGCACACGCGCGACGAGGACCTCGTCGCGGGCTTGCGCGTGCTCGCCGAAGTGATCGCCCACCGCGCGGGCGTCACCGCCTGAGCAAGGAGACCCCATGACGCAGCCTCGACCCTCGCGCCGCACTGCCGCTGCCGCCGCCGAAGTTGCCGCTGCCGGAGCCGCGCTCGCCGGCGCCGCGCTCCTGCTCGCGCTGTGCGGCGGCGGTTGCGGCCCGCCCACGCCGCAAAAGCTCATCGAGAAGGTCGAGGCGGAGGCCACCCCCGAGAACCTCGCCGCCGCCGACCCCGTCCTCGACAGCAAGGACATCAACGCCGACGAGCGCGACCGCCTCTTCAAGGTGCTCGCCGCGCACGCCGCCGACGGCGCCGCCTTCGCCCGCGTCCTCAACCGCTACCTGGACCACTCCGAGCCCGACCGGCTCGGCCCGGCCTACGACACGCTGCTCACGCGCTGGGACGAGCTGTTCGCCAAGAGCGTGCCCACCGAGCTGGACGTGAACCGCTTCCTGCCGCTGCTCGGCGATCCCGAGCACGGCGCCAAGACCGCGCAGTGGATCGCCAAGCACACGCCCTTCCCGACCATCACCACCACGAAGATGTTCGAGATGGTGTTCGACAACGGCACCCGCAAGGAGGCGCTCGCCGGGCTGCTGGCCATCCCCGACATCAAGGACTGGGCGACGACCGACATGGCCAAGAAGACAATCGACGCGGTCGTGGCCAGGGCGGGCCCTGACGCGGTGAAGGCGGCGCTGACCGGCATGGCCGCGACCGATCCCGTGCCGCCCACCGTCGCCGGCATCGGCGTGGGTCTGGCCGACCATCTCATCGCCAAGAAGCTCATCAAGGACTACGCGCCCGAGGTGGTGGCGATGATCGTGAAGCTGCTGCTGGCCGCCGGGCCGGACAGCGGGGCCATCGCCGCCGACACGCTGGCGCGGCTGCTGGGGACGGTCCCGCCCGACTCGCGCAAGCTGGCGGTGCGCCTGACCGCCGAAGCCGTCCGCACCAAGAGCCCGATCGCCATCCTCGCCGTGACACTCGTGCTGAAGGAAGCCGACAAGGACAGCATCTCCATCGGCGACGACCTGGTGAAGACGTCGAAGGACGCCGCCGCACCCGCCATCGCCGACGCCGTCGTGCACGCCCCGGCGATGCCGCCGCGCCGCACCGCGGATTTCGTCGCCAAGCTCAAGGCCTGGAAGGTGCCCGACGTGACCGGCCCCGCGGAGCTGCACATCACGAACGCCGACGGCGAGCCGTACGCCGACGTGGAGGCCAAGCTCTGCCGCGGCGTGGTGCCGCCCCCGCCCCCGCCCGGCTTCGCCGACGACGACGGCGACGACGACGGCGACGCCGCGCCCGCCAAGAAGGGCAAGAAGCCGAAGAAGGCCGCCCCGCCCCGCCCCGAGCCCAAGATGGACGCTTGCGGCGACTCCGCGAAGAGCGCCAAGGATGGTCTCGTGAAATTCCCCGCCGTCGACATCGGCGTCTGGTACGTCGTCACGAAGAGCCCCGGTCGCAAGTGGACCACCGAGGTGAACGCCACCCCCGACGGCAAGGAATATGACCCCGCCTGGCGCTGCGAGCTGCGCCCCACCGTCGGCTGCAACCTCATGGTCGTCGCCGAGTAGCCGGCCAGGCCTGTGATTCCCGCGGCCGGTGGCGCCGCACGGCGCGTGGGCGCCGCCGCGCCCTGCGCCCGCCGACCCCTGCGCCCCTGACACGGCCGACCGCCGCCCGCGCGCTGCCGCGGGCCCACGGCAGCCGCGGCGCCGTCACGGCACCGCGCTGCGGCGCGACTGCGCTTTTCGCCTGGCGTGAGCCTTGCTCTGCATCTGCGCAGGCGTCCCGAATGCCGTTCCACCGCGGGCCGCCGCGGGAGACCCCATGCTCGGTCGATCCAAGGCCAGAGCCTTCGCCCTGGTCCTCGTCCTGGCGCTCGCCGCCTCCTGCGGGGCGCGGCGCCGCGAACACGCCGCGGACCTCGAGGCGTGGCTAAGCGAGACCGACGGCAACACCGTCGCCTTCACCGACACGTACACCGGCTTCAGCCCCGGCGCGGGCGAGTGGCGCACGTACGGCCTGGTCGGGCGCGAGCCGGCGGAGCCCGGCGATTATCCGGTGCTCGTCTATACGGTGGGAACGTTCGGCTCTTACACGACGGAGTACGCGCTGGCCTTGATCCAGCAGGCGGCGGAGGCCGGCTTCGTCGCCGCCTCCGTCGAGTACAACAACTGGCTGCGCTTCTCCTGCAGCGACCTCAGCGCCAAGGCGGAAGGCATCTACGACGAGGAGGCCGCCGACAGCGCGGTCGCGGTGCTGTGCGCGCGCGATCGGGCGGCGTGTGAGAAGGGCATCGTCAGCGCCGGCCACAGCCAGGGCTCCTGGATGGCGGAGCTGGCCGGGGACTTCGCGCCGGACCTTCGCGCCGCGCTGGCGCTCGGCAGCGGCACCGACGCGCGGTCGTGGGGCGGCGACCACTCGGCTTGCCTCGCCGGCGACCGCGTCTTGCCCGACGACCAGCTCCGCGTGGTGAACGGCGAGTCCGACCACGTGTGGAGCTGGACGCACGCCGGCATGATCGATCAGCTGAACGTGCTCACCGGGCGCAGCTGCTCGCACACGACCACCGACTGCCTGGCGGCGGACGGGAGCGGCTGGCTGCTGGCGCCCGACGCCGAGGTGACCGACGGAGAGGCCGACCACTGTTACATGGGGATCGACGGCTGTGTGCCCGTGGACCCGGTCTGGCTGGAGAGCGACGCGGGGTGGGCGTTGCCGGCGGGGCTCGACTTCCTGGCGGCGCGCGTCGATCCCTGAGGGGCTCGCGGCGTCGGGGGCGGCATGGCCGCGCAGCCCGACCAGCCTCGCCCGCGCACGCCGAAAAACAGGCTGCTAAGATGGGGCGTCCGCTCCCGGCGACGGGCGCCCGCATGTCCACGCTTTCCCGCGACCAACAGATCCTGGAGCTGCGGCGCCGCTTCGAGCGCGAGCCGCGCTCGAGCGTGTTCGTCGAGCTGGCCGAGGCGCTGCTGGGGGCGGGGCGCCCGGACGAAGCGGCCGACGCCTGCCACAAGGGGCTCCTGTCCAACCCCGGCAACCTTCGCGGGCATCTGTTGTTGGCGTCGGCGTACCGTGAGCAAGGGCGCTACCACGACGCGCGCAACGAGCTGGCGCGCGTGGTGCGGATGGACGGGAGGCACGCGCCGGCGCGGCGGCTGCTCGGCGAGGTGCTGCTGACGCTGGGCGAAGAGGACAAGGCGGCGGTCGAGCTGCAGGCCGCGCTGGATCTGGCGCCGGACGACGGCGTGGCGCGCGACCTGCTGCGCCGGCTGCAGGGGGCGGCCGGCGCCTACGACGACGACGGCACGAACTCCACGCGCCCGTTCGACCTGGGGTCGCTGCACGCGGTGCGCGTGGCGCGCCCCTCGGAAGGGATCGACGCGGCGGCGCTGAGCGCCCAGGCGAAGGACCCCGGCGGCGACGGTGACGATG